>WQZG01000102.1 GCA_009780855.1 Treponema sp.
CCGGAAAAAAGCATGGTAAAAGTAACCAGCCCCATAAAAATGTTTTTGCCGTAAAGATCTTTGCGGGACAGCGGGTATGCCAGAATTACAGTCAGAACCACATTGATTGCAGTCCCAAGGCACATTACATAAATGCTGTTTAAAAAACCTCTTGGAATTGCGGATGATCGAAAAACCGCAATGTACCCGTCCAGTGTCGGATTTACCGGCCATAACCACACTTTTCCCTGGACAACCGCAAGGCTGCTTGAGAATGAAGCGCTTACTATATAAACGAGCGGATAAAGTATCGAAAGGGTAATAATGCCCAGTATTGCGCTGCTGATTATTGTAAAAACGCGGTCGCCGCCGGAACCGGCCAGCGGTGATCTGCGCGCGGTTTTTGCTACCATAAACTAGTCTCGCCTATCCTGCGCGCAATCTGGTTAACCAAAACAAGCAGCAGGGCATTTATAACCGAATTAAAAAGCCCGACCGCTGCCGAAAAACTATACTGCGTATTTTCAAGCCCCATCCTGTACACATAAGTTGAAATTACATCAGAAGCCGGCATATTGAGGTTATTCTGCATCAGCAAAATTTTCTCATAACCTACATTCATTATCTGTCCGCTGTTTAATATCAGCAGAATAATAATAGTCGGGGCAATACCGGGCAAATCTATATGTAAAATACGCTGAAACTTGCTGGCCCCGTCAATTGTGGCAGCTTCATAAAGCGCCGGGTCAATGGCAGAAAGCGCGGCAATATAAATAATCGAATTGTACCCCATATTCTGCCAGATCCCTGACCAGACATAAATGGATTTGAAATATTCCGGTTTGCCGATAAAATCTACCCTGGCCCCTCCAAAGGAAACTATAATATTGTTAACGAGTCCGCCGTATACCGAAATAAACATGAGCACCATATTGGTCATTACAACTGTTGAAATAAAATGCGGTGCAAATGTTATTAGCTGAACACCCTTCTTTATACCGGGATTTAAAGTTTCATTTATCAGGATGGCCAGAATTATCGGAATCGGAAATCCGGCAAAAAGGCCGTAAACGCTTATTCCCAGAGTATTGGTAACCAATCTTTTAAACTGGTAGGATTTAAAAAAATTAATGAAATGGGTAAAACCCACCCAGGGACTGCCCCAGATGCCCGCGTTGGCGCGGAATTCCTTAAATGCAATCTGAACTCCGAACATTGGTCCGTAACTAAAGATAAATATAACTACCATGGGCGCCAGCATTATTAGATAGAGCTGCCAGCACCGGGCCATTCGCTGAAGCGGACTGATTGCACGAATTGTTTTAGTATTCACCTGGAATTCTTCACCTATATTTACCATAAATCATTTTACCAATTACACAAGCTCAAAATTTACGGTAAGCATACAATTTTTATTCCGGCGCATTTTAGGCGTAATTTATAATATTAAAAGGGAAAATAATAAATATTGCACACAAATAATAAATTTTGCACCATTTTTCCCGGCTAGCAGATTTCCAAAAAATATGATAAAAATAAATTCAAATTAAAATGAAAAAACTAACCGGTCCCGTAACCGTAATCGGCGGCGCAAACGTTGATATTAACTGTTTTTCCAAGAACCCGATTATCATGGCCGATTCCAACCCGGGCAAAATCGAATACTGTCCCGGAGGCGTAGGAAGGAACATCGCCGAAAATCTGACTCGGCTGATGATCAGTGTGCATTTTATCGGTGTATTCGGGGACGATCCCGGAGGCGAACTGATCAAAAAATCCTGCACCTCCATTGGTCTTGATATAAAACACAGTATGTTCGTCAGCGGCCCGGAAAATGTTACCTCAGTTTATGCGGCCCTGACAGATTCCGACGGAACAATGAGGGCGGCAATAGCGGATATGGATATAATGGAGCTGATGACAACAGAGCACCTTGAAAGCAAGGCAGATATAATTAAGGAAAGTTCCATAATACTGCTGGATACAAATCTCCCTTATAACATCATCGATTTTCTTCTGGAAAGATTCGGCGGCAGCGGAAGTACTCCATTTTACCTTGACGCGGTCTCGGCAAAAAAAGCAGCCAGGGCAGCCTTCAGAATTGGGTCGTTTGATACCATCAAACTGGGCCGTATGGAAGCCGCGGTGATTTCCGGAGTTGATCCGGCCAAGATACAAAAAAATCCCAATGAAGCGGCCAGCCGCCTTATCGACAAAGGCGTTAGGCGCGTCTTTATAACCCTTGGCAAAGACGGAACATATTACGCGGACAGAATGAACAGTTTTTTTATACCGGTTCAATATTCCAGGCCGGTAAATACATCAGGCGCCGGAGACGCGTTTATGGCCGGAATCGTATTCGGCACTTTGCAGGGATGGGACGAAATAACCATTATAAAATATTCAATTGCCATGGCGCAGATCACATTGCAGAGCAGATCCGCGGTGAATCCGGCGATGTGCAGGGAACTTGCAGATAAATACGCCGCAAAACTGGCGGGAAAAAATGAGTAACGTCAAAATGAGTAATGGAAAGATGAATAACGAGTATTTAATTGTCAGCGAAGAAGTGCAAGTGGCTTTGGCAGAAAACCGGCCTGTAGTGGCTCTGGAGACTACAATTATCTCGCACGGGTTTAGTTACCCTGACAATCTTGAATGCGGCAGAACCTGCGAAAAAATTATCCGCGAGGAAGGGGCAATTCCCGCAGCAATCGGCATTGTCAAAGGTAAATTAAAAATCGGTTTAACAGATCAGGAACTGGTTTACTTTTCCCAAAACAAAGAAATTCCCAAGTGCAGCAGGCGCGACGCGGCAGCGGTCATTGCGGGGGACGGTTACGGAGCCGCTACGGTAGCGCTGACCATGATGGCTGCAAAAATGGCAGGCATTCAGTTTTTCGCGACAGGCGGAATCGGCGGAGTGCACCGCGGCGCCCAGGATACTTTTGATATCTCGGCGGATTTGGAAGAACTCGCGCAAACCGATGTCGCGGTTGTCTGCGCGGGAGCCAAAGCGATTCTTGACATACCGCTGACCCTGGAGTATCTGGAAACCGCCGGCGTCACAGTGCTTGGTTTTGGAACCGATGATTTCCCGGCCTTTTATACGCGCAAATCCGGCTGCGGCGTAGATTACCGCACCGACAGCGCGGAAGACGCGGCCCGTATAATAAAAATCAAAAAAAACCTTGGAATAAATAACGGAATTATAATCGCGGTGCCGATTCCGCAGAATGACGAAATGAACCCCATCTACATCAATGACAACATCCGGCGCGCTCTGGAAAAAGCCGACAGCAGCGGAATTCACGGCAAGGCCGTTACGCCCTTCCTGCTCGCCGAACTGCACCGCACAACCGGCGGAAAAAGCGCCGCCGCGAACAAAGCCCTGGTTTACAACAACAGCCGCACAGCAGCAAAGATAGCCCTGGCTTACTGTAAGTTATAAAACCGTAACCCTGACGCCGATACCAAACCGCCAGCCTTCCGCTGGCGGCAGGTTTTCGTTTGTCCATAATTTGTAAACCGGGAACCAAACCCGCATATCAAAACCAAGCTTGAATTTCTCGTTAAGGTTAAAATCCATTCCCGCGCCCATTACCGGCAGGAACCAGCGGCCTGCAGACCAGAAGTAATTGAAAACCGCGCTGGTCTCACTTCTGATCTCGTCCATAGGATCAACGGCCTCGTTTAAATCCGGAGCAATCAAAACCGCGCGCAGGTCAGCGGCCGGGCCGCCGTATACCCTGATTGTCATGCCGCGGGTAATTTCAAAAAAATACCCTGCCTGGATCGCCAAAACATTACCCCAGACAAAGGCGGAGCGGTTTTCCCAGGCTGCGGGAACCGGCCTGCCAAGTTTATATCCATATGTTGTAAAGTACATGTCCAGTGTCGCTTCCAGCCTGATCGATTCATTTGCGAAAGGTGAAATTCCGTAACCAACGCCTGGGCCGGGCAGAATGGGCATCGGATCGGACAGATTGCCGTTGTCCTCCAGGAAAAAAAGGATTGACCCCTGGAAAAATAAGCTGCCATGGGTAAATGGGTTATCACGCACAGGCAGACTTTCCCCGGCCAGGTTGTTGCTTGTCTGGGCTGCCAGCGGCAAAGCAAGGCCAGGAAATATCATTATGCCCAGAATTATTGAAAGTTTTATTAAAATATTTGTTTTTTTTAAAAAGGATTTACCTTTCATAAATAAATAATAACACAATATAGCAACCTTTTCCAATGCCGGGTGTCTCAAATTATAATGACATTCTATCTTGACATTTTTACAAAAAGTGTTAAGTTTGTCATTCAACAATTATGAGGAGAAAAAATGAATTTTGAAATTATCGGAACCGGCAGAGCCGTTCCTCCGCGGAAGGTCACAAACGATGCTTTGGCCCGAGAACTAGATACTTCGGATGAATGGATAAGGTCCCATACCGGCATAGGGAGCCGTTACATAGCCGGCGAAGAAATTGCCAACAGCGATCTATCAGCTGCAGCCGCAAAACAGGCGCTGTCAATGGCCGAACCCGCGTTAACGCCTGAAGATGCGGCCATGACCATAGATTTGGTAATAGTTGCAACAGTTACAGGCGATCACCTGGGCTGCCCTTCCGCAGCCTGTATAGTACAGGACAAACTGGGAGCCAAAAAGGCCGCGGCAATGGATTTGGCGGCAGGCTGTACAGGTTTTATCTACGCACTGGAGACTGCGGCAGGTTTATTAATGATGAATAATCAAAGAAAACGCGCCCTGGTAATCGGCTGCGAAGTCCTTTCAAAATTTATAGACTGGAAAGACAGGGCGACATGCGTGCTTTTTGGGGACGGCGCAGGCGCTGTAATTCTGGAAAAAACCGAAGATTCCACCGTTGGTAACGGTACCAATGATACCGGCAATACAGGCGATATCAGCGGCTCCGGAGTCAAAAACGGCCTTCTTCAGTCTGTTCTTTACGCGGACGGATCCGGCGGAGACCACTTAATTATCAGGAAGGGCGGTTCCAGGAACCCATTCAAAGCCGGAGAAACCCTGGAAAAAGGCATCCACATCGAGATGAACGGCCAGGCAGTCTACAATTTTGCGGTCAAAGCGGTTACCGAAACCATTGCAGGACTTATTGCCGCAGAGGGAATTTCAGTAAATGACATCAAAAAAATAATTCCCCACCAGGCAAACGCGCGGATAATTCAGGCTGCGGCCAAACGGTTAAAGATTCCCGAAGATAAATTCTACATGAATATCGAAGAATACGCGAATACCTCTGCCGCATCCATTCCGATAGCGCTTGACGAGTTAAACCGCAAGGGCGAGCTGCAGTACGGCGACCTAATAATGACTGTCGGATTCGGCGCCGGTCTGACTTACGGCGGGAACATTATCCGCTGGTCCATAAAAAAATAATTTAAAAATTGTAACAAAGTATATTGACAATTGTTGTTCTTTTGTCATAATACTAGAAAACAATAAGGGAAGGGTATTATATGAAAACATTTTTTTTATTTCCCGGACAGGGCGCCCAGTTTCCGGGAATGGCCATCGATCTATTAAACGCCGGCAAAGACATAAAAAACCTGTTTGATATAGCGTCGCAGGCATCCGGCAAAGACATGAAGGACATTCTGGCAAATTCTGACGCGGAGACGCTTAAACGCACCGATATTTCCCAGCCTGCCATTACGCTTGCCAGCCTGGCGGCAGCGGCATATTTAGGGGAAAAGGGAATTAAACCGGATGCCTGCGCGGGCTTTAGCCTGGGCGAATACCCGGCCCTGGCGGTATCAGGAATAATCAGCAGCGAAGACTGCATGTTTTTGGTAACCAAACGTGGAAAAGCCATGCAGGACGCCATTGACCATATCAAGGCCAACGGTGAAGCTCCCGGGATGATGGCTGTAATGGGACTTGCGCCTGATAAAGTGGAATCTTTAATAACCGAATGGAACAAGCAGGGGCTAACCGATTTATACGCGGCGAACATTAACTCATCCAAACAGGTGGCGGTTTCCGGGAGCGCGGCAGCGCTGGCCGATGCTGAAAAACGGTTTACCGAAGCCGGAGCGCGCCGCGTCATTCGTCTGGCGGTAGCCGGCCCGTTTCATTCACCCTTTATGAAAGAAGCAGTAGAAATTTTTAAACCGGATTTAGAAAAAATCAAGTTCAGGGACCCGGCGGTTCCTGTATTTTCCAATGTAACCGGAAAGCAAATAAAAACCGGAGAGGAGGCTAAAATGCTTGCGATTTGGCAAATGGAAAGACCAGTCAGGTGGACTGATGAAGAAATGGCTCTGGCGACCATGCAGCCGGATTTATTGATAGAAACAGGACCGGGCAAAGTTCTGCAGGGATTATGGAAAGACACCGGGAGTACTGTCACATGCATGGGAGGCGGCACCGCAGCGGACATTGAAAATCTAATCAACTACCGGAGCGGCCATGAAGCTGGAAAATAAAAGAGCTCTGGTCACCGGAGCCGCAAGGGGAATCGGCAGGGAAATCGCGGAAATGTTCCTTGGCGAAGGCGCGGAGGTCTGGGGCCTTGATTATAAAAGCCCCGACGATCTGGACGCGCGGGTAAAAGCCTCCGGCGGAAAACTCCGCTGGATTGTTGCCGATCTTTCGGATTTAAAAGCGGTGGACGGCGTTATAGAAAACGCGGTCAAGGAAGCCGGAGGTTTCGACATCCTGGTCAATAACGCCGGCATCACAAAAGACAACCTATCATTCAGAATGTCCATCGAAGAATGGCAGAAGGTAATCGACATAAACCTTAGCGCCGCGTTTTTTGTGGCCCGCACCGTGGGCCGCGACATGATCCGCAGGCGGACAGGCGCGATTATCAACATGGCCAGCGTCGTAGGCGTCCACGGCAACGCGGGGCAGGCAAACTATTCGGCAAGCAAAGCGGGCCTTATCGGCATGACAAAGAGCCTGGCCCTTGAGACAGCCAGCCGCGGGGTAAGGGTCAATGCCATCGCGCCGGGATTTATCGCGACTGACATGACTGCGGTGCTGCCGGACAATGTAAAACAGATGATGATGGAAAAAGTTCCTTTTAAAAGAATGGGAACGCCAAAAGACATTGCGAAGGCTGCCTTGTTTCTGGCATCCGATGATTCAGCGTACATAACAGGACAGGTTCTGCCGGTAGACGGCGGCATGTTCCTTTAATTCAAAAGGAGAATTATAAAATGAAGAAAGTAGTAGTTACAGGAATGGGCGCCATCTCGGCAATAGGAAACTCGGTCAAGGACTTTAGCGACTCCCTCAAAGCGGGGAAAAGCGGAGTCGGCAAGATTACCCAGTTTGACACAACCGGTTTTGACGTAACGATCGCCGCGGAAAATAAAAACTTTGATCCGTCAGTCTGGATGGATAAAAAAGAAGCCCGCAAAATGGCGAGATTTACGCAGTTCGCGGTAGCGGCGGCTCACCAGGCCCTGGAACAGGCAGGTCTGCTGCAGCCTGCCGACGCCGAGGGCAAACGGCACGTAACTTCGGATCCGCTCAAAACCGGAATAGTCCTGGGGAACGGCATCGGCGGTTTTGAAATCGTTTCCGAATCAATGAAGAAACTCTTTGAGGCCGGCCCAAAACGCATGCTGCCGCTCACCATACCGATGATGATTCCCAACGAAGCCGCGGGCAACATCTCCATGATCTACGGAATCAAGGGACTCGCGCTGACCCAGGTAACAGCCTGCGCTGCCGGTACCGACGCGCTCGGCCAGGCTCTGGATTTAATACGTGCGGGCCGCTGCGATGTAGTTGTTTCCGGCGGAACCGAAGCCGTAATAATTCCCTTTGCTGTCGGCGGTTTCCAGATGCTCAAGGCCCTTTCCACAAAACGCTGCAATGAGCCGGAAAAAGCCTGCCGCCCCTTTGACGCAGACCGCGACGGTTTTGTCCTGGGAGAAGGCGCAGGTATCCTGGTGCTGGAAAGCGAAGAACACGCCAAAAAACGCGGCGCCAAAATCATCGCCGAATTCGCCGGTTACGGAGTATCCGCCGACGGTTACCACATTACGGCCCCGGATCCCACCGGAGTAAGCGGCAGCACAGCCATTAAAAAGGCGATTGAAGACGCGGGCATCAAACCGTCCGACGTTGATTATTATAACGCACACGGCACTTCCACCGAGATCAACGATCCCACCGAAACCAAAATGCTCAAAATGGCCTTTGGGGATCACGCCTATAAAATGAAAGTCTCCAGTACCAAGAGCATGACCGGCCACTGCATAGCCGGCGGCGGCGGACTCGAAGCCATTGCCTGCATCCTCGCCATTACCGAAGGCTTCTACCCCCCGACCATCAACCTTGACAACCCCGATCCCGAATGCGATCTCGACTACGTCCCCAACAAGGCGCAGTACGGTAATATCAACATCGCCGCTTCCGGTTCTCTGGGTTTTGGCGGCCACAACTGTGTTGTTATTTTTAAGAAATATAATTGAGAGGAAATTTACCACGAACCTCACGAACATTCACGAACTGAAGAGAAGAAAAATTGAGAGCTATACTACTAGTTCTATCTCTTCATGTTCGTGATGGTTCGTGTTCTTTTTCGTGTGGTTCGTGGTTACGAATTCTTGAACTTATTTCTTCCCTCTGTGGTCTCCGTGAGCTCGCGAACCAAAGGTTCGATGCCTTTGTGAGGGATCTTCTCGAAAAGAATTATTAAGGAAAGAATATGAACGAGATTGAAAGCCTGCTGCCGCACCGCGAACCGTTTTTATTTGTAGATAAAATTGTTTCGGCTGACAAGGAGAAAATTGTCGCCGAACATTTGTTTACGGAAAAAGAATTTTTTTTTAAGGGACATTTCCCGCAATACCCTGTGACGCCCGGCGTTATATTAATTGAAACCATGGCCCAGTCCGGCGGTGCGGGCCTGCGTAAACTCGGCATCCTGGGAGCGGACGGTCTTTTCTTTTTGGCAACTGTGGACAAGGTGAAATTCAGGAGACAGGTAAAGCCCGGCGATACTGTCCGTTCGGAAATTACGAATCTGCGGGTTTCGCCAAAGATGATCAAACAGAGCGGCAAGGCCTTTGTCGACGATGAGCTGGCGGCAGAAGCGGAGTGGATGTGTCTTGTTGGTTAATTACTTTGTAATTAACCAACAAGCGGAAGTATTGCACCGTCATCGCGAAGTTAGTAAACCATAAGTAATTACGAAGATGCAATACTTCATAACTACGGCTAATGGGTTGTTAGGAAGGTACAAAACTTCCACCTTTTGTTCGATAAGTAATTACGAAGGTGCAATACTTCATATTTATGATCGGGGAGTTATATTGTGATTATAAAACCAATGGTGCGGAACAATATTTGCATGAACAGCCATCCGGCAGGATGCGCGGCCGCTGTTAAACGCCAGATTGAACAGGTTAAGAAAGGCCTTAAACCAATAAAAACAATTACGCCAAAACTGGCGCTTATTCTCGGGTGCTCGAACGGCTATGGGCTGGCCAGCCGGATCGCGGCGGCTTTTGGTTATGGAGCTGTTACGGTCGGGGTTTCCCTGGAAAAGCCGGCATCCGAAAAACATACTGCTACTCCGGGGTTTTATAATAACGCGGCGTTTGACAGGGAGGCGGCAAAGGCGGGGCTGGTTTCCATAACCTTAAACGGCGATGCCTTCAGCAATGAAATAAAAACAGAAACAGCGCAGGCAATAAGGGACGCGGCCAAACAGGCCGGTATTCCGGCGAAAATTGACCTGATTATTTATTCACTTGCGTCTCCTGTCCGGACGGATCCAAAAACCGGGATCATGTACAGATCTGTAATCAAACCAATCGGAAAAACTTATTCGGGACAGACCATTAATATTATGGACGGGACAATTTCCATTGCCTGCGCCGATCCCGCGTCCGGAGAAGAGATTGCAAATACAATTAAGGTTATGGGCGGCGAAGACTGGGAACTCTGGATTGAGGCTCTGGATAAGGAAGGCCTGCTTTCAGCAAAAACCTATACTGCCGCTTATACCTATGTCGGCCCCGAACATTCCTGGCCGATTTATCTTAACGGCACGATCGGCAGGGCCAAAGAAGATCTGGAACGGGCCGCCAACGATTTGGAAAAGAATTACGCGGCCAAAGGCAGGATCGGCGGAGCATGGGTTTCGGTTAACAAGGCACTTGTGACCAGGTCGAGCGCAGTAATACCGATAATTCCGCTTTATGTTTCGTGTCTGTTTAAGGTAATGAAGGAAATGGGTATCCATGAAGGCTGTGCTGAACAAATTATGCGGCTGTACAGGGACAGGTTATACACTGGCAGTAAACCTGCTGATGTACCAACGGACAGCAAACGCAGAATCAGGATTGACGATATGGAAATGCGGGACGATGTGCAAAAAGCGGTAACCGCGAAAATGCAGACTGTAAAGCAAGAAAATGTTTTTACGGTTACAGATATAAACGGGTTCAGGCATGACTTCCTTGAGGCTCACGGTTTTGATGTTGAAGGCGTTGATTATGACGCCGATGTTGATATAAACGTATAAACGATATTAACGCATAACAGGAGAAAAATATGGCGGAAAAAAATTCGGACAAGTGTCCGGCTTGCAAAGCGTCGCATGATAAAAAGGCGATTGGAGCTGCATTGAATACCTGCCCTTCCTGCGGCTGGCATTACCGGATGGAACCTCTCCAGAGAATCGGCTACCTGGCAGATGAAGGGACCTTTGAGGAATTTTCCGCAAACGTAAGCTCCCTCAATCCCATTGATTTGACAGGCTACGAAGAAAAATTATCGGAAGCCGAACTCAAAGCCCACATCAAGGAAGCTGTTGTTACAGGCACCTGCAAAATTGAGGGCAAGCCCGCAATACTGGCCCTTATGTCTTTCAACTTTATGGGCGGCTCCATGGGTTCTGTAGTCGGGGAAAAAATCAGCAGGGCAATGCTTAAGGGCGCAAGGGAAAAAACACCTGTGATCGTTTACGCGACTTCCGGCGGCGCCAGAATGCAGGAAGGGATCTTCTCCCTGCTGCAGATGGCAAAAACATCAAGCGCTGCCGCAGAGCTGGCAAAAGCAAGAGTCCCGTTATTCATGGTACTGTGCGATCCCACAACCGGAGGGGTCACAGCCTCCTTTGCAATGCTGGGCGATGTTACAATTGCGGAACCCGGCGCACTGATCGGTTTTGCCGGGCCGCGCGTTATCGAGGGAACCATAAAGCAAAAACTGCCCGAAGGATTCCAGACCGCCGAGTTCCAAATGCAAAAAGGTTTTGCCGATCTTATCAGTCCAAGAAAGGAACAGAAAAAACTCCTTTCCCGCCTTATGGATTTCCATAAAACCGCCTGCTGATTTACGGTTGAGATTTACGGTTAAAAGGAGAGCATATAAATGAGTACAGACGCGATTCAGAAAAAAATAGTTGAACTTGTAAACCTTGCAAAAGAATCCGGAGTTGATATTTCCAAGGAACTGGACACACTGGAAAACAAGATCCAGGAAACCTTACAGTCGGAAAAAGCGTGGAAGCAGGTTGAACTTGCGCGCCATCCGGACCGGCCCTATTCGCTGGATTACATAAACCGCATTTTTACGGATTTTACCGAACTCCACGGAGACCGCGCTTTTGGAGATGACCCCGCGATGGTGTGCGGGCTTGCGTTCCTGGAGAACAGGCCCGTGACAATAATCGCCAACCAAAAAGGCCGCACCCTGCAGGAACGTGTTGAACGCAACGCAGGCATGGCAAACCCGGAAGGCTACCGCAAAGCGCTCCGCATGGCACAGCAGGCTGAAAAATTCAGGCGGCCGATAATTACCTTTGTCGACACAGTCGGGGCGTTTCCCGGCCTGGGCGCGGAAGAACGCGGGATAGGCGAATCAATTGCGAGGAACCTTAGGGACTTTAGCCAGTTAAAAACACCGATAATCTGTGTCATCATTGGTGAAGGCGGTTCCGGCGGAGCGCTGGGAATATGCGTCGGCGACAAAATCTATATGCTGGAAAACGCGATTTATTCGGTAATAAGCCCGGAAGGCTGCGCCTCGATTCTTCTGCGCGATTCATCAAGGGCCAGGGACGCGGCGGCAATGCTGCGGATTTCCAGTTCCGATTTAATGACCTTTAACGTTATCAACGGAATAATAAAAGAACCCGAGGGCGGCGCCCACACAAACCCGGACGCCGCGGCTGCTTTAATAAAAAAAGTTCTCGCTGACGATATAACTGAACTGTCAAAACATACGCCTGAGGTATTGGTTCGTTACAGAAACCAGAAGATCCGCATGATCGGCAAATGGAAAGAAAATTAATTTTTTAATGGGAGCCAAAAATGAACAAAATGAAAATGCTGCTTTTAATATTTCAGCTTGACGGATTGCTCAAGGGGACTGTCTACCGCAAGAGCGATTATCTGGAAATCAAACAGATCCTGGACAGCATCAGGAATAAATTATTTGAGTCAAAGAATACAATTTTGGAATGAAGGGCTTTAGCCTGACTGCAGTTTCGCGGAACCCGAACCGCCCGAATAGGGCGGTGAGCAGTTACCGTTTGTTAAACGAAGTGGGGTGTTTCTTAGACTCTTAATAAAATTTCTTCATTTACTTTTTTAACATTAGTTTTGGGATATGTTTTTATTTCAAGACCCATTCCAAGATTATTTAAGTATTCAATTAATGTTGATATTCTTAGATCTTTTCTTTTTTCAAGCCTTGATATTGATGTTTGACTAAAATTGCTAAATTCATCCTGCCTTACACCAAGTTTTTCTCTTAATTGTCCAAGCCTTATTGCCAGAATTTCCTGTTCGGCCATTATGCGTGAACGTTCCACGGATTCCGGTTTCATTTTTGATTCCATCATTTTTATTGCGTCATGCATCTTCTTCCTCCATTATTTCAGGATATTTTTCGATTAATTCTTCTGCTCGCATTATCATTCTCTTGTAAAAATCCTCTTCATTCTTACCCTTTTTATTTCCCCCGATTAATAACCATCAATTGCGTTTTTTGTTAAAAATGAATAAAACTCTTAAAACATATTTTTTGTGACTAACTCTTAATTCCTTTAAATTATTGTATTTTGAACCCTATATTGTATCTACAAATGATCAACCTAAATTATGACCAAATTCTTGAAGTACTATGAGTTTTGCATTTATTGCAATTTTGGCTTC
>WQZG01000103.1 GCA_009780855.1 Treponema sp.
AACAAAATCAACCTGTATCAAAAAAGATACTGGGGAAGAGTAAGAAAAAAACTGGCGTTGCCAGGAAAATGATAAAAAAAGTCGGCTAAAGGGTATTCGTTGGTTGACTTTTTATAGGAGAATATCATGAGCGTATTTAAAACTATCAGTCACAGGGTTGATTTTTGCGTAGTCGGCGGAGGACTCACCGGACTTTGCGCCGCTGTCGAAGCGGCAAGGCACGGTGTAAAAGTTGCGGTAATGCAGGACAGGCCCATGCTGGGCGGCAACGCTTCCAGTGAAATGCGGATGTGGGTGCTCGGCGCAAAGGGCGAGAACAACCAGGAAACCGGTATTGTGGAAGAACTTACATTGAACAACTATTACCGCAACCCTTATAAAAATTTCAGTATCTGGGATTCCATAATGTGGGAAATCGCGAAACAGGAAAAGAACATTACCTTAATTCTTAACTGCTCCTGCATGGACGCCCAAATGACGGACAACAATTTGGTTTCGGTTACAGGATGGCAGACCACAACGCAGATGTACCATACTGTGTATGCGCGTTTATTTGCCGACTGCTCCGGTGACAGTGTACTGGCTCCGCTTAGCGGGGCGGAGTACAGAGTCGGGCATGAGGCCCGCGCTGAGTTCGGTGAAGATATCGCTCCGGTATATGCAGACAAAAAGACCATGGGTATGTCGATCCTGATCCAGGCCCGCGAAACTGCAAGCCCCAAAACTTACATACCGCCGGTATGGGCGGAGAAGTACACCAAGGAAATGCTGCCCCACCGTATTCCGGATATTAAAAATGACGGTGAAAATTTCTGGCACCTTGAATTAGGCGGAGTCCGCGACAGTATTGCCGACACTGAGGAATTACGGGATGAACTGCTTGCGCTGGCTTACGGCATTTGGGATTTTGTAAAAAATGATCCGGAAAATAAAGAAAAATACGCCAACTTTGATTTGGACTGGATAGGCTTTTTACCGGGTAAAAGGGAGAGCCGCCGTTACGTAGGCGATCATATCCTGACTCAGGAGGAAGTACGCGCCGGCGGAAAATTCGACGACATTATAGCATACGGCGGCTGGCCGATGGATGATCATCATCCGGAAGCTTTTCGAACAACAGAATTGCCCACCATATATCATCCGGCGCCTTCGCCTTTTGGAATTCCTTACCGCTGTATTTATTCACATAATATCGGCAACCTTTTCTGCGCAGGACGCAACATCAGCGTAAGCCACGTTGCATTGAGCTCAACCAGGGTAATGCGCACCTGCGCGATCCTGGGACAGGCAGCAGGAGCAGCGGCCGCGGTCGCATACCGGCACGGAGAAACACCCCGTGGTGTTTACCACAATTATATCCGTGAACTGCAGCAAACATTGATGGAAGACGACTGCTGGCTTCCGGGATTAAAACGTCAGGTATCGCCGCTGACTTCAAAAGCCAAACTGGCCGTACAGGCAGGTCAGGCCGAAGTTTTACGAAACGGCCATGACAGGCCCATCGGAAAAGACGACAACGGCTTTAATTTTAAAATCGGCGAGTACGCTGAATATTCTTTTGACCATCCCGTTTTTGTCCGCCGCGCCCGTTTTATTTTCGACTGCGATCTCAACCGCGAAACCCAGCTTGAAGGTTCAATTTACAAACGTCCGATGTACGCAACATACTACCTAAACACACAGGCATGTTATGTACCCAAAACCATAACAAGGGATTTTCGTCTGACCCTGACTCTGGCGAGCGGTGAAAAAAAGATCATTGAAATAACAGGCAATCACCAGCGGCTGGTTTACACTGATATAGGCGCGGAAGTAAAAACTGTCAGGTTTGAACCGCTTGTAACCTGGGGCAGCCGGGAAGCGCATGTGTTTTCATTTGAAGTGGAGTAAAATGTAATAGGATTTTTGCCGCCAACCGCGGACAGGAAGATAAGGTTTTTAAGCTCCTAAATTCCCATATCTTTAAATACTAAAAAGTCGTACGTACGTACGTAACGTATTGAATAAATAGATTTTTCAATATACATTATTCTTATTATACATAATTAGTCTAAATAAAGAAAAAAATAGGGTAGGTAAATTTATATGAAAAAAAATTATATAACATTCATGTTATCGATGGCTATATTAGCAAGTTGCGCCCAAAGATTACCTTTAACTAAACCTTCAATTTCAACACAAGCCACTGCTGAAAAAATTGTTAATATATCACAAATAGATTTTACCTTTTCCAATCCCGCGACACTTGAAGCTGTTATGCGTGGATATGATTATTACCAGAATGGAGATTATGACAATGCAGTTATAGAATACACCAATGCCCTGCATATAGAACCATCAAATGCTGCTATAAGGTTTTATCGCGGGAATGCATATTTAGAAAATAAAGATTATAATGATGCAATTGTCGATTATTCATCTGCATTGTATCAATACCCATATGATACAAATACATTAATCAGCAGAAGCCGGGCTTACTTATTAAAAGGTGAATTTGACAATGCAATAAAGGATGCGGATGTTTCACTTTCAATGAGCCCTGCTAATGAATTTACCCTTTATAGCAGAGGTTTAGCGTATTCCGGCAAAGAATATTATGATCTGGCAATTAAGGATTTTACTGATGCCATAAATATTAATCCGAACAACACAATTTACTTAAATGAACGCGGCAATGCATATAACCGGAAAGGCGAATATCAAAAAGCTATTGACGATTATTCGGCTGTACTGCTGGTTGACCCCAATAATACAGCCGTACTTGTGAGCCGCGGTAACGCCTATAACCGTAAAGGTGAATATGATACAGCCATAAATGATTACAATACAGCTCTTGTTATGGAACCGAATAATGAAAACATAAAAATAGATCTGGCTCAGGCTGAGACTGCAAGAACGGCATCATTGCAAACTCCAACAACTACCATAAACTTACCAACCATACCTATTCCAGTACAACTGCAGCCTATAATACAAATTATGTCGTCAGATCCTGCAATTCTGTATAGTACTAACATTACAGGGTCCATTACAACTGCCAAAAATATGGAACGCCATAAAATTGATCTACCGCTGCCTGGCAGCATTTCTATAAACATTACAAATGACGGTACCAGTAGGGCGCTGCCTGATCAGGGCGCTGATGTCCAATGGCTCAACGCCGAGGGAGTAAAAATAAATGGTTCGAACGGAGGATTTAAATTTCCATACAGTCAATCTATGGACCTAGCGGCAGGTACTTATTATATTGATGTAATCGGAAGAACCGGTATTGGTAATACCGGAACGTATAGTATCCGTGCAGATTATTATAATAATGAAAAAGAACCGAATAATACCCGTGAAACAGCGCATCTTTTATTATCAGGTCTGACAGTAAAAGGTTCTATCAGTGATCAAGATAAAATCGATTTATATCAATATAATTTAAATAAACCTGGCAGGTTGGAAATAAATATTACCAGTAATGCAGTTAATGGTTTAGGTTGGTCATATGTTCGATTGCTCAATTTTGATGGCACACAAATAAGACGTGATAATCCCTCATTAAGCAATCCGTATAATTTTTATATTGATTTGGAAGCTGGTTCATATTATATTGAAATCACTCAAGATGGAAACAGTAAAGGAACATACAATTTACTTGGCAAAATTATAACTGCGGAGAATAATCAAAAAGAGCCAAATAATACATTAACAACAGCTCAAATTTTGGCAATAAATGAAAGTGTAACAGGTTTTTTTAGTTATCAAGAAAAAATGGATATATATAAATACGAATTAACTCAACCTGGAAAATTTTCTGTGAATATCACAAGTGGTAAAACCATGGGATTGGGTTGGTCTTATGTTCGATGGTTGAATACAGATGGAACACAAATTAAACGAGACAATCCTTCATTAAGCAATCCATATAATAATTCAATGTACTTAGAAGCAGGAATTTATTATATTGAAATTACTCCAGACGGAAGTAGTACAGGAATATATAACTTAACCGGTTCATTTTTACCTTTAGGAAATAATGAAATAGAACCAAATGGCACACGGGCAACAGCACAATTATTGGAGGCAGGTCAAATTATAACAGGGTTTATTAGTTATCAAGATAAACTTGATATGTATAGATTTGATTTAATAAAATCTGGCAGATTAACAATTAACATAACAAGCGATAAAAATAATGGGCTTAGTTGGTTATATGTTCGTTGGCTTAATATAGATGGAGATCAAATTAAAAAAGATAATCCATCATTGAGTAGTCCTTATAATGGTTATATGGATTTAGAAGCTGGAACTTATTTTATAGAAATAACTCCGGATGGAGATACACAAGGTATATATAATATTTCAATTAGATAATAGATGGAGCTGAAAGGAGTGATTATGATGAAAAAATTATACATCTTACTCTTCTTTTTAACCGCCGCTCTCGCCTATCCTCAGCAAAAATACGCACTGGTAATCGGTAATGCAAATTATACAGAATTCGGTACATTGAAAAATCCTGTTAATGACGCAAACGATATGGCCGATGCATTACAAAAAATGGGATTTACTGTAGATAAAGTAATCGATGGAAATCTGCGTCAAATGGAATCAGCTGTTGTCACCTTAAGGAACAGACTGTCTGCTGCTACCGGTACCACCTACGGTTTTTTTTATTATGCAGGTCATGGGGTGCAGATGGATGGAATGAACTATCTGATTCCAGTAGACGCGGTCATCCCTGACAGGAATTTTTTACGTGAACGGACAATTTCCATGCAGGTAATTCTGGACATGCTGAATGATGCCAATAATACACTTAATATGATTGTCCTTGATGCATGCAGGGATTTTCCTGCATCATGGAGCCGTTCGGTATCAAGAGGACTGGCAACTGTTAATCCGCCGGCAGACAGTATCATCATGTATGCTACCGGCGCGGGAAAAACAGCGAATGACGGAACAGGCAGAAACGGTCTATTTACAGGATTCTTGTTACAGCATCTGGCCGAACAAGGTATAGAAGTTAATGAAATTTTCCGACGTACAGGAGCTGATGTAAGGCGTGCGAGCAACAATGATCAGAATCCTGCATTGTATACAGATTTTTACGGAACAGCCTATCTTGGTTCACCGCCCGCTGAAACATCGCCGGTAATGTCCGCACAAGTATCTGAAACCTTACCTAACATTATAACTGAGCATGTTTATTCAAATGATCTTGTAAAAATAAACGGCGGTGTTTTTGTAATGGGCAGTCCTTCCAATGAACAGGAACGTTATGATGACGAAGGTCCGCAGCATAATGTGACAATAAGTTCTTTTAATATTAGCAAATATGAAATAACAGTGGGGCAATTCCGCCAATTTGCTACTGCAAGCGGATACAAGACAGAAGCGGAAATAAACGGCGGCGGGTTTGAATGGAATGGCAGCGACTGGCAGAGGAATCCGGCCAGAACCTGGAAAACTCCGGGATACACACAGGGAGACAACCATCCGGTAGTATTTATCAGCTGGAATGATGCAATACAATTTTGTAACTGGCTGAGCAAACAAGAAAACCTGACTCCTGCATATACAATTAATGGATCAAATGTCACCTGGAATCGAAACACATCAGGTTACCGTCTCCCGACAGAAGCCGAATGGGAGTATTCATGCAGAGCCGGTACTTTAACCAGATTCTGGAGCGGAAACGATGAGTTATCAATGGCAGGCAAAGCAAATATAGCTGATCTTTCTGTTAAGGATTTATATCCGGACTGGGATGTTGTTAACATCCGCGATGGGTTTGTTGAAACATCGCCGATAGGGAGTTTTTCAGCAAATCCGTGGGGCTTATATGATATGCACGGAAATGTATGGGAATGGTGTTGGGATTGGTACGGAAACTATATAACCGATGCACAGATCGACCCAACCGGACCTTCCTCAGGTACCAATCGTGTTTATCGCGGTGGAAGCTGGGGAGATAACGCTCAGGCAGTGCGTTCAGCATATAGGGGTAATTATAACCCTTCATTTCAAAGTTTTGATTTAGGTTTCAGAGTTGTCCGCCCTTGATATAAAGTCTAAACTATCAATATTTCTTCCTGTTCGCCGTGGGCGCCTACCACTTCCAGTATTACGGGGTTGACCATAAGATCTATACCTTCCAGCAGTATTATTCCCAATTAAATTTTTTTCGCGCCTGGTATCATGATAGCATTTGTAGTCATTTTACAGTTTTTCCAGTGTACTGCAACAGGTTCGGTTATCATACAGTAAGTACGATCCCCATTGGCAAGCAGAGCGCTTTTTTGACCGGTAATGGCTAAATCCAGTTTTTCCCGGATTTCTTCATTTATGACCAGTGACATTGCTCTGGTATCAACAACAGCATTTATCGTGACTTCACGGACATCCTGATCCCCGGCAAGCCATGATATCAGGCGTACTGCTATATACGGGTTAAAGTTGCATATTGCATTAATAGTTATTGAAATTTTAAATAATTTTTGATAAATTTTAGATGTGGGAGGGTCATTATGTATGCAATTAAAGCAGTATACGACGGTGAAAATTTTAAACCCAAAGAACCAATACCGGTAAATGAAGAATATGAGGTGGTAATTACTTTTACTACACCCATTAATAATTTATCCAGAGAAAAAAAATTTTCCAACAGGGAAAAAAATAAAATAAAAAAGTCATTATACGGAATATTACCGCCTGATATTGATCTAGAGAAATCCCGTATGGAACGGCTAAGTTAAATGAAAGTCTTGATTGACACAAATATAGTGCTGGATGCAATCGCAAGCAGAGAACCTTTCAGGAAAGAAGCTCAAAAAATAATTGATTTAATTCTTGATAATAAATTAACAGGATACATTACAGCAAACAGTATTACAGATATTTATTATATTGCACGAAAGTATCTGGAAGCCGAAAACTTGCAAAAGAGTATGCGTTCATTGTTTTCAATATTTTCTATTATTGATGTTTTGGAAAAAGATTGCAGAGATGCTCTGGATTATCCAATAAAAGATTATGAAGATGCGTTGGTAATTGTTTGCGGAAGTAAAGCTGGCATGGATTTTATTATAACACGGGATTTAGATTTTTTAAAACTTTATAAAACTCTTATACCTGTTATTACTCCCGCAGAATTAATAAAAAAGATAATACCCATACAGGAAAGCCCAAAAAAAACATGACCCTCCCCTTCCATCCGCTAATCAACAAGTGGTTTGCCGAAACCTACGGCGAACCTACAGCTGTGCAGCGCGAAGCCTGGCCGCTCATTGACGAAGGTAAAAATGTCCTGGCAATCGCGCCGACCGGGAGTGGCAAGACGCTTACGGGTTTTCTTTCGGCGCTGTCGCGGTTTGCCGACGGGACCTACAGGGCCGATGAACTTTCTGTAATATATATTTCTCCGCTCAAGGCCCTGAACGAAGACATCAAGCGCAACCTGATTGCCCCGCTTGAAGGAATACGCAGGTGTTTTGAAAAATCCGGCGCACAGTTTCCGGATGTAAGGGTGGACACCAGATCCGGCGATACAACCCAGACAGAACGCAGGCGTTTTCTGGTTCATCCGCCTTCGATACTGGCTCTGACCCCGGAGAGTCTGGGTATTCTTTTGCTGAACAGCCGCGCAAGGGATCACCTGGGCTGCGTCAAGTGCCTCATCCTTGACGAAATACACGCGAACCTGGGGAACAGGCGGGGCGCGTTTTTATCCTGTCAGGTTGATCACCTTGCCCTGGTCGCAGGCGAGTTCCAGCGTGTCGCGCTGTCGGCAACGGTAAATCCGCCTGAAGCCGCGGCGGAGTTTGCCGGAGGGCTCAGGGACAACGGAAGAGGCGGCCACGAAAAACGAAAAATTTTTATAGTCGCGCCTCCGATAGAAAAAAAAATCACTTTCAGTGTTGAGTTCCCGGAAACTACTCCGGCCGAAATCCGGCAAAAAAGGGAAAGAGAAAAAGCGGAGTCCGGCAAGAACCTCGACGACTTCGGCGAACGCTACGATGTTTTTATCGAATACGCCATTTCGCGGATCCGAAAAAACCGCAGCACATTGATTTACACCGACTCGCGCCGCCGCGCGGAAAGAACCTGCTATCTGATCAATCAGACCGCCGGCGAACTGCTCGCCTTTACCCACCACGGTTCACTTTCAAAAGATCTGCGCAGGGCCGCGGAAAAAGCTTTGGCAGAAGGCAAGATCCCATGCGTGGTGGCAACTTCGTCGCTGGAACTGGGAATCGACATCGGCAATGTCGATGAAGTAATTCTGGCCGGCAGCCCATTCTCCGCGTCATCGGCGCTCCAGCGTGTCGGTCGCAGCGGACACGGAGTAGGCCAGGAGAGCAAGGGCATTTTATTTCCTTTCCACGGAATCGATCTCTTAACAGCGGCGTCGGTCGCAGGCGCGGTAGAGGATCGCGAACTGGAAAAAAGTGAATCCGTAGACAATCCCCTGGATGTCCTGGCACAGATTATCCTTGCCCTCTGTACCGAAAAAGAACGTTACGAAGACGAACTTTTTTCGCTTATACAGGGTTTTTATGTTTTTAAAAACCTGCCAAGGCAGGCGTTCAACAGCGTTGTCGCCATGCTGTCCGGAGGCTACGGCGAAAAAAGGCTGCGCGAACTGCCGCGCCGTATTTACAGGGACAGCCAAACCGGCCTGCTTACGGCAACATCCGGCACACTGGGCCTGCTCTACTGCTCCGGAGGGGTAATCGCCAACCGCGGCTACTTCGCGCTGCGTCTTGCCGCAGGCACAGAAGACGCCGGCGCCAAGATGGGCGAGCTCGACGAGGAGTTTGTCTGGGAACGCCGTGTCGGCGACACTTTCAATTTCGGCGGAAGATCCTGGCGGGTAAGTGCGATAGGATCGGAAGCGGTGGAAGTTTACCCGCTTGGAAAAGACGCAGGCTTTACCCCGTTCTGGAAGGCCGACGCTCTTGGACGCGGCAAAGTAATAACGCGGCGCATGCTGGAAATAATGGACAGCTTCCAGCGGGACGGCGAAGAAAGTCTTAATGAAACAAGAGACTTTAGCCCGCAGGCCATTATTGCGCTTTCATCTTTTTTAAAAGCCCAGGTTCTCTTCCAGACCGAAAGATCAATAAAAATTCCGCTTCCCGGTCTTTCCAACATTCCTGCGGAAATTATCGATGATCCATCCGGGGGCGCGGATGCCAGGCTTATCGTGATCCACAGCTTCCGCGGCTCCGCGATCAACTACCCGCTTTCGCTCTGTCTCATGGGCGACCTTGAAGAGCAGTGGGGACTACGGGTAGAGACAACGGTGGATAACAACGCGGTAATGCTGCGCCTGCCCCGTACCCTTCCGCTTCCGGCCGACCGGGCGATCAGGGACAGCCTTGACCGCCTGGGCCAGAGAAAAAATATTGATAAAAGAATGGGCGACGTACTCGCTTCCTCCGGAATCTTCAACGCCGCGTTCCGCGAGTCTGCTGAGGCGTCGCTGCTTTTGCCGCGTTCGCCGTTCGGCAGAAGAGTGCCGCTGTGGATCACCCGTCAAAAGTCCAAACGGCTGTTTGATTCAGTCTGCCAGTTTAAGGATTTTCCGATTGTGACCGAAGCGCTGCGAACCTGCCTGCAGGAAAAATTTGACATGGAAGGCTTGCGGACTTTAATCGAAGATCTGCGTGAAGGTACGGTGACCATGCCGTTCTTTATGAGCCGCAGGCCAAGTCCGTTTTCCAGACAGCTTGTCTGGCTTGAGACAGGCGCCCTCCTTTATGAATACGACGAGCGCAAGGATCTACGAAACAGTTTTACATCATCGGCCGTTAAAGGCGCGGCCTCGCTTTCCGATCTGGCAATCGCGGAAGCTTTACTGCCGGGATCCGCGCGGCCCTGCCTTGACCCAGAACTTGCCGGAGATTTTTGTTCCAGACTTCGGCGCGAGAAAGAAGGCTGGGCGCCGGAAGATACGTTATCGCTGTGCGAGTGGGTCAAGGAACGCGTCGCAATTCCGGCCAATAAAAAAGATGAAGAGTGGGAGCAGTTATTAAAGTACATTCCGCAGGAAGTTATTGACGGAATAAATACTGAACTGTCGCCGGGCGGAAGACTCACGGTTATAAGACAGCCAGGCGCGGATTTGGACATTGTTGTTCACCGCGACTGGTTAAAAACACTGCAAGAAAAAAACACAGATTCCGCGGGTTTGGCGGGGAACGCCCTGCCCCAGTGGTTCCGTTCGTCCGGACCGGTATCGGTGGCAAGGTTAAAAAATATTTTCGGCTTTAACACACAGGAATGCGAAAAAATAATTTCGCATTTAACCGAGGCCGAAGAAATTGTCCCGGGCGTTTTTATCGGGGACAGCAGGGAAGAACTTTTTTGTGACAAAGAAAATCTGGAACTGCTGCTGCGGCTCTCCAGAAAAAAACGCAGGGAAGGCATTAAGGAAAGGCCGGGCCGGCTTCTGCTGCCGTTTCTGGCGCGCCGTCAGGGCTTGCTGACCAGACAAATAAAATCCGGCCGCACAATACCGTGGGAAGCCCTGTCCGGATTTGCCGCGCCTGCAAAACTCTGGGAAACTGAATTTCTCCCGTGCCGCTGCGAAGACTACCGCGGCGAATTCTTTGACAGCGAAATACGCGAGGGCAAACTGGTCTGGTACGGAGCCGGAAAAGAAAAAATTGCTTTTTGTTCCCCTCAGGATTTGGATTTGGCCGCGCCCATACAGGCGAAAGCCATTTATCCCGGCAATCTGCCCGCAAGTTATTTTGACATACCCCGCAGTTTCTGGCAGATAAAGGAAGCGTCTGCGGAGATAGCAGGCGCAGAAACCGCGTCCGGGAAAATCGCGGCCGCCATCTGGAAGTCTGTATGGCAGGGAACAATCTCCGCCGATTCATATGAACCGGTGCGCAGGGCCGCTGCCGCCGGCTTTAAAACCGAAGCCATTGACAGCGCTATCACGGAAGAACCGCCGCTGACAGTAAATCCATTTGGCAGATCAAACATGCGAATCCCGCGATCCCTGCGCGAACGGTGGAAGGGCGGACCTCCGGTACAGGGCAACTGGTTCTCGCTTGCAGCCGGCTGCGATGATTTTATCCCGGAAGAAAATGTTATCGAAGAAAACACTGACAGTAATCAGGTTAATAATTCAATGGATTTAAATCCCATCGCCGAGGACGAACTCAACCGCGCCAGAGTACGGCTGCTGCTTAAACGTTACGGGTTTTTGTGCCGTTCCTTGCTGGAGCACGAAGCCCCGGTATTTTCCTGGTCGAAACTGCTGCCCGCGATGCGGCGTATGGAACTGGCAGGCGAACTTATTGCCGGCCGTTTTTTTAGCGGAATAAATTCGCTTCAGTTTGCGCCGCCAGGCATCGCCCGCGACCTTGACGAGGCTGAGGCAGAGCAGGGAATTTGGTGGATTAACGCGGCCGATCCCGCCAGCCCCTGCGGCGCAAACGAACTGGCTTCGCTTTTTGAAAACAGCGCTGTCAAACTGCCGTCGCGTCTTCCTTCATCAAGGGTTTGTTTTAAAGGCGCCGATATAATCGCAGTCTCTGCAAGGAACGGTAAAACACTGGAAATCGATCCGGCGCTTGAAGGCAAACCGCCGTACGGTTTGATTGAATTTATCTGCTCTCCCAGACGGCGCTTTTTTATGCCGGAAAATAAAATTGTCATAGAAAAAATCAACGGAGTCTCCGCGGCGTCATCTGTTTTTGCCGACAAGTTAAAAGATCAGGGTTTTGTCAGTGACCGCGGGATGCTGGTACTTTGGTGATTAACGGAGGTATGAATTATGCCAAAAATGAAAGCGCTTGTTAAAAAATACCGCGAACCCGGAATATGGATGGACGAAGTAGATCTGCCGCAAACAGGGCCGGAGGACGTACTTATCCGCATAAAAAAAACCGCCGTCTGCGGCACCGACATTCATATTTATGAATGGAACGAGTGGGCCCAAAAAACAATACCGGTACCGATGGTTATTGGTCACGAGTTTGTCGGCGAGATTGTGGAACCCGGCGCCAGTGTCACAAGCGTTAAGGCAGGCGACATAGTTTCCGGGGAAGGTCATATCATCTGCGGGTTTTGCCGGAACTGCCAGGCTGGCAGACGGCATCTATGCAAAAACGCACGCGGCATCGGTGTGAACCGTCCCGGCTGTTTTGCCGAATACCTATCAATACCGGTAGCTAATGTATGGAAAACAGATGCAGCAATTCCGTATGAACTGTACAGCATATTTGATCCATTTGGAAACGCGGTGCATACCGCCCTCTCCTATGACCTGACCGGCGAAGATGTATTGGTTACAGGAGCCGGGCCAATCGGCATTATGGCCGCGGCCGTTGCCCAAAAAGTCGGAGCCCGTTATGTCGCAATTACAGATCTGAATCCCTACAGGATCGAACTTGCTAAAAAAATGGGCATTAAATACGTTTTTAACGCAGGAAAAATTACGGTTGCCGAAATTCAGAATGAGCTTGGAATGAAGGAAGGTTTTGACGTGGGCCTTGAAATGTCGGGCAGCAGGGCCGCATTTGCCGACATGGTCAATAACATGGCTCCCGGCGGCAGAATTGCGCTCCTGGGACTGCAGCCTGCCGGCGCGGTGATCGATTGGGACAAAGTTATTTTTAACGGCCTGCGCATCAAAGGAATTTACGGCCGCGAGATTTTTGAGACCTGGTACAAAATGACGGCCCTGATCAAAGCCGGCCTGGATATTACACCTGTTATCACCCACAGGTTTAAAATCGCCGATTACGAAGAAGCGTTTAAAATCATGACTTCCGGTAATTCAGGAAAAATAATTCTTGACTGGGAGTCCTGACACATTTAAGATATTATGATGAGAAGAAATTTTTATAAAAATCTGAATGATGAACTGGAATCGTTAAAGCAAAAGGGAACGTATAAAAAGCCCAAATACAACACCAATGCCATGGGCGGGAAAATCAGCGTTGAAGGTTTTGGCAGCGAAATAGTCATGTGTTCGAACAACTACATCGGATTGGCCAATAACCCAGAAG
>WQZG01000104.1 GCA_009780855.1 Treponema sp.
CAAGCAGTGCAAGGCTGCCGCCCCGGGTAATTCCCATTTGGTGGACATAGGAACCGCCGTGGGTATGGTACTGGGCATGGAAAGCTCCGACTATGCAGGACATTGGTTCTCCAAGGGAACCCAGATAAAAACTGTCTGCGCTGTATTCCAACAGGCAGTTCATTTCCATAGCTTCCGCCGGTATTACCACATAGGTAGCGTCCCCGCCGATAAATTCATAGGAGTAACCCGGAGCCCAAAGTGTGGCCTTCCCGTCCGGGCCCGGCACATTAAACGCCGTCTGCATTACGAATCTATCCCCTGCCCTAAATTTATCTTTCCACCTTGGACCGACTTCCAGCAGCTCGCCGCAGAATTCATGGCCGATAATCGGTTTCTTTTCTGCCAGGGGGTACCGCACCCTTTTATGTTTTTGCCCCTGCAGAGCCAGTTTGTGGCTGGACATGCAGATTGAATCAGAAACTATTTTAGCCAGAATCTCGTCATTTTTAATGGCCGGAAGCTCAAATTCATCCAACCTTAAATCATTTTCTCCGTAAAGCCGCACGGCCCTTGTTTTCATTTTAACCTCGAAAAATTTATATGATGGCGTTATCTTACCCGTTTAACAGGAAAGTTACAATGTTAAATATATGACAAATTTGAAATTTATGACTTGACAAATATACAAAAGCAGTGAATAAATATACACTATATAAAGGTGAAGATCGGGAACAAGTAGCCTCCATGATCCAGTCTTGAGAGAGCCGGCGGCTGGTGAAAGCCGGCAGACGGACAGGCGGCGAATACATCCCGGGAACCGCGCGCTGAACAATGTGCGGACAGTGTCTGATTGGTCAGACAGTACATTCAGTAGGATGCGACGGGAATGCCCGTTACAGCATAGGGGTTAATGACCCTGCGAGCGCGCGGCCGTGAGGCAGCGCGGAACTGAGGTGGTATCACGGTTGCATTGCAGTCGTCCTCGGATTATCAATCCGGGGGCGATTTTTTTTTACCCCCAAAAAAGGAGTTTCCAGATGGTAATCAAGGTAGTATTGCTTCTGGCGTTTTTTGCGATCACGATTTTTATCGGGATCTACTTCCGCAGGAGAGCGGACAGTGTCAGCGGATTTGTACTTGCCGGACGGGATGTAGGGCCGTGGCTTACGGCTTTTGCATACGGGACAACGTATTTTTCCGCGGTCATTTTTGTCGGGTACGCGGGGCAGTTCGGCTGGAGATTCGGCACAGCGGCTACCTGGGTAGGATTGGGCAACGCTTTTATCGGCTGCCTTATGCCGTGGATCATTCTGGGACGGCGGACACGCATAATGACCCATCATCTCAAGAGCGCGACCATGCCGGAGTTCTTTGGGACGCGGTTTGACTCTTCCGCACTAAAAATCGGCGCGGCGATCATTATTTTTATCTTCCTGATACCGTATACGGCTTCTCTTTATAACGGACTTTCCCGTCTGTTCTCCATGGCTTTTGGTATTGATTTTGTGTACATCATAGTCGCTATGGCTATCCTGACAGCGATTTACGTAGTTGCCGGGGGCTATTTTGCCACAGCGGTAAATGATTTTATCCAGGGTATTATCATGCTGGCAGGAATTATCGCAATTATCGCAACGGTAATTAACAACAATGGCGGCTTTATTAACGCTCTGACAGGTATGGCCCGCGTTGAAGAAGTCAATGTAATGGGTGTTAAAGTACCGGGCGTTTTGACTTCATTCTTTGGTCCGGATCCTTTGAGCCTGCTGGGTGTAGTAATTCTTACTTCACTGGGAACTTGGGGGCTGCCGCAGATGGTATCCAAATTCTATGCCATAAAATCCGAAAAAGCCATTTCCAAAGGCGCAGTCATTTCCACGATTTTTGCAATTATTGTTGCCGGCGGCTGTTACTTCCTGGGCAGCTTTGGACGTCTTTACGCCAATGTCGTTGAAGTCGGCGCAAACGGCGCGGTTGTATATGATTCCATAATTCCAAAGATTATCGAAGGATTCCCCGACCTGCTTATCGGCCTGGTAGTACTGCTTGTACTTTCAGCCTCGATCTCTACGCTTTCCTCGCTGGTAATTACTTCGTCTTCGACATTAACCCTGGACTTCCTCAAGGGCCATGTCGTAAAAAAAATGAGCGATAAACAGCAGCTTGTTATAATCCGCACCCTGGTTGTCGTATTCATTGTAATTTCTGCCATTATCGCGGTGCTGCAGTACAAACAGGGCGTCATGTTCATAGCCCAGCTCATGGGTGTTTCGTGGGGCGCTTTGGCAGGATCCTTCCTTGCGCCGTTCCTGTACGGGTTGTTCTGGAAACGCGCCACAAGGATTGCCGTCTGGTGCAACTTTGGATTCGCGACAATAGTTATGGTACTTAACATCTTCTTCCGCAATTCGTTCCCGGTAATTCTGCAGTCGCCCATCAACGCGGGAGCTTTTACAATGCTGGCGGGATTTATTATCGTACCGATCGTAAGTATATTAACAAAGGCGCCTGATTCCAAACAGATTGACGGTATTTTTTCCTGCTACGAAGAAACTGTCAGCGTTAAGGCCAAGGATGCCCTTGCTGAATAATATCTGATTGTCCGGGAAGTGATCGGCTGACCGGACAGTCTGTAAAACCGTTTTTAGTGAACCTCTTGCTGCCTGCAGCCAAAAATATTATTATTACAACAGGCAGCAGGGGGATTATTTTGAAAAAATTCTTTCTTGTCATTTTCTTGACCGCCTCTATATTTTTGGCATTTGGCTCGGGTAAGCAGGCCGAAACAGGACCGTTTGCCTGGTCGATGGGTCTGCAGAATACCAAAACAAACACTTTGGTCCCCTTCTCCGCGCCGGTTCAATCCTATGACGGCGAGCAGTTCCGGATATTAATCAAACCGGATAAAGATAGTTTCTTTTATGTTATTGCCCAGAGTCCTGACGGCAATGATGTTGTGGTCCTTTATAACGGCCCAATCAAGAGCGGAGAGACCTGGTATTCACAGGTGATCGAACTAACGCCGCCGGGCGGTTCAGAATCGTTGTACATAATTGCCAGCCGCGGTGAACAAACCAGCCTTAGCCGCCTGATTGCCTCGGCCAACGCGAACGGCAAGGCCGGCAGCATGGCCGACGGCAAGGCCGACGCGTCTTTGGTGCAGAAACGGGCCATAATAAACGAAGTTTTAAGCCTAAGAAGCGAAGTCTCCCAATTTAAGGAACAGGCGGAAACGCCGGTGCTCATTGGGGGAGTCGCCAGAAGTACACAGGACGCTGCAGAAGCGACCCAGTACTCCGGCCTGGAAGTTTACGTAAAAACCATTAGTATCGAACATTAAACACAAAAAAAAACCAGCCGGTTAAGTTAAAAATTCCTTAAGCTTAAAAAACACTTCATCAATATTGAGAGGTTTGCCAAGATGGCTGTTCATCCCGGCGTCAAGGCATTTTTCGATGTCATCGGTAAATACATTGGCTGTCATGGCAATTATGGGAACTTTCCTGCGGCCGCTTCCGGTGTCTTTGGCAATCTGGTCTTCATAAGCGCGGATATGTCTGGTGGCTTCCAGACCGTCCATCTCCGGCATCTGCATATCCATAAAAACCATACTGTAGCGATCGGGATCTTTCTTGAACATATTAACCGCTTCCAGACCGTTCACCGCGCATTCGATTTCTATCTGTGTTGGTTCAAGAAGGGTAATAACGATTTCGCGGTTAATTTCAACATCCTCGGCAATAAGGATGCGGTGTCCCTTAAAGCATGGTATGTCAGACGTTTCATCAGATACCTGTATACTGTTTTTCCCCAGACATTCAGTTATTAAATCCGTAATCGAGGACGGAAAAAGCGGCTTTGAAAGATATTTATCCACGCCGGCTTTGCGGGCTTCCGGTTCCAGGCTGTTCCAGTCTGTTGCCGATATCAAAATTACCACCGATTTGTCCAGCCAGGTTTTTTTAATAATGGCCGATAATTCGATGCCGTCCATATCCGGCATTTTCCAGTCAATAAAATAAATATCATAGGCCCCGTTATTTCTTATTATCCGGAGCGCTTCTTCCCCTCCGGCGGCTGTGTCGCAGGTGAAACCTATTCTGTCCGCAAGCTCCCTAAAAAAATCCCTGACATCATCTTCATCGTCAACAGCCAAAACTTTTACATTTTTCCAGTTAATTCCGGTTTTTAACGGTTTTTCTTCGGCGTCGGCTGCTTTGATTAAAACGGCTGTAAAAATAAATTCCGCGCCCTTTCCCAGTTCCGACACAATGCTGATTTCGCCGTTCATCATTTCGACTATACGTTTTGAAATGGCAAGCCCAAGACCGGTTCCGCCGAATTTCCTTGAAATGTTGTTTTCCGCCTGCTGGAAGGAAGTAAACAATTTGGCTTGCTGCTCCGGACTTATTCCTATACCGGAATCCTTTACAGTAACGCGCAGGGTACAGGTTTTTTCGTCTTCCTTTTCCATTTCCGCTGTCAGATTAATGTGACCGCCGGGAGGGGTAAATTTTACAGCATTGCTAAGGAGGTTGGTAATAACCTGGGAAAGGCGCTGGTCGTCGCCGTTAATAAAATCCGGAATATTTTTATCAATGTGCAGGGTAAAGTTCTGATGTTTCTCCTCGACTTTGAAATTAATAACACTTACGACCTTGCGCAGCATTTTTTCGAAATTAAAATCAACAGGAATTATATCAAATTTATTGGCTTCGATTTTCGACATATCAAGGATATCGTTGATAACGCCGAGCAGGTGGATGGAGGCGTCTTCAATCTTGCCGAACGCGTAATTTTTTCTTTCCAGATCGCCGGCTTTCTTGCCGATGGACGTCATGCCGATGATGGCATTCATGGGAGTCCGCATTTCATGGCTCATGTTTGAAAGAAAATCGCTCTTTGCGCGGCTGGCTTCCTGCGCAAGCTTGAGCATTTCTTCAGAATGGGCAATGAGGGCGCTCATATCGTCCATCATCTTGTTAAGGTTCAGTTCCATGATCCCGAATTCGTCATATTCGTTTATTTCGATACGCTTTGAGAGATCTCCGGAAGCCGCCCTGGCTGCTACTTCGTTAACCTTGTTGGCTACGTTGCGGAGCCGGCCGGCGACAATGGAAATAAAAATGACGGCAAGAATAATGCCAAGCAGGGGAACCAGCGACAGGGATTTTACGAGCTGGAACCTGGAAGAACTTATTTCGCGGTCGTCAATAAATACCACCAAAGTCCAGTTGGTCTCCGGAATGGATTTAAAATACGCGGTCTGGGAAATTCCGTTAAGAAAAATTTCTGCGACGCCTTCCCTTTCCTGCAGAATGGTATAACCAAAAGCCGCAAGGTTGTAATCATCATCGTACTGAATTTTTTGGGACAGGTCCCTGGAATCGTCAAAGTAGGAAATATACTCCCCCAGCGGACCGATTAAACAGGCCTTGCCGGTTTTGCCGACAGAGATGGTATTGATTATTTTCCTGATTGACTGGAAGCTCATGTCCGCGGTGGCGACTCCGGTGAACTCTCCACCGGCGTTAAATATCGGCACAGAAGCTGTAATAATATCGTCTTTTATTTTTTCATTAAAATAAACTCCGGACCAGACCGGAGGGCCTTTTGAAGAACGGCCGTTACGGTACCATTCGGTAAACGGATATTCGGGGAAATAAATATAATCGGTATCGCAGAAAAAATTTCCGTTTTCCTGGTAAATGTAGTAATTGAAATAACGTCTCTCCGGATAAAAAGTAAACGGTTCATACCAAAGCCCCGCGGCAATTGCTTTGCTGTTAAGGGTTATCAGGTTTCTGGTAAAAACCGTAAAAGCATCGCTGTCAATAACGGATTGATCGTTGCTCTCTGCATATGCCGAAATTGTACGCGCCACTTCGGAACATAAAATAAGTTCGCGCTGGATTTCCAGAGTCGCCACATTCATGCTCTCACGCATGGCGTTGTTAATCTGTTCTTTTATCTGTCTGTCCATCGCGTAATAAGTAATAATTACAAATAAAACAATTGAAATAATAAGAACCGGAACAACAGATAAAGTAATTCTGGAACCTATGCTTTTAAATTTAAAAGAGAAAATTTTATTGATAAGCCATGATATCCGGGAAGTCTTTATTTTAATCTTATTTCTTCCTCCGGTGTAAAATATCCTGCCTGTACCGGAATATTCCAGTTATCTTTGTTAATAAAGATGGGCTGCAGCAAAAAAGCTTTAACAATTTTTTTACCGGTATCGCCTATTACCGCAAGATCTCCGGCCGCAAGGGTAGCGCCGGGAACAACCGGATTTGCCTCACCCTTTAAAATTTGATCCGCCAGTATTATCGCGGCTTCCGCGAGTTTGGTAGTATCTTTAAAAACGGTCATACTTTGCTGGCCGTTTTTTATGGCAAGAATGGAATCGGCTTCCGCGTCCTGTCCGGTAATAAGGGGAAGGTTACCGCCGGAATATTTTGGATCATCCAGGCATGCTTTTATTATGGCTCTGGCAAGGGTATCGTTGGGCGCAAGTACGGCGTCGAGCCTGACATCCCTGGCTTCGTTTGCGAGCAGATCCTTCATCCTGGCCTCTGCGACAGCGGCCTGCCAGTTTTCCGTTGCAATTGACTTAAAGGCAGCGGAGTCTTTTGAAGTTCGGGGATACGGCCCAATAACTTTTAATACACCCTTATCTATATAGGGATTGAGTACATCGACCGCACCGTCATAAAAGAAAAACGCGTTGCCGTCGGTGGCCGCGCCCGCAAAAAACGCGATGGTTTTGGGATTGGCCGTTGTCGCGTTTTTTAAATCAAGACCATCTTCAATACTTTTTCCCTGGAAAGTACCGACTTCGTAATTATTAAAAGTAATATAGTAATCATAATCGGCAGAATTCGGAATTATTCTGTCATAGGCAATTACCGGTATTTTGGCTTTAGCCGCATCCGCGACTGCCGGTATAATGCCTTCGCTTAGGGAACCGATAATAAGGAGTTTGGCGCCTTCTTTGATAAAAGTTCTGATTTGTCCGTTCTGGACATTCTGATCTGTCCCGGCAAAAGTCTCCTCCGCCCTGTAACCGCGGGATTCGGCAAATCTTTTAAGCGAAGCGCCGTCTTTTACCCAGCGGTCAACATGGGTCTCCGGCATTACAAGTCCAATCAAAATCGATCCTGAATCGGTTTTTACAGAATTGTTTTTATTACATGAGTTAAAAACCAAAATAACACCAAACAACAGACATATTATTAATAATATTTTTTTCATATTATGTCCTCCAGGCAGGATACTATTTATAAAATATAGTATTTTAATAAAAAAAGCAAAAGAGTAGCCAACAGGTTTTTCCGGTAAATTCCGGCAGCTGGTATAAAATAATCCTTTTTGTTATTCTATTATAATAATGAACAATAATGAAACCAAAGCTCTGCTGGGCGACGAGGCTGTCGCTCTGGGGGCCATACATTCCGGTCTTTCTGCGGCTTACGGATACCCCGGTACTCCTTCCACCGAAATAATGGAATACCTTATTGAACAGTCCCAAACCGCCGAGAAGGGCAGCCTCACCGCCCAATGGTGTACAAACGAAAAAACCGCGATGGAAGCCGCTCTGGGCGTATCATTTGCCGGCAAACGATCGCTTGTAACCATGAAACATGTGGGGCTCAATGTCGCCTCCGACCCGTTTATTAACAGCGCGCTTCTGGAAATACACGGGGGCCTGGTAGTCGCGGTCGCCGATGATCCGGGAATGCACAGTTCGCAGGGCGAGCAGGATTCCAGGTTTTACGCGTCTTTCGCGATGATTCCCTGTTTGGAACCGCGGAATCAGCAGGAAGCCTATGATATGGCCGCAGAGGCTTACAGGATTTCAGAATTATTCCATTTACCGGTAATGCTGCGTCTGGCAACAAGACTGTCGCACGCCAGGGCCGCGGTCGCAGTTGCCGCCCGCAGCGGACAAAACCCGCTGTTAAAGGCAGCGGACAAAACGCGCTGGATGCTGCTCCCGGCATACGCAAGACGCAATTACGCCGACCTTGTGGAAAAACAAAAACAGATAGAACAATGGTCGCAGGATTATAATTCAAAAAATCCGGAAACAGAAAACTGCGGCGATGATTTGGCTGTAATTACAGCTGGGCTTGGGGGAAATTATTACGAAGAAAACCTGGACGACCTGGCTGCCGCCAGGGGCGGTAAACTTCCCGCACGAATGCACATTTCATCTTACCCCCTGCCGGTAAAATCAATTCAGAAGCTCTGCGAAAACAAAAAGAAATTATTAATAATAGAAGAAGGCCAGCCATTTATCGAAGAACGTATAAAGGGAATCCTTCCGCTCGGCATAAGTATCTCCGGAAAGCTCGATAATACCGTTGTAAGGACCGGGGAACTGGACCCGGATAACGTGCGCAAAAGCCTGGGGCTCCCCGCCAGACCGGGCATAATTGACAGCGGAATTACCTTTCCAAATCTGCCCGGCCGGCCTCCCCAGCTTTGTCAGGGCTGCCCGCACGCGGACAGTTACAGATGCATCAACAGGGCTGTCGCGGAACTGGATCCGGCAATCGGCAAAGAACACGCAAACACGGCTGTTTGTTCGGATATAGGCTGTTATTCGCTGGGCGCCAGCCCTCCGTATTCGGCAATCGAGAGCATTGTCTGCATGGGCGCCTCAGTCGGTATGGCAAGGGGAGCCGCGGATTCCGGCATTAAATATGCCCTGGCCGTAATCGGAGATTCAACTTTTTTACACTCCGGAATTACCGGGTTAATTGACGCGGTGACCTCCGATGTTCCGATGAACATAATAATCCTGGACAATTCCTGCGTCGCAATGACAGGTTGCCAGCCGACCATTGCTCCGTTTAACCAGTTAAAAAATATTATTTTGGGCGCCGGCCTCAAACCGGAACATTTGCTGGAACTGGAAGCAAAACCGACATGTCTGGAAGACAACACCGCAAAACTAAAAAAAGAAATGGAATACCGGGGTTTATCGGTAATAATTTTCCGCAGGGAATGCGTTGAATTATTCAGAAAGCAAAGAACCGCCGCGGATTCAAAAACCGGAGCGCAAAAATGAAATACGATGTAATCCTGGCCGGCGTCGGCGGACAGGGAGTTCTGTCAGTCGCCGCAATTATTGCCCTGGCCGCTGTTGAAGAAAACCTGCAGGTGCGCCAGTCTGAGGTTCACGGCATGGCCCAGCGCGGAGGCGCAGTGCTGGCCCATTTACGCATTGCAAACAAACACATAGCCTCGGACCTGGTCCCGCGCGGCAGCGCCGATCTAATCCTTTCAATGGAACCGCTGGAAAGTCTGCGTTACGCTTCCTGGCTTGCTCCGGGCGGAGCCCTGGTCAGCGCGGCAGAACCAATGACCAATATTCCCGATTATCCGGACATTACAGAAATTCTGGACGCTTTAAAAAAATTCCCGGTTTCAAAAATTTTAAAAGCGGCGGACCTGGCAAAGGAAGCCGGCATGCTCAGATCGGTTAACATGGTAATGGTGGGAGCGGCTTCCGCTTTCCTGCCGATTAAAGCGTCCGTGCTGGAAACGGCCATCCAGAAAATGTTCAGCCGCAGGGACGCCGCTACAATAAACGCAAACGTAAAAGCTTTTAATCTGGGGAGGAACGCCGTAAAATGACCGAAGCTGACAAATCAATCCAATTTCAATACCGCAGCCCCGAAATCGAAAAAATGCCCAGAAACGAACTGGAAGCGCTTCAGCTTTCAAAGCTTAAAACAGCGGTTGGCTGGGCCCTTCGCACACCCCACTACGGCAGGGTTTTACCGGCCGCCGGAATCAAAAGTCCGGATGACATCAGGAGCCTTGCCGACATCAGGAAAATTCCTTTTACAACCAAGGAAGACTTAAGAAAAGGATTCCCCTATGGTTTTGTAAGCGTCCCTCTGGAAGATGTTGTACGCCTGCACGCGTCAAGCGGCACGACCGGAACACCAACTACGATTTATTACAACAGCGCCGATCTTAAAAGATGGGCCGATTATATGGCACGCTGCATCACAGGGGCCGGCTGCACCAAAAGCGATGTATTGCAGAACATGATAAGTTACGGGCTTTTTACCGGCGGACTGGGAATGCACTCCGGCGGCGAGGAAGCCGGCCTCATGGTAATACCGTCAGCCGCAGGGAACACATCCCGCCAGTTCAAATTAATGCAGGACTACGGCACCACAGTCGTGCACTCGACACCCAGTTTCCTGCTGCATGTGGAAGCAAAAATGCGGGAAGAAGGAGTTTCCAGGGACAGCATAAAACTCAAAAAAGCCTTTGCGGGCGCCGAACCGTATTCGGAAGATACCCGCCGCCGCATAGAAAAACTGCTTCAAATTGATGTCTACAATTCATACGGTATCTCGGAGATGAACGGCCCCGGCGTCGCGTTTGAATGTCAGGCCAAAGACGGTATGCACCTGTGGGAAGACGGTTATATCGGCGAAATAGTCGATCCAAAAACAATGGAGCCGGTAAAGGACGGCGAGACCGGCGAACTTATTCTGACCTGCCTGTGCCGGGAGGCGACGCCGATTCTGCGCTACCGGACCAGGGACCTTACCGGTTTTTATACGGAACCCTGCAAATGCGGAAGAACCCACCGCAGACTGCGCAGGATGACCGGCCGCACCGACGATATGCTTATTATCAACGGGGTAAATGTATTCCCGACCCAGATTGAAGAAGTAGTTATGGGCATGAAGGAAGTCGGCAACAACTACCTGATCGTTCTGGAAAAAGAGGGTGTTCTTGACAGGCTTATTGTCAAAGTCGAAGTAGGACCAGATATTTTTGTAGACGACTCCCGGCCCATGAACGCGCTCAAGGAAAAAATCCGCAAAACACTGCAGACTACAATTACTGTCAATCCGCGGGTAGAACTCCACGAAAGCGGTTCGCTTCCGATTTCGGAAGGCAAGGCAAAACGGGTGCAGGATAACCGTCCCAAAGATATTTAAAAAAACTCCTGCACGGCGAAAAAAACTCTTGCAATATTTTAATAAGAAGTGATAATATGCACACAGGGAGAAGCAATTTCTCCCTGTTTCAAATCTATTTAAAAAATCATTAATAATTCATTTAATAAGGGGGAGATAGTCATGGAAAACGTATTTGCACCAAAAAGGGATCACGGTATTTTTTCATGGTCAGATCTTGAAAACATCAGGGAAGGCCGCGGGAGTCTGGGAGAAAATATGCCTGTCATGGTATACAGACTGATGCAGTATACAATGCTTGATGTGCTGACCAAAGAATTCGGCAGGGAAAAAGCCAACGATTATATCCGCAGCGCAGGTCATCTGGCCGGGACAGAATTCGCGTCCCATGTACTTGACCTCAAAGTAGATTTTGACACGTTTGTGGCAAATCTTGCAAAAACACTTATTGATTTAAAAATCGGCATACTTAGGCTGGAAACATTCGATCAAAATACCGGTGAAATTGTACTTACAGTAGGGGAAGATCTCGATTGCAGCGGATTGCCCATCACAAACGAAAGCGTCTGCGATTATGACGAAGGTTTTATTGGAGGAATCGTGGAAAAATATACAGGTAAACCATATAAAGTAAAAGAAATTGACTGCTGGGCCAGCGGCGACAGGGTATGCCGCTTTAAATGCACAGCAGCGTAAAACAGATTCATAAATGCCAAATTCCCGGGAAACTCAGGCCAGAATTCAGGATCCGTTAAAACCTGTGGCCGATATTTTATTCACATACCTGCATGACCTGATTTACAAACCGGCAGCTGCATCGCTGGACATAAGCGAGCTTCCGGAGGAATTTACAATCTTCGGCAAGGGGCTGCAGTACTTCGGCAACATGATCTCCGAGACCAGGGAGCTGGCCGGGGAACTGGCAGCCGGAAACCTTAACTGTCAGCTCCCGCTGCCCACAAACGAAATCGCTTCGCCCCTAAAGACCCTTCACGCATCGCTCAAGCATCTTACATGGCAGACCCAGCAGGTCGCAAAGGGCGACTACAACCAGCAGGTCAGCTTTATGGGAGATTTTTCGCTGGCGTTCAACAACATGGTCGAGCAGCTTTCGCAGAAGCAGAAGATGATACTGGGCGAAAAGTCCAGGCTGGAAATGTACGTCAACCTGATCCTGGTCAACTGTCCCAACCCCATACTGCTGTTTGACAACAACGGCAGGGTTATGTATGTAAGCGATTCATTTTTCAGGTACTGCAAAAAATTCAGCAAGGAAGAAATTCCGGGGAGATACATCGACGAACTATTTGAACCCTATGCCTCACAAAAGGCCCTGGAGGAGATCAGAAAGCTTTACAAAAACGCGATTGACAACGAAATCCTGTTCGAGACGGAACAGGAAATAAATTTTGAAAATGCCGAATCAGGCTGCCAGTTCAAGATACAGATAACACCGATGCTTGACGCGGAAAACAAGAGCGCCGGCATAATTATGTTTCTCAACGACATGACAGAATCCATTCTCGCCCGCCAGAACGCCGAACACGCGCGGGACATGGCCGAGCAGTCTTCCCGCCTCAAGTCGAATTTCCTCGCCCGGATGAGCCACGAAATCCG
>WQZG01000105.1 GCA_009780855.1 Treponema sp.
AAAAACTTGCGAAGCAATTTAAAAAAGATCACGATGTAAATATCACCCTTATTGACAGCAATCCTTTCCACACCCTTATGACGGAACTCCACGAAGTTGCCGGACACAGGGTTGAGCCGGATTCTGTCAGGGTTCCTTTTTCCAAAATATTCGGAGCTTCCAAAGTAAAAGTAGTAAACGATACCATCACCGATATTGATTTTACAACAAGTACCTTAAAATCCAGGATAAGGGAATATAAATACGATTACCTGGTTCTGGGCACCGGAGCCGAACCGGAGTTTTACGGAATTCCCGGTATAAAAGAAAACGCCTTTACCCTCTGGTCTTTTGATGACGCGATGAAGCTCCGTTACCACATCGATAATGTTTTTGAGAAAGCAGTCGCGGAGCCTGACCGGCTAAGGCGCGAAAGCATGCTTACCTTTGTTGTCGCTGGCTCAGGTTTTACCGGCATTGAAATGGCCGGCGAACTTCTGGAATGGCGGGACGCCATGTGCGCCAAATGGCTTGTGGCAAAGAACGAAGTCCGTGTCTGCGTAGTAGAAGCCATGCCCAACATCCTGCCGATGTTCGAAGAAGATCTGCGCGACAAGATTTCCTATTACATGAAGCAGCACGGCATTGAACTTCTTACAAATACACCAATCGTCGGCGCAGATAAGGGAGTAATTAAACTCAAGGACGGTTCGACCCTTAGTACCGATACCTTTATTTGGACCTGCGGAATCTGCGGCAGCAATTTTGCCGAATCCCTTAATCTGGCAAAAGGCCCCTTTGGCAAGGAAGCAGCGGAGACCAAAAAGAAAAATAAGAAAGGCAGACTGCTGGTTACCGAGGAAATACGTTCCGTAGATTATCCAAATGTCTTCCCCGTAGGAGATACCTGCTGGTTCGTCGACAAGGATCAGCCCCTGCCGCAGATCGTGGAAACTGCCCTTATCACCGGAAGAACAGCGGCGTCCAATATTATAGCCGCCATAGTCGGTACGCCTACTGTAAAATTTAAACCCGATTACCACGGATTGATGGTTTCTGTCGGCTCCAGATACGGTGTTTCCAATGCCATGGGAATAAAACTCTCCGGTTTTTTTGCCATGTTTATGAAGCATTTTGTAAACCTGCATTACCTGATTAGTGTGGCAGGTCTTAACCAGTGCTGGGAATATCTCAAGCATGAATTCCTGGATCGCAATGACCACAGGACCTTCCTTTTTGGCTTTGGCACTTACAGGAACAGGGGTTACTGGGCACTGCCGTTAAGGCTCTGGCTGGGGCTCATGTGGGTTTTTGAAGGCATTAACAAGATAGGCGAAGGCTGGCTTAGCTGGGGCTCGGGCAGTAAATCCGCATGGATGTTCTCCCAGGGTGTTGTACAGGCCGGTTTAACCGACGCCGCAACCAGCGCCAGTACAGTCGTGGAAGCTGCGACCAGCGCAAGCACAGCCGCAGCTTCGGCAGCGCCGGCGGCTGTTGACGATCTGTTTGGTTCCTTCAGTGCGGGCGGTGCGGACGCGTTCAGTTCCGCTTCAACCGCTGTTGCAGATACTGTAAGCAGCGCTTCCACCGGCGCCTCTGATGCCGTAAGCGCCGCGTCAGGCGCGGCAGTCAGTGCCTTCCATGATGTTTGGGATACAACAAAGTCAATATTCAATGTTAACGGATCGGTTGCGACCTGGTTCAGGACAATTTTTATGGACGGCATCGCTTCCCATATTCACTTTGGACTTTTCCAGCTAATCATCGTTCTGGTTGAAATGGGAATAGGCCTTATGATGATAGGCGGGCTCTTTACATGGTGGGCCGCTGTTATATCCATAATCATGTGTCTGGTCTTTACGATTTCGGGAATGTTTGCCTGGAACCAGGTATGGTTTATTTTCGCGGGCTTCCTCCTGCTCGGCGGCGCCGGCAGGGCATTCGGACTGGATTGCTGGGTAGTCCCCTTCTTCAAGAAATGGTGGAACGGAACCAGGTTTGCCCGCAAACGTTACTGGTATACTGACGGACCGTCCAAATAGGCTGTTGTAAAATAAGCCTATGACTTCTTTCTGGAATAATTTCCCCGGTATGCCGGAGGCCCTCGAAAAGGTTTCCGGCATTATCAGGGAATCTTCATATTCTGAAAATCCCATAATCAACGAAGGTTTAATCGATCTCTTTGACGGGAACGGAAAACTGCTGCGGCCCGGTCTGCTTTTATTGTCCGCCAGGTTTGGTAAAAACGGTATTCAGGATAAACATTATAAACTCGCCGCTGCCCTTGAAATGCTGCATGTGGCGACCCTGATTCATGATGATATAATTGACGATTCGCCTCTGCGCAGGGGATTGCCTTCTGTTCATTCCCGTTACGGCAAAAAAAACGCGGTCCTTATAGGAGATTTTTTACTTTCGCGCTGCTTTGTCCTTACCGGTGAATATACGTCACCAAAAAACGCGCTTTATCTTGCCCGTATGATCGCGATCATTTGCACAATGGAAATTGAACAGAACAATGACCGCTGGAGAAATAATGTTTCCAAACGCAGCTACCTCCGCAAAATAATGGGCAAGTCCGCCATGCTTTTTTCCCTGGCCTGCTATGTAGGCGCGGAAGAAGCCAAAGCCTCCAATGAAGTCTGCATGAGACTAAGGCGGGCCGGCTATAATATAGGAATAGCATTCCAGATTATTGACGATATTCTTGATTACTCAGGCGATCAGGAACAGGTGCGCAAGAAACTTGGAAATGACATTACGGCCGGATTGATAACACTGCCTGTACTCTGCGCAATGCCACTTGACAGCACAGGAACATTGCGCCGGATTTTTTCCAAAAATTCTTTTACTCCGGAAGAAGGCGAACTCATTTTCAGTCTTGTGCGCGAATGCGGCGGTACAGAAGCTGCAGGCCAGTGCGCGCAGATTTATACCAACCGGGCAATCAGGGAAATCGGCATGCTCCCCGCAACTGATACAAGGGATATGCTGGATAGTTTAGCAAGGCAATTATTGGTCAGGGAACAATAGCCGGTAAAAACTGTATGCAGGTTATTGAATGGGAGACTTTCCTGGAAAAAGGTCTCCCTGCGGCTGATGTTTCTTCCGCTGTTACCATCGGGGTTTTTGACGGTGTGCACAGGGGGCATCAGGCCCTGATCAGCCGGATTATCAATTATGATAAAAAAATGGTTCCGGTTATAATTACCTTTAGGCAGAATCACAAGGGCAAGACACTTAACAGCAATAACGCTTATCCCGGCGATTTAACTTCTTTTGAACAAAAAATTTTCCTCTTTAAACAAATGGGTGTTTCCATAGTTGTCGCCGCGGAATTAAGCGAGTCTTTTCGCCGCTTAAGGGGCGAAGAATTTCTGGATATCCTGCGGGATCGCGGCAGAATGGGTTTTTTGGCTGTAGGAAAAAACTTCCGCTGCGGTTATAACCAGGATACAGACGCTCAAAAAATCCGTGAAATAAACACCAGAAAAAATATCCGGACCGAGATCATCGGGGTATTGAACGAGGCAAATGAACCGATAAATTCCAGCCGCATACGTCTGGCTGTTGCCGGCGGTCTGCTGGCCCAGGCGCAGGCAATGCTCGGCCGGCCCTATGTTCTGGATATTAGGGAGGCGGTTTTTACGCAGGAAAAACAAGATTCAATAACTGTTATTGAAACTGCGGGCCTCCGGCTGGCCCTGCCGCCGTCCGGCACATACCGGGTTTTACTGCATGGATGCGAAAATACCGGGGAAGCAGATGCTGCAACAGCAAATTCAAAAATTGCGGACGCGATTATCAAAGATTCCCTTATCAAAATACCTTATACAAATAAATATGATTTTGTGGAATTTATAACTTAACGTTTACCGTCCTGGCCGGGCCGTCCGTATTTTTCCCATGACCATGCCGGAGCAGCGGGGCCTTCGTGGTTTTCGTATCCGGGTTTATGGCTGTGCCACATTGGATCGGCACAGAATTCCAGATTTTCGAAATTGTCACCGGTTTCCTCCAGATATGATCTGAACATGGCACGGCAATTTTCCAGCGCCTGTGCATACTCGGGATTGGAAACCTGGTTTGTAATTTCCCAGGGATCACTGCCCAGGTCATAAAATTCTTCAGCCTTGCTGTCATCTTTGGCGCAGGCATATTTTATATACTTGTACCTGTCTGTAACCAGCATGCGCCCCGGTTCTACGGTGTAGCCCCATTCGGTGTGCCACTGGCTTACCACATATTCGCGCGCCGGCAGCCCGCTTCCTCTGATCGTATTCGAGAGATCCTTGCCTCTTAATTCAGCCGGAATTGCCAGTCCGCAGTAACCGCAGAGGGTAGGGAACAGATCCAGCAGCGAGACAGGTTTTCCTTTTATGTAAAGGTCTTTGACGCCGGGCCCCTTAAAGACGAGGGGGACCCTGGTTACTTCATCATAAAAATCAACGTCTTTTGTAACCCTGCGGCGGGAAGCCATCGAATCGCCGTGATCGGAAGTAAAGATGATCAGGGTATCTTTTGCCCTGCCGCTTTTTTCCAGGGCATCAAGGACTTTTTTGATTTCGCTGTCAGCATAATTTATATAGCGGTAATAGGCCGCCAGATAATGTCTGTAGTTCTCCGGCGTCCATTCGGCGGCCTGGGCCTGCCTGTTATGGCTGCAGCAAATGTACTGCACAGGCAGCGGGCGGTTGTTAATGTCGCTGAATTCAAAATTCGGAGGCAGTTCCGGGAGATTTATTACCGCCGGATTTTCATGCGCTCCGGCGTAATTTCCCACGTATCCGCAGATATTGTGCGGATTTACAAAGTCGGCGATCATAAAAACCGGGTTGTCATTATCATGGCCGTATTTAAGGCCGCCCCAGAATTTTACGATTTCCTCCGCTGTATAGCGATCTTTAAATGTATCGTTGTTAAGCGGCCAGTCCGGGTCTTCCACCGGCAGCTGATCTTCTTCCGCGCAGTCGAAACCCCTCAATGAACCTGCGTCGTGTTTCTTGCCAAAATGAACAGTGCGGTATCCCGCGTTCCTGAATACTTCGCCTATAGTTTTGATACTTTCGCTTACAGGTTCAACCGGCCACTTCATTCCGTTGGACAGGACATTTGTCTCGTGCGGATAAATGCCGGTCCAGAATGATGCCCTCGCAGGCTGGCATAAAGGACAGGGGGTATAGCAGGAATCGAAAACGGCGGCGCCCCTGCAAATGCTGTTAATTGCGGGCGTACTGCCGTATTGCGCGCCGTAAATATCAAGGGCTCTCCACGCCAGCTGATCGGTTAAGATAATCAGAATATTCCTGCGTTCCATTAAAACTCCCCGGGCATTTTTTCAAGCCAGCCGATTATTTTTTTTTCGTTTGCATCGCTCCATACAGGTATCTTGTCATCCCCGCCTATATGATCCCAGCCGGCGTAAATCCGCGCCATTGTTTTTTCGTATGTACCCGCGGTTTTCTGTTCATCCCGCCATACCCTAAAACAATCCTGGCCGTTTTCTTCAACGAGCTTTCCAACCATATCGAGGTCAGAAATTTGGTACAATTTTTTTTTCATCGCCGCAGTTTTTTCCGGCAGCAGGGCCGCAAGGTCCCTTGTTTCCCAGGGGTCTTCCTTAAGGTTAAAAAGCAGGGGCGGGAATCCCCTTGCAAAGGCGATAAGTTTCCAGTCTCCTTCACGTATCATCGAAGTGCTCGCATTTACCGAGCACTCATGGTATTCGCTGAACACACAATCAGGCAATTCGCTGCCGTAACCCTGCATTTCCGGGGTCAGGGAATGGCCGTCGAGTTTAACGCCGGTTTTAATATCCGCCATGGATACCAGGGTCGGAAAAATATCCACCAGGGAGACTGCCCGTTTTATCCTTAAACCCGCTTTTACATTGGGGCCGGCAATTATCAGGGGGACCCGCACCGCCGGTTCGTACATATTGCTTTTGTAGAACTGGCCGTGTTCCATTGCCATTTCACCGTGATCGCTGGTGTATATAAAAAATGTATTTTTGTCCAGGCCGCGTTGTTTTACGGCTTCAATCAATTCGCCTGTAATTGCGTCCGCCTCCGCAATCATCGAATAATAAACGGCGCGTGTTTTTTTTACATTCTCCGGATCAAAACCATGGGTCCAGTTTTTCGAAATTTTTTGGTATTCCATAACAGGGTGTTTGTAAGTATCCGCAGGAGGTATTTCTATTTTGTCCCGGTCAATTTTTTCCAGATAATATTTGGAAGTTCTGAATTCCGGGTGCGGCAAATTAAGTCCAAGATAAAGGAAAAATGGTTTTTCGGATTTACTGTTCTGATCCAGCCACCGGACACAGTCGTCCATTTTTTTCCAGTCACCAGTTCTTACCCTTTTTTCATAATTGTCCAGAACTTCCGGCGCACTTTCCCTGTATTCGGGAAGATGCAGGTCTGCTGTCCGCAGCCAGGCTGTGACGCGGGCCCTTTGCGAATGTTGGCCGGAAACATAATCGGTTTTACCAAAGATGCCCATATTGTACCCTGATGCGCCGAACTCCGTAAAAATGTTTTTTTGGCTTTCCGGAATTCCCTTGTAGTTATTCCATGCATGACAATTATGGGTATATTGTCCGCAGATCATGCTTGCCCGGGAACACACGCAGATAGGATTGTTCGAATACATATTTTCAAACATCACGCCTGAGGCTGCCATTGCGTCAAAAGCGGGAGTCCCGTTTTTTAACGGTCCGAATCCCATGGCGCCGTAAGCCCTGCCGTCCATGCTGTCTGTTTCTATAAAAACGATGTTTGGTTTTGCCGTAAAGTTTACAGGCATGTGTATCCTTCCATGCGATGTTATATATTACAGGTACGTAATTATATATTACAGGCGTTGGATCAAATTCGTCAACTCCTTCGGGGCAACTCCTGCGGAGTTGGCTCTTATCCTGAAGCCAGCAGCAAAGAAACCTTTTCCTGAATCTCTCCCAAATTCATATTATTTAGGTTTTTCCTTAACCAAAATTTTATCTCATTATCGGATTCATATTCATATTTTTCGATCTCGATCATTGCTTCATCCGCACCGTTCATATCAAAGGCGCCGCAGGCCTGGGATAATTTTTCAAGGACATCCCTGTCCGGCATTGTTTTTTTTGGATAAGGATTTTCCGCCGCTGTCTGTTCAAGCAGTTCATCCAGGCGGTCAATTATATTCTGCAAATCATCGGCAAAGGCGGTGTTTTTTTCGGTGATAAAATCATAATTCCCTTCCCTGGCGGCTTTTTCCAGTTCTTCTGCCCTGTCTCCCGCTCCGTAAACGCAGACTCCCCGGCTAGTACCTTTTATTCCGTGGACCGCGGTTATATAATTTTTTATGGTATCGGGATTTACTTCCCTGATCGTTTGCAGCAGACCTCTGGAGCTTGATATAAACGAATGCAGAATCTGCAGATAAGAATTTTTGCTGCCAAAGCGTTCCAGGCCTTTTTTAATATCTATATAATCACAAAATTTTTCCATTGACTGCCAGTCAGTTTTGCTGGCGGTTTCCTGCACTGCCTGGCTTTCCTTAACAGGCTGTTCTTTTTCTTTCTTGTTGTCCCTTACCCATTCGCGTATCACGGCGTCAAGCCGTTCCATATCAATTGGTTTGGAAATAAAAGCCTGAAACCCCCTGCCCAAAAACATTTCTTCGTTCCCGACTATTGCGTTTGCCGTGAGCGCGATTATGGGCACAGTCCTTGCGTATTCGGTTCCAATTTCTTCGCGGATAATTCTGGTCGCTTCCATACCGTCCATTCCCGGCATCATGTGATCCATAAATACAGCGTTGTACTTTACATTTGCGGCCCGTATTGCGTCGATAGCTTCCTGTCCGTTTGACACGCAGTCAATCTGCATTCCGTAAGGTTTCATCATACCCCTGGCCACATCGAGGTTGGTCGAAACATCGTCCACCACAAGTACGCGGGCGTAAGGCAGACTGATCCTGACCATGCGGGATTTGTTTTTGCGCTTTTGATCGGAGTAAGTAAAATTTTTAAGATTTTTTACGACTTCCGGCCCGATTTTTTCATCGGTTACAAACTGCTGCTTGAGCCTGACTGTAAAAACGCTGCCTTTGCCGTACTCACTTTGCACCGAGATTGTCCCGTCCATCATATCAACCATGCTTTTTGTAATGGGCAGGCCAAGGCCGGTCCCTTCGATTTTACGGTTGGACCTTATGTCGAGCTGGGTGTAATCCTTGAACAGATTGCCGATGTCTTCGCTGCGGATGCCAATGCCGGTATCGCTTATCCTGGCTGTAAGCCAGACAATCTGGCCGTCGCGCTCGCAGCTTAAACCCAGTTCCACCGTACCGCTGCTGGTGTACTTGAACGCGTTGGTTAACAGGTTGTTAAAGATTTGTTTGATCCGCAGATCATCGCCGTAAAGGCGCGTCGGCAGGTCTTCGCCGATTTCCAGGTTAAACCTGATTGGTTTTTCACCGATGTGCAGAATGCTTTGTGTAATGGTATCGTTCATCAGGCTTGGCATGTCGTATTCTGCCGGCACCAGCTCAAATTTACCGGCCTCAATTTTGGAAATATCCAGGATGTCGTTAACCATGCCAAGCAATGTCATGCCGGCGTTGTTTATTTTTTCCAGGTTGGAATAGCTCTCGCTGTCAAGCGCGTTTATTCCCAGGGTCAGTTCCGAAAGACCTATAATGGCGTTTAACGGAGTACGCATCTCGTGGCTCATGTTGGCCAAAAAATCAGTCTTGGCGCTGCTGGCGTCCTGTGCCGCTGTCAGCGCGGCTTTGAGTTCAGCCTGCAGTTTGGTTCTCTCGGTGATGTCATCGAAGTTGCCGATTACAGTGACAATAACGCCGTCATCGTCGCAGATCGGCGCGGTACGGAGCCTGTATACCCTGTCGCCGATTTCGTAATTCCTGTCCTGGATTCCGTCGGTAAAAGTTTTTTCTGTGCATTCACATATACTTTTGAATCTTTCTTCCTGCAGAACATCAGTGTATAACCGGCCCTCAAAAAATGAAGGTTTCAAATCGGTTTCATTAAGGTAGCGGCCGTTAAACAGGGTTATCATTTTGTTTTTATCCACACACCAGATAATGCCCGGATAATTGGCTATTACCGCTTCAAGTTTGGCGGCTGTTGCGCGGATGTTAAGTGTTATGTCGTAGCGGAGCCATGAACTTGCCATAAGCATGCTGGCGGAGCGCAGGATCGATTCTTCGTTTTTGGTAAAAATCCTTTCCCTGTGGCAATTTGCATATCCGACAAATCCCCAGAATCCATTCCGCACAATCACCGGCACCAACAAAATTGACAATATACCCTGCGGCGCAAGCTGCTCCCTTGCCTGCTGCGGCATATCGCGCACCAGGCCGTTCATGCAGTCTCCGCGTGCCAGAATTTCGCCGTATCCCGGAGCAACATCGCTGTATAAAACATTTTCAAAATATTTTTTGGTCTGCCGCAGTTGTACGCTCGTCGGCCATTCAAACAGCAGCGAGGAATAGCGCAGTCCGTTAACAGTTTGATTTTGCCAGATAAAAACGCGGTCGGCCTCAACAGGCTCGGCCAGCATGCCCATACAGCGGTAAAGGCCGCTTTCGAATTCACCGGTTTCCGCCTGGAGCAGATCCGCGGCCGCGTTATTGGCCGCGTTCAGGAGGCGATCGCGCTGTTCGATTTCATTCATCATCTGCTTATGTTCGCGCAGATCCCTGGCATAACCGGCTACAACAAATTCATCGCCGAACCTGACGCGGACCAGGGTAACATAGGTAGGTATGAAAATACCGCTTGTAGTTCTGCGCATCCATTCAAAAAAACATCTGCCTTCGCTGAACGCCTGTCTCAGATAACTTATACCCGCTTCTGTTGAAAGCCGCCCGTCAGGCTGATATTCTGGACATAAATTGAAAAATTCGCGGATATAGGTTTCTTTGTCCTTAACTTCAAAAAGTTCCATCGCGTTTCCGTTGCAGTCAAATATTTCCAGTTCACTGTTCCACAGTTCGCAGGCGGCAGGCATCGCGTCCAGCAGCACCTGGGTATTTTCGCGGGCTTCGCGCAGGTTCTTTGCTTGAATGCTGCGGTTAAGGGCGCTGACCATCATAAGGCTTCCCGAACGGAGAATGTTTACTTCTTCTTCCGTAAATGAACGTTCCGTACGGCAGTCGGCAAAACTCACCATTCCCCATAATTTATCCTGAACAAAAACCGGTATTACAAGAATTGATTTAATACCCAGGGAGTCAAAAAAATCCCTTGCTTCCTGCTGCATATTTTTTACCGGGCCGTTAAGGCATTCGCCGCGAATAAACTGCACTCCGGTCTCAACGATAAGACTGTACCTGAACAGTGTTCCCTTCTCGATAGTTCTTCCGGTTCTGCCTGCCTCACTGAGCCATTCAAACTGCTGAATAAAAAATTGCCCGCTGTCAAAAGATTCATTCTGCAGAATATTGACCCGGTCCGCGTCCACACAGCGGCCCATTATTCCCATACCTTCTGTAAGCGAAGATTCATAATTATTTTCATCGGCCGTCGCCAAAAGCATTGCCGACGCGGAATTAACCGCGTGTAAAAGCTGCTCCAGGTGCAGCCGGTCGGCGGCGGATTTTTGTATGGTACGGGCCAGAATACCTATCTCGTCATCGCGATCATGGCCAAAGAATCCTGATGTAACCAGTCCGGACTCAGATACGCTTTTGGTCAGGCGGTTTATCGGCACAAGCAAAAAACGCTGAATCATGGTGTTTACGGCCAGGGCATACAGAATGAATGCCGACAGTATGACAATAAGCAGGGGCAATAGGTTCATGACACTGAACAATGAACTGCTGTTGAAGAATGTAACAACCGACCAGTCTGAACCAGTGATCGGTACAATGGAGACGAATTTATTGGCGCCCCTGTTTAGATTGATTATTTCCGGCTGTCCATCGGCGCTAAAGTAGCCGTCAATTTTGTCCAGGCGTTTTTTAATCGCAGCGGCCAAAGCGGGATCGGAAACGGTTTCCGGGATCATGCTATGGGTTTCATTATCAATAAACTCCGGCTGGCTGCTGTCCATCATGACAAATCCGTTCCTGTCGATAATGTACCCTTTAACCTTATTAACATCATAACCGGCGAACAGGCTGCGGTTTACTTCTTCAAATGATAGCCCGGAACAAAGCGCTCCAACGATATTTTTTTTATCATCCATTACCTGGTGATTGATCCATAACCTTGCGATGCCTGTAACCTTGTCATTATCGATATTCATTGAATATTCAGCCGGCGAATCAATACAGCCAAAGTACCATTGATTGTAGGCGTCTGACGGGTTTATCCGGTCAAATGGAATAAAATCATCCAAAGAAGAATTGCCGAACAAATAATATTCATTCAAATCACGGTTGATGCAAAAATACAGGAACGGGTTTTGCACCATACCGGTATAGCTCATAATTAAATTATAGGCAGCTTCTTTTTTTGCCTGGTTATCCTCATCCGCATACCAGTCTGTAATCGCCTTTGTATTTGAAATAATATGAACCAGAACAAACTCCTGGTTCATAAAAGAATTGAATTTATCCATCGTCTCAACCGAATACAGCCGCGCAAAATTTCGGGATGCGTCATTTGTGATGCCTGTGATCATCACCGCTGCTGTAGCCGTAATCAGGGTTAAAACCAGAACCAAAAGAAGAATATATATAGTGCGGGTACGCGCCGCGATCCTGCTCTTCTGCACACGGCTGTTCAATGTGAAATTACCCATTTGCATTGCCTCATTGGATAGACCGGAATTTTCCGTGGTCAGATTTTTTATTAATGTAGCAGAAAATAGGAATTTTGGGAACAGGGAAAATAAATGAGAAGTGAGAAGTGAAAAGTTATGAGTTAAGAGTTAAAAGTGAAGAATGAAAAGTGGAAAATGAAGTTTGGAGTGATGGCGATTTTTGCAGTATAATATTAATGTCAAAATACCTTTATTTACATGTTTTTTTAATTTAAAATTACATGTAAATAAAGGTTTTTCACCCTTTATTGGTACTTTACCAGCACCGCGTTTTCGAAATAGCTGGTTCCTGTTAATGTTACTCCTGGACTGTAGGTAAAAGTACCATCACCGTTCTGGCAGCCTGCCGCGTACACATTGCCGGAAGTGTCGGCTGCCAATGCATTGAACCTTGAATCAAAGTTTCCGGTGCTTACCGACTTTGCCCATTGCGCCGTACCGCCTGAATCGTATTTTACAATCAACAAATTTTCGCCATATAAATAAACACCTGCCGCGGAAATCCCGGTGCCGTAGTCGTTAATGCCTGCGCCGTACTGGGTACCTGCCGCATACACATTGCCGGCACTGTCAGCCGCCACAGCATTGAACCATGAAATATTACTTCCTGCAGTAACCGATTTAGCCCATTGCGCTGTACCATTTGAATCATATTTTACCAGCACCGTATTATCACCGCCGCCGTCGCTTGCCGCGGAAACCCCCGGACAAAAAAAGACCTCGCGGGTTTTTTTTTGTCACATCTCCTCCGGGAATCCCCTCCGGTGTTCGGCTCCTGCCTCACACCTGCGGGC
>WQZG01000106.1 GCA_009780855.1 Treponema sp.
ACAGGACAAGCACGATAAATTGGTGAAAAAGCAGGAACGGACACGCAAAAATCTTGAAGCAGCCGGAAACCAAAGCTCCCAGGGGAAAGATTATCTTCAGCGTCTTATCAAAGAAGATGCCGACATAGATGCGTTGGAAGAAAAAATAAATGAGGCAGAGAATTCACTTGAAAAAGTGAAAAGGGATTACGAGAACTTTCTTCTGGAATTGAAAATTGAATAACAAAAAGTCTTAATGATATTGAGACACATTGGAGATAAGAATGGTAAAAATGGTTGTTACTGATCAGTGACATTACCGGCATTGATATTAATACCCTTCTAAATATTCAAACGCTGCAAGCCCAGTAAATGGTTAGATTTAACGTGAGGCATCGCGTTTACTTGCAAATTTTTCATTTTATAACTATATTAAATTAATGACTAATGAACAAATCATTGAAAATACTATTGAAAACATCGATTTTACAATGAAAATGGAAGATATGCCTTTGACAGAAGAAGACAAAGCACGCTTAAGAACTTGCTTGAAAGGAGATAGAGATATAAATGAGATTCTGAACGAAACCATTAAAAAACATACCTTAATCAAGGTATAATTTATGGAAAAATATGAATATATTTATAATGGTTCTGAAGGATACTGTTACCCAGGTACCGATGTTCTTAAGAATAAACTTGGGATCAGAGATGAAAATGCTTTAATTGTTGCTGAAAGAGAAATAACCAGTTTAAAAATATTAATGCTTTATAATTCGCCAATATTAACCAAAAAATTCAATTTTGATATTTTATGTAGATTACATAAAAAAATTTTTGAAGACATATATGAATGGGCTGGAAAAATTCGGCATGGTGATTTTTTTTCAAAAGGAAATTCTATTTTTTGCCGTGGGCAATATATTATGGAAAATGCTAATAAAATAATAGAAAATTTACAAAAAGAAAATTTTTTATATGGATTAAAAAAATTTAAATTTATTGAAAAAACAGCTTATTATATGGGAGAAATAAATGCATTACATCCGTTTCGTGAAGGAAATGGAAGGACTTCCAGAGAATTTTTCAGGCAATTATCATTATATGCAGGTTATATATTAGATTTCAATAAAACTGAAAAAGAAGCTCTCTTGACTGCAGATATTGAAGCTTTTAACGGGAAATATGAAGGACTTATAAAAATATTAGAAAAAATATTAACCGAAAACTAATACTTGTGCAATAAAGCTAAATTTTAATTCCTAAAAAAAGCGGAGAATTTTTGTAAAAACCCAATTTCATCCTTCCAGTAAAAAATGCTTGATTGCGACCGCTGCGCCGCCAAGAGCGCCGATGTGTTCATTATAAGGGACGAACTCAATTACAGGCGCGCTGCTTTCGTAATTGTATAAATTGCTGTTGATGATTTCCAGCATTAGATTTTTATTTTTTGGCAGTGTCATGATAAACGCTTCTATCAGCACGCCTTCGGGATGGACAAAATTTATCAGGTTTACCAGATTAAGACCCAGATACATTATGGCTCCTGACATGATTTTATCTGTGTCCCTGTCTCCGGCCCTTTGGGCTTCCAGGACTTCGTTTATCGAAGGCTTGCCGGGAACAGAGCATAGCCCAGCCAGTATGCGGGCCCTGTTGTTTTTGATTGCACGTTCACAATGTCCGCAGATTGCCTGTTCGCTCGCGGCATAATGCAGAATTAATGGTTTTTGTTTGGAGGATTTTCCGTTTCTTTCTACTATCATATGCCCTATTTCGCTTGAACCTATGACACGGGTGCCGAGTTTATTTTTCCTTATTACCATGGGACAGGACATTCCGGAAGAGATCCGGTAATAAAGAAAAATATCGGCTTTGAGGTTCCGGTTAAACAGGTCCGCCGCCGTTATTCTGGCTTTAACATTGTTTTCTATTACAGTTTCAAGGCCGGTCTTTGTAAAAATATCGGCAGCCATGGGTTTGCCGGACCAGTCGGATCGGCTGGACATAAGTATAGTCCCGTTATTGTCATCTACAGAAGCCGGAACCCCGATTCCGGCTCCCATTACTTTTTCTGGCTTGATGCTGCTTTTTTCAAGCAGTTTGGAGATATTACCGGTTAAAAAAGGTATGAGCTGCTGATAGGTGCCGGATTGGGCAGGCCCTTTTTGCCTGGAAACCATATTTCCCATTAAATCGGTTAACACAAAAGTAGTTGTATATGGTCCTATATCAACTCCTATAAAATACCTGGCGCCGGGATCGTATTCAAGGTTAACCGGATGCCGGCCCAAAATTTTGCTTTCGCCGCAGGGTTCTTCCTTTACACATTCCCTTATAAGCTTCTTATTTAGCAGTTCATTAACATTTGTGGTAATGGTAGAAGGTGTTAGTGCCAAGGATTCCGCTATTTGTATGCGGGATATAGGACTGAATTTATATATTACCTCCCTTATAAGAAATTTGTTTTGTTCCTTGATTAACGGCAGATTTCCGCCCTGTCCTGTTACAATATACATTTTACAAACCTGTCTCCCTGCCGGATGTATTATTTTTAGCATGTATTAATTTTAACATGTATTATTTTTAGCAGTATATAAAATTTTTATTGACAAGTATATAAATGATGTTTATAATTTATTTATTCCATTTGAAAAAATAAATAGGAAGGCTGATGAAGGAAAAGTTTCCCGTAGGACTTATTAAAAGCATTACACGTTACCCGGGCAGCTGGCTTATGCTGCTGGTGCCGCTGGCCTACATCATAATATTTGCCTATGTTCCCATGTACGGGATCCAGCTTGCGTTCAGGGAAGTAAACCCAATCGGAGGAATAACAAAGGGAAAATTCATCGGCCTGGAAAATTTCCGTTTATTTGTTTCGTCCTTTATGTTTGGCCGCCTTCTCAAGAATACTATCCTGTTAAGTATTTACCAGCTCGCGGCCGGGTTTCCGCTGCCGATAATCCTTGCGTTCTGCATCAACGAAATCAGGAACATTCACGCGCGTAAAATTATCCAGACCATTACCTATGCGCCGTACTTTATCTCTGTAATAGTTCTTGTTTCCATTATGCAGATGGTGTTTTCCCCGCATACCGGGATAATCAACAATCTGGTCGGATTTTTTGGGGGAGAACCGGTCAATTTTATGGGCAGGCCGGATTCGTTCAGACATTTCTATGTATGGTCCGGAGTTTGGCAGAACATGGGTTACAACGCAGTTATTTACATAGCTGCCCTGACAGGCATTGATCCGGCACTGCACGAAGCGGCAATGGCGGACGGCGCCAGCCGCTGGAAACGCATTATCCATGTGGACTTGCCCGGCATTATTCCTACTATCGTAGTTTTGCTGATACTGAACTGCGGCCGTATTATGAATCTGGGATTCGAGAAGGCATACCTTATGCAGAACAGCATGAACTCTGTAGTTTCAGAAATTATTCCTACCTATGTTTATAAGATTGGGCTCCTTAACAATAATTATGGTTTTGCTACTGCTGTAGGGTTGTTCAATTCAATCATCAACCTGGTTTTGATTGTGGGAGTAAATACCCTTTCAAAAAAATATAACCAGACAAGCCTGTGGTAATGCAATGATTAGTGTTAAAAAAACAGGATCCGACATAACGCTGGATGTTATTATCCGCACACTTACGGCAATTATCATCATTGTTGTGCTGGCCCCTCTTGTTCACATAATCGCATGTTCATTCAGTTCGCCTGTAGCGGTAATGTCCAGCAGGGTTTATTTGTGGCCCGTGGATTTTTCGGTAAAAGGTTACAGCGCTGTTTTCAATAACAAACAAATCTGGGTCGGCTACGGTAATTCGGTTTTTTATACGGTTACAGGTACTTTGATAAACCTGATTGTCACCATGTGCGCCGCATATCCCTTATCCAGGAAAAATGTTATTTACGGCAAGAAGTATATAATGTTTTTGTTTACATTTACTATGCTGTTCAGCGGCGGACTTATACCTTCATATCTTTTGATTAAAAACCTTGGAATGCTTAATACACGCTGGGCAATGATTTTACCCGGCGCTCTGTCAGTCTGGAACATGGCAATCGCGATAACATATCTGTCAAATACCATACCTGAGGAATTATATGAAGCTGCTGAAATTGACGGATGCAAGGATTTAAGACTTTTTGTCCGGGTTGTTCTGCCGCTTTCGGGGCCAATTCTTGGTGTACTGGGATTGTTTTACGCCATTGCCCACTGGAACGCGTATTTTAACGCGCTGCTTTATTTAAAGTCCTCCAGCCTTAATCCTCTCCAGATAATTCTGCGGGACATATTAATTGCCAACCAGGTTGATACTTCGATGATCTCTGACATAAGGGACATAATCGAGCGTCAGGGTATGGCTGATCTTCTTAAATATTCGATTATTGTTGTTGCCAGTATTCCGGCGTTGGTTATTTATCCGTTTATACAGAAATATTTTGTAAAGGGCGTAATGGTTGGCTCACTTAAAGGCTGATCAAAGGGTTGGTTGGACAAGGGCAGAATGATGCCGGCAAAAGGCGGCACATAAATTTATAACTGGAGGAAAAAATGAAAAAGACGGGAATCGTATTTGCGGTTATGATCATTGCGGCAGCGTGCCTGTTGATTGGCGCGGGCGGCCGGGAAGTTACTGCGCAGACATCGGGAGCTGCAATTGTAACACCTGCCGGTGAGTTCCCGATTGTCAAAGACAAGGTAACACTTAAGTTCTTCTCTCCGCAGGCGCCGACCATTGAAGATTTAACAACAAATTCATTTACAACAGAATATGAACAAAAAACCAATGTCCATATCGATTGGGAAATAGTGCCCAGCTCCGGCCTGGCAGAGAGAAGAAACCTGTCGCTTGCTTCCGGAGATTACCCGGATGTGTACTTTGCTTCGGGCTTGTCACTCAATGACGAAGCGCTTTACGGGCCGGCTGGTGTTTTTATTCCGTTAAATGATCTGCTGGACAAGTACAGCGTCTGGTTTAACGGATTGAGGAAAGCGTTCCCTACCATTGACGAGCAGATTGTATCTCTTGACGGTAAAATTTATACACTCCCGTTAGCGCGGCAGACTCCGCATACAATGTTCCAGCGCAAGATGTGGATCAACGAAACATGGGAAAAAAATCTGGGCCTTTCAATGCCCGGTACAACTGACGATTTTTATAATACTTTGACAGCGTTTAAAACAAAGGATCCAAACAAAAATGGTAAAACCGACGAAATCCCCCTGATAATTAATACAGACGCGACATTGTCGGGTTTATCATTCCTGATGAACTCATTTATTTATGATGACAGCTACAACAGGTTAATCATTGATGACAACAAAAAAATAAGTCTTGCTTTTATGCAGGATGGCTGGCGGGACGGACTGGCATATTTTCAAAAACTGTACTCCGATGGCTTGCTGGATAAATCCAGTTTTACGATAACGGATCAACAGGTAAAGCAGTTGGTTGAATCTGGCAGCGATTTAACAATTGGCGCAATTCCCGCACAGGCGCCAAGCGGCTTTGCGGATCTTGCAGGGACCAGGCATATAAGTTTCGGCGCCATCGCTCCGCTCAAGGGGCCAAAGGGCGTTCAGTTTGCTACATGGGAACCATACAACCACATAACTGGAACATTCGCTGTTACATCCAAATGCAAGATTCCGGAAGTCGCAATACGATGGGTTGACTGGCTGTATTCGTTTGACGGAGCGCTAAGGGCAAGGGAAGGAATTGAAGGCGTTCACTGGATGCGGCCCGCTCAGGGAGTTTTAAGCTATGCGGGAGTACAGGCAACATGGGAGAGACTTGAACAGTATGGGACAACACAGAACTATAAATATGACGGAATCCAGTTCCCGCATAACATGACCATCCACAATCAGCAGACCGGTACAGACGATATTTATTCAGCAGCCGGACTTGAAACCAGACTTTACAGGGCAACCCAATTAATGACGCCGTACGCTCCCAAGACCGCAACTCCGCCGATTAGGTTAAATTCCGCGGATGCAATGCAATTCTCGCAGATGCAGAACGATATTAATACATACTGGATGCAATCTGCTGTTCAGTTTATAACCGGAGACATGGATTTGACGCGGGACTGGAACAAATATCTTTCCAATTTTAATGCTCTGCAGACCGACAGGTATATCAAATACCTGCAGTCAAGCTATGATCAATTCCTGGCAAATAAAAAATGACAGACAGGCCCAATATTGTTTATGTCCTGACCGATGATCAGGGATACGGCGACACCGGATTCAGCGGCAATCCCTGGATTAAGACGCCCAACCTTGATCATTTGTGGAGCGAAAGCGTCGCGTTTACCGATTTCCACACCGGGCCGACCTGCGCTCCGACACGAGCCAGCCTTATGACCGGCAGGTACCACAACAGCACCGGTGTCTGGCATACAATAGGGGGCCGTTCCCTGCTGCGCAAGGATGAAGTTACTATTGCATCTGCTTTGCGCAGACAGGGGTACAAAACCGGAATTTTTGGCAAATGGCACCTGGGTGACTGTTATCCGTACAGGCCGCAGGACCGCGGCTTTGATGAAGCTATTGTACACGGCGGCGGCGGTATTGGGCAGACTCCCGACTATTGGGGCAATGATTATTTCGACGACACTTATTTCGATATGGGTAAGCCGCGTCCGTTCAAAGGTTATTGTACCGATGTGTTCTTTAACCTTGGTATGGAATTTATGGAACGCAACAGGGACAGGCCTTTTTTTTGTTACATCCCCACAAACGCGCCCCATTCACCGCTGCAAATTGAGGAGGAGTATGTAAGGCCCTACCGGGCACAGATGACCGAGGAACGCGCCCGCTTCTATGGCATGATCGCCAGAATAGATGAAAACATGGGTAAACTGCGCGCTTACCTTAAGGAATCCGGCCTTGCGGACAACACGATACTTATCTTTATGACTGACAACGGCAGTGCTGACGGCTGTAAAACCGACGCAAGCGGCTTTGTAACCGAAGGCTACAATATGGGTATGAGGGGCAGAAAAGGTTCAGAGTACGAAGGCGGGCATCACACTCCCTTTTTGCTGCATTGGCCGCAAGGCGGATTTAATACTCATGTAGTTGTAAATGAACTTACAGCCAGCATCGATTTAATGCCGACCTTGCTGGATCTCTGCGGGCTCAATGACGATGATTCCGTACGTTATGCGGCAAAATGCGACGGTAAAAGCTTGCTGCCGCTTATGAAGGGAGAGAATGCCGGCTGGCCCGATCGCATGGTGGTTACAGATTCGCAGCGTCTGGTTAATCCTGTTAAATGGAAATCAAGCTGCACTATGTTAGGCAAATGGCGGCTGATAAACGGCAGAGAACTCTACAATCTTGCCGATGATCCCGAACAGCGCTGGGATATTTCAGGCGACCACCGGGACCTGGCTGCGCAAATGCGCAAGGGTTACGAAGACTGGTGGGAAAAAGTCTCGGTACAGTTTGACGAAGACATTCCCATTTCAATTGGTGCGGACGGAATCAAGGTTACTGTCCTTACAAGCCATGACATACGGGGCAGCGACACTGACTGCGCCTGGAACCAGGGACAGGTGCGCCAGGGAATGGTCTGCCGCAGCTATTGGGAAATTTTTGCAGAAAAAGACGGTGAGTATCATTTTGAAACAAGGCGCTGGCCTGCCGAAGAAAACCGGCCTATCCGCGAAGGAATTCCCGGGGAGATTGTGGACTGGTGGACCGGGGGTAAAACACTGGACATACAAAAGGCCGAACTTTTGGTTGACGGTGAAATATGGCAAACCTGCAAGGTAAACGACGCCGATTTATATTCTGAATTTACCCAAACCTTAAAAAAGGGAAATCACCATATTTCCGCTTATTTTACCGATGCCAATGGCATTGTCAGAAATGCGTATTATGTTTATGTAAAATACAAGTCAAGTTAAAAAAATAAAATCATTAATTCCATTCATCAAAAAAAATAGAATTTAGGCCCCAATTCCGCGGCGCTCTGTCAATTGGCGTATTAATGATGTATGAAAATTCGGGAAAATTTAACTAATTTTTTCAAATTTTCAGGTTTTACGGGTTTTCCTCTTGACGAAAGTTTACAAAATTGTTATTTTAACAAAACCTTGTAAAATCAGCGAAATGTTGTATACAGCATTATGCTGCCCGCAGCATAATATGCCCTTGTAGCTCAGTTGGCAGAGCATATCCATGGTAAGGATAAGGTCATCAGTTCGATTCTGATCGAGGGCTAGGAAAAACTTCTGCGAAGTTTTTCCTCTGGAGTTTTACGAAGTAAAACTCCAGGTTTGATCGTATATAAAAGCCAGGTTTTGCGGTGCAAAACTCCAGGCATTTGGTGATAGTTTTACTTCGTAAAACTCCACGCCTGGTTTTGTAACAATAACCGGGTTTTGGCGGATTTTCAGGATTTTTGAGGAGTTTTAACATGGCTAGCAAGAAACAAGCGGTGGAATTGGTTGCGCTTCAGTGCAGCGGGTGCAAGCGGAGGAATTATACTACCCAAAAAAACCGGCGGAATACCCAGGATAAGCTGGAATTGAGCAAATATTGTCCTTTTGAGCGTAAACATACGATTCATAAAGAGACCAAGGTTAAATAAGGTTGTTTTTCATAGGCGTATAGCTCAGTTGGTAGAGCGGCGGTCTCCAAAACCGCAGGTCGTGAGTTCGAGGCTTACTGCGCCTGGAAATGGTTTAAGTTTTTGTAATTAATGGGGATTATATGGGCAAGATTGTTCAGTTTATTAAAGAATCTTACGCCGAACTCCGTAAGGTAGTCTGGCCTGGCAGGGATGACGTTATAAGCTCGGTCAAGGTTGTAATTGTTTCAACTGTCATCATTGCGGCGGTTTTGGGTCTGGTGGACGTATTGCTGCTCCTTGGTGTACAGGCAGTTTTTTAATAAATTTGAATTTATAAAAGGAAAAAATGGCAACAGGGTGGTATGTCCTTCATACCTATTCAGGATATGAGAACAAAATAGAAAAACTCATCCGCATAATGACCGACAAAGGTGAACTGGACAAGGATATTGTCCGGGATATTAAGATACCTTCAGAGGAGGTCGTTGAGGTCCGGGACGGTAAAAAACGGACCCAGACGCGGAAATTCCTGCCGGGTTATATTCTGGTGGAAATGGATCTTCCGGACCAGGGCTGGAAAATTACCTGTTCCAAAATTAAAAAAATTCAGGGTGTTACAGGTTTTGTCGGGACACCGGCGGATCGCAAACCAAGCCCTCTTACCGGAGACGAGGCCCGCGGAATTCTGCAAAAATCCGGCGAAATCAAGGGTGAACGGCCTGTCAGAGCAAGACAGAACTACGTTCCCGGCGAATCAATCAAGATTATTGACGGTCCGTTTGAGTCATTTACCGGAGTTATCGAAGAAGTTAACCAGGAAAAGAACAAATTAAAGGTAATGGTTGGCATCTTTGGCAGGAATGTACCTGTGGAAGTCGACCTTCTGCAGGTAGAAAAAATGTAGCAAGTGGTAAGTGGGAGAAGCCGCCCTGCGCGGTTTCGTTAGTCCGGGTGTTTATTTAATCCGGCATACCACGAAGGAGAATATATGGCAAAGAAAAAGATTACTGCGATTGTCAAGTTGCAGTGTCCCGCGGGAAAAGCTACCCCGGCGCCTCCCGTAGGTCCGGCGCTTGGCCCACACGGGGTAAGCGCACCCCAGTTTGTCCAGCAGTTTAACGACCGGACAAAAACCATGGAACCGGGACTGGTTATTCCGGTTGTCATTACAGTTTACGCTGACAAATCATTCACTTTCATTCTCAAAACTCCGCCGGCTTCGGTACTTATCAAGAAAGCCGCCGGTATCGAGAAGGGTTCTTCGGAATCCCACAAAACCAAAGTGGGCAAAATTACGAGGGCCAAACTGGAGGAGATCGCCAAACTCAAGATGGCCGATCTTTCCGCCAATGATCTGGAAGGTGCGGTAAGAATAATCGCCGGAACCGCCAGATCCATGGGAGTGGAGGCAGAAAAATGAGCCGCGGAAAAAAATACAGCGAGAGCGTTAAAAAATACAATTCTGTAAATTCCTACGAAATTAACGAAGCTTTGGGTCTGGTCAAATCAATGGCCTATGCCAAATTTGACGAAACCGTCGAACTTCATATCAAAGTTAATCTCAAGAAGAGCCAAACCGTAAGGGATACGGTAGTTCTCCCCAACCAGTTCAGGGGCGAGAAGAAGATTCTGGTCTTTTGCAAGCCTGAAAAAGAAAAAGAAGCCCAGGAAGCGGGCGCCGCCTTTGTTGGCGCCGATGACCTGATCGAAAAGGTCAAGGGCGGATGGACGGATTTTGATGTCGCGGTAGCGACTCCTGACATGATGAAGGATGTCGGTAAACTTGGTATGGTGCTGGGCCGCAAGGGCCTTATGCCCAATCCCAAGACAGGCACTGTCACTTTCGATCTCAAGGCCGCGCTGTCCGAGCTGCGCAAGGGCCGTGTCGAGTTCCGGGCAGATAAAACCGGTGTTGTTCACATGGCTGTCGGCAAAGTTTCGATGGAGCCGGCAAAAGTCGCCGAGAATGTCCAGGTTGCGGTTACCGAGATTATGAGAAAACGGCCCGCGGACGCCAAGGGAGATTTTATTCAGACGATTTCAGTTTCTTCCACGATGGGCCCCGGTGTCTGGGTAGAGATAAAGGAAGAGGAGTGAAAAACCGCAGGTTTTTCATAACAAGGAGTTTATAGAATGGCTATTGTTGCTAAAAAAATACAGGATACAAAAGTAAAATCCATAGATCAGTTAAAAGACCTTTTCCAGACTTCACCGGATTTTATTTTTACTGATTACCGCGGCCTTACGGTCGAACAGATCACAGCGCTGCGCAAGCAGCTTCGGGCCAAGGGCGCCAGCTTAAAAGTTATAAAGAACAATTATGCCCGTTTAGCTTTTGAACAGCTTTCCGCGCCGGATGTTTCCGGCTATCTTACCGGACCTACCGCTGTAGCGATTTCTCCCAAAGATTCAAACGAGATCGCCAAGATTCTTTTTGATTTTACAAAAGAAACTCCGGCCCTCAATATCAAGGGAGGGCTTATAGGTCCGTCAATTTACGACGCCGCTCAAATAGAGGCGTTTTCCAAACTGCCCGGCAAGCTGGAACTGATTTCCATGCTGATGTCCGTTATGAACGGCCCTGCAAGGAACCTGGCGGCTGCTTTGAACGATATTCCTTCAAGGCTTGTGCGTACAGTTAAAGCAATTGCGGATAAAAAGGCGGAGAATAGCTAGCGTTATTTTGGATTTTATGATCCTTCAGGCTTCAGCCGGTTTGCCGGCTGCTGCCCGCGTTGGATAAACGCTGTTTATCATACGCGACCTGTTGGATCTTTTGCCGGCTGCACGGCAGTTGGCGGCACGGTTCGTATGAATTGTGAATTTTATTTACGGAGAAGATAATATGGCAGCCACAAAAGAAGAAATTTTGGAAGCGATTGCTTCCATGACAGTTCTGGAAGTTTCCGAACTGGTCAAAGCCATGGAAGAGAAATTCGGCGTTTCGGCAGCGGCACCTGTAGCTATTGCGGCGGCAGGCGCGGGCGGAGCGGCTCCGGCAGCGGCAGCCGAGGAGAAAACCGAATTTAATGTAATTCTCAAGGCTTATGACGACACCAAGAAGATCGCAGTTATCAAGGAAGTCCGCGCAGTTACCGGACTGGGACTTAAAGAAGCCAAGGATCTGGTAGAAGGCGCTCCCAAGCCCCTTAAAGAAGGCGTTTCCAAAGAAGACGCTGCGAAAATCAAGGATCAAGTCACTGCCGCCGGCGGTACGGTTGAAATTCAGTAATAGAGCGGAACAAAAAATTTAGTTTCTCAAAAAAGCCTATCCTGCAAGCGTAAAAGGTTGCGGGATAGGTTGTGTTTTATGCTGATGTTTACAGGGGGGTAGAATGGCAAAAATTAAATCTAATACCAGGCGAACCTATATTGGCAAGGATATTCAGAATGTAATGGAACTGCCGGATCTGGTTAATATTCAACTGGATTCCTATGAACGTTTTCTCCAGCGGGAAAAAATCCGGGCCGGCGAAAAACCGGAAATGCAGGGACTGGAAGATGTTTTTACCTCTACGTTTCCCATTGAAAGTCCAAACGGTGATATGGTTCTTGAGTACGAATATTATACCCTTGACGAAGAAAACATCAAATTTAACGAGCAGGAATGTAAACAGAAAGGCCTAACTTACGCTGTATCGCTTAAATCGCGTATTAATCTGATCTTTAATCAAACCGGTGAGATCAGACAAAAAGATATTTACATGGGCGATATCCCCATTATGAGCGAGCGGGGCACTTTTATTATAAACGGAGTGGAACGCGTCGTTGTTTCGCAAATTCACCGTTCGCCCGGCGTTATCTTTAGCCACGAAAAAGGAATTTATTCTTCGCGGATCATTCCGTACCGCGGCAGCTGGCTGGAGTTCGAAATTGATCAGAAGAAAGAACTTATTTACGCAAAAATCG
>WQZG01000107.1 GCA_009780855.1 Treponema sp.
AACTACCTTCACTACCGCAAACGTATGCTCGAGTTCGCGTAATACATGGACACGCCCATACCTGCAACGGAGCGGGAATACCTTCGAAGCCTCGCAAAAAAACAACTGGACTATTCCAGACTTCCGGTCATGGCCGAACGCGAGCGGCTCTGGTTTCTCCATAACCGCCTGGCAGGAAAGAGGCCCATGGTGGTGATGGAGGAAGGGACTTTTATCAAGGACATTCTGCCGCCGCGGCAATGCGCCCACCCAATGGCGGCCCGCATGGAACAACAGCTAACCCAGGTCATAGCTGCCTATGAGACCTTTGACGACGACAAAGTGGTTCCCGGTTTTTTCCCGGTGTATTATGAAATAAAAACTGAATTCCTGGGTCTCAGGCAGAAACGGGTGACCGCCGCGGAAGGCCTGGGTTTCCACATCGAGCCGGTTTTCCAAACCATGGAAGAGGGGCTTCCGTTAATCCGGCCTTCAGTCTATGTCTGCGATTGGGAAAGTACTGCCGCGTACGAAAAAATGGCAGAGGATGTTCTGGGCGATATACTCCCGGTAGTTAAAAAAAATTCGTTCAACCACTGGTTCATGGCTCCCACCCAGCATGTGGTGGAATTAATGGGCATGGAAAATATGTACTACGCCATGATGAACGAGCCCGATGAATTTCATGAACTCATGCGAGCTGTAACAGAGGATCTAATCCGCTGCCTACGCTGGCAGGAAGAAAAGGGGCTTCTGCTTCTCAACAACGGCAATGACTACCTGGGCGCAGGGAGTTTTTGTTTTTCTGACGAGCTGCCAGGTTCCGGTTTTGCTGGAACTGTTTTATCGCGGCACACATGGGGCCACCTTAACAGCCAGGAGAGCATAGGCATTTCCCCGGATCAGTTCGCGGAGTTCATCTATCCTTATTATGAAAAACTTGCGGCGGAATTCGGCCTTGTCTATTATGGGTGCTGCGAGCCGGTTCATGCATATTGGGACAAGAGCCTTTGTAGTCTTCCCGGTCTGCGAAAGATTTCCATTTCCGCCTGGTGCGACGAAGCTTTTATGGCAGAACATCTGTCGGAGCCGGGGAGAAAAGTAATCTATTCAAGGAAACCTTCGCCAAATTTTATCGGTATAAAAACGGAGTTTGACGAAGAGGCCTTTACCGCGTACATCAAGAAGACTGCATCAGTCCTGCGGGGCCGCGTAAAGGCCGAATTCATATTCCGGGATATTTATACCCTTCGCGGCAACCTCAAAAAGGCCCGGCAGGCTGTGGATATTACGAGGAAAATTGCAGAGTCGATGTATTAGAAAAACTTAAGGAGAGCCAGGCGCAATTTGGGCCAATGTCTTCCGGCGAACCTCTCCCCTACTCCGCAAAACTCCACTGGCCGCCGGTAAAGCTGTACTTGCCGGCTTTTTTTCCGTTGGCGCTGTAGTAGGCGTCAAAGTTGTTGGCTGTAGTAAACAGGATGTCGCCGCTGTCATTTACATAATCGACCGGAGGCTGCGACGACCGCAGGGTATTGGGGCTTTCAAAAACGCGCAGGCCCAGATCCTGTATACTTGCCGGTATTGTTATGCCGGTCAGCCTGTTGTTGTAAAACGCGCCGTCTCCCACTGTCCGGACGCCGTCTTCCATTGTCAGGCTGTAAAGACGGTTGGTGGAAAAAGCGCCTTCCCCGATATTGGCAACACTGCCGGGGATGGTCAGGGTTCTTAGCCGGTTCATAAAGAAGGCATAAGCGCCTACGGAGGCGACGCTCTGCGGGAAAGTAATTTCGTACAGGCTGTTCTGGGCAAAGGCGGCCATGCCGATTTCGGTTACGGACTCACCGAGGGTGAGCTTTTGGATTTGGTTATAATAAAAGGCCTTTTGCCCGATTGTTGTTACATTATTCCCGATTGTCAGTTCAGCTATATTATTGAACGAAAACGCCTGATCCCCGATAACAGTAACACTGTCCGGAATGGTTACTTTGGTCAGGCCGCGCTGCGTGAACGCACCCGCACCTATGGAAGTTACAGGCATTCCGTTTATTGTGCCCGGGATTACAAGTTCGCGGACAGCGCCTTGCGAACTAATTATGCTGAGTTCCCCGTTTACTTCTTCCAGGGTAATTTTTAAGCCTCCGGAAGTATTCTGCCCGGCAGAACCAGTCCCGCCGGAACTGGTCCCGGCGCCCGAACCTGTTTGACAAAAAACTGTGCCGGTAAACAGGAGGACCATTAGCGCCGGCAGTAACTTTTTTAATTTCATGGCTATTCCTTTAAACTAACCGACTCCGAATCAACTGATTCCAAATAAACCGAACTGCGGCATCAGCCGAACTGCGACCGGTACAGTTCGGCGTAGACTCCGTCTTTTTCCAGCAGGCTTTCGTGGGTGCCCTGTTCCTTTAACTGCCCGTTTTCCATAACCAGGATCAGGTCGGCATTCTGGATCGTCGAGAGCCTGTGGGCTATCACAAAACAGGTTTTGTCCTTCATCAATTTGCGCATGGCTTCCTGGATGCGGATCTCTGTACGGGTGTCAACGTTGCTTGTCGCTTCATCGAGAATAAGCATGTGGACATCAAGGAGCATGGCCCTTGCTATGGTCAGCAGCTGTTTTTGTCCGGCTGAAATATTGATGCCGTCTTCGCTGAGGATTGTATCGTAGCCGTTTGGAAGCTGCATAATAAAATGATGGGCCTGCACTGCCTTTGCAGCTTCAATTACCTTTTCCCGGATTTCCGCCTCACTCTTGCCTGCGCCGGCGGCCGTATCGTAACCGTAAGCTATGTTTTCAAAAACAGTACCGTAGAAAAGCCAGCTCTCCTGCAGCACCATCGCAAATGACAGGCGCAGGCTCTCTCTTGTGATTCCGTCCAAAACTTTACCGTCAATGGAAATTACGCCGCGGTCGGGATCGTAGAATCGCATAAGCAGGTTGATTATTGTTGTTTTACCTGCGCCTGTATGGCCGACAATGGCGATTAGGCTGCCGGGAGCTGCCCGCAGATTAACATTCTTTAATATAGGTTTATCAGGCAAATAGGAGAAGTCGATTTTTGACATTTCAACATCGCCGTCTACTTTGGCTAACCGGGCTGCCTGAGGCAGGTCGGCTTTTTCCGGCTCCTCGTCCAGCAGATTGAAGAAGCGATCTGCTGCCGCTGCAGCCGACTGAACCTCGGAGAGGATGTTCGCCGCTTCGTTGATGGGCCCGGAAAACTTGCGTGAATACAGAATAAACGAACTCATGTTTCCCAGGGTTAGTCTGCCGGCCAGATACAGTACCGCGCCGAATACGCTTATCAGGGCCAGCGACAGGTTGCTAATAAAGTTGACCGCCGGACCCAGACTGGATGAAAAGTAATCGGCTTTGTAATAGGCGGTAACCGCTTCTTCGTTGCACTTGTCAAAACGATCGATAAAAACCTTTTCCCTGTTATAAGCTTTGATGGTTTTTTGTCCGGAGACTATTTCTTCGACAAAGCCGTTCAGGGCGCCGATTTTTATAGAACGGATTCTGAAATAATTATGTATTTTATTTGCGTTATGCCTTATGTAAAGGGCCGAAACCGGCACAGTAACAAGAAACACAAGGCCCAGCACGGGTGAAATCGACAGCATCATAAACAGCGATCCGGTTACCGTAACGATCGTAGTGCAGATCTGGAGAAGATCATTTGCAAGTGAAGTGTTGACAGTGTCGATATCGTAGGAGATGCGGCTTAATATGTCCCCGGTCTGGTTCTTGTCATAAAAACTTACCGGCAGTTCCATAAGCTTGTCAAATACGTTTTTGCGCATCTGCCTGGCGCATTGGCGGCTAAGGGAGATCATCTGGGTGGTAAGCAGGAAATTCAGCCCTGCAGATATTATGTAAATGAGCACCATCCAGGAACAGTAATTTAATACAATATGAAAATTGACATTTCCCTTGCCTGTCATGGCGTCTATGGCGCGGCCGGAGAGCATGGGCCCAAGCAGCGCGAGCAAATTACTTATTATGGTTAAAAAAATTACAACGATAATCCGGAGTCTGTATCTGCTAAGGTAAAGCCACAGCCTGGCGATTGTTTTAAAAATCTGGGCCTTTGTTTTTACGTCAATTCCGTAATTAAGGTTAAGTTGTCCTGAAGCAGTTGTTCCCCTGGAACTGGTGCCGGAGCCGCGTTCAACCAGCATTGGCAAGCCTCCTCCCCATCTGTGACTGGTGAATTTCCCGGTACAGCGGACAGGATTCCATTAGGTTTTCGTGGTTTCCGTAGCCTATAATACGTCCTTTTTCCATAACAATAATGTGGTCGCCGTACATAACAGAACTGACCCGCTGCGCTATTACAATGATGGTCGAGCCTTTGTATTCTTCCCGCAGCCCTTTGCGGAGCTGGGCATCGGTGCGGTAATCGAGGGCGCTTGAGGAATCGTCAAGGATTAAAATCTCCGGTACGCTGCCCGTCTTGCAGGCCATGGCCCTGGCAATCAAAAGCCGCTGCCGCTGTCCGCCGGACAGGTTGGTTCCCCTGGAACTTACATCGTAATCAAGGCCCTGTTCCAGCGTTTCGATAAATTCCTCCGCCTGCGCAAACCGCACTGCCCTGCGCAGTTCCTGTTCGTCCAGGTCCCTGCCAAAAGAAATGTTCTCTTTGATCGTCTCTGCAAAAAGCACATCTTTTTGGAAAACAACTCCGAATTTTTTATAGAGTTCTTCTATAGGAATGCCCCGGATATCATCGCCCCCGATTCTGATACAGCCTGACAGCGGATCGTAAAACCTCAGCAGAAGCTGAATCACCGTAGATTTGCCGCATCCGGTTTCGCCCAGGATTCCCAGGGTCTCTCCCTGCTTTAGATTGAAACTGATCCCTTTTAATAAAGGTTCCTGGCCGGGTATTACATGGTAAGAAAAATCCACATCTTCGAAAGAGATATGATACGGAGATTGAACATGATCCCTTTGGGTAACCTGAATATCCTGCGGCATTGCAAGGACGTCTCCGATCCTGTCACCGGAGGCTGCGCCGCGGGAAAGCATTACAAACATTCTGGTAATGGAAAGTGTGGCGTTTAATATAATCGTAAAATAACTAAGGAAGGCGATAATTACGCCCGGCTGGGTAAGCCCCGCGTTGATTCTGTACGCGCCTGCAATGATAACGGCGACCAGCCCCAGGTTCAGAAAAACCGACATTACCGGGTTGGTGATCCCCATGATAACATTGGCTGTCCATTCCCTGTCGGACACATCGTTGTTGGCCGCGGCAAAACGTTTTTTCTCGTACTCGGCTTTGGAAAGCGCCTTTATAATGCGTATACCTGTTGCGTTTTCGCGCACTACCCTGATCATGGTATCAACTGCGCTCTGTAATTTTGTGTACAGGGGAATCCCCTTTGCCGATACAATGTAAATTACGATAAAGGCAAAAGGCAATATTCCAAGCAATACCAGGGCAAGGAAGGGATCAAGGGTAAAGGTCATCAGAATCCCGCCCAGCATTAATATGGGCGAACGGACTCCGACGCGCTGTATGCTTGAAACCATGCGGTGCACGTTATAGGTATCCGATGACAGGCGGGCGATAAGCGAAGGGACAGTCACACCGTCAACCTGGGCGCAGCTAAGATACGATATTTTTGCAAAAAGATCGTGGCGCAAAGTGCGGGCAACATCGCGGGCGACACCGGAAGCCATGCGGTTTGCGGACACGCTGGCAACGACTCCAAAGAACGAGCAGAAGATCATTATAACTCCCCAGACAACAATGGGAGTTACCTGTTTAAGGGGAGCCACCTTGTCTATCATGTAGGCAAGTATCCACGGCAGGAGAAGATCCATTATGGTACCGAGGAATTTTACAGAAAGATTCAGGCTAATCCGAAGTACATAGGGCCTGACATAGCGGAGAATTGTATGCACTTATTTTCTTCCCGACAGAACGTCCTTTTCGTATTTTTCAACCTGGCCAAACCAGTCTGCCCCCGGTACGTTCTGGCGTTTAAGATATTCTTCCCAGACCGCGCCAAAGGGCAGGGTTTTGATTTCTTCCTGCAAAACCATAAGTTTGGAAAATTGTCCGGAATCCTGCAATTGCTTAAGTTTATCATGGGGAATTAACAGGGCATACAAAAGGGCCTTCTGGAAGTTCCGCGCACCGACTGCCCAGGCCGCGATGCGGTTAATGCTGGCGTCAAAATAATCCAGCCCGATAAGGACCTTGTCTTCTGCCTTGTTCCGGATTATTTCTTTGGCAATTTCTTTTATTTCGTCTGCGAATAAAACCACATGATCGGAATCCCAGTGGACCGACCTTGTAACGTGCAGCGCAACCTTGTCAAAAATCGAAAGCAGGGCCGGTATCTTGTCGGAGACAAGTTCGGTCGGGTGGTAGTGGCCGTTGTCCAGCAGAACGTAAATGCCCCTGGTCGCGGCGTAGGCGATGTAGAACTCCGATGAACCTGCGGTGTAGCTTTCCAGGCCGATTCCGAACAGCTTGCTTTCCACAACGTCGATGATGTGTTCTTTGCTGTACTTAACCGAATAAATCTCGTCCAGCGCGTCGCGCAGGCGTTCCCTTGGGCCCAGCCTGTCCGCCGGTATGTCCTTGAGCCCGTCCGGTATCCAGATGTCGTGGAGGCAGGGGCTGCCCTGCTGCTCTCCAAGCCAGGCGGCGATTTTTCTTGTTGCTTTGCAGTGCCTTATCCAGTAATCCCTTACTTTGTTGTCCGGGGATGAAAGTGTCATGCCGCTTGAAGCCATTGGATGGGAAAAAGGAGTAGCGTTAAAATCAAGGCCAATCTTGCGTTTTTTTGCCCAGTCAAGCCAGGCTTTAAAATGTTCCGGAGCCACCTGATCCCTTGGTACTTCGCTGTCGGTTATCGCGTAATGGGTATGCAGGTTAAGGCGTTTTTTGCCTGGGATCAGCGAATAGACAACATCGAGATCTTTCATCAGTTCGTCTTTGTTGCGGGCCTTGCCCGGATAATTCCCTGTAGTCTGAATCCCGCCGGAAAGCGGGCCGGCGGATTTTTCAAATCCGGTTACATCATCGCCCTGCCAGCAATGCAGGGATACGGGAATGGAAGCGCACTTCTTCATCGCCTTTTCTGTATCCACACCCCATTCTTTGTATAAAGTCTTTGCAGAATCGTACATCGTTATCCTCCTGTTAAATTTTTATTTCAAGGTTTTATTTCGCGTATGTCAAAGGAATTATTCACAAGTTCCGAAAAACCGTTTTTTACAGCCGGATTGCCTGCCTGCTTCATCTGCAAAAGAATGTTGCCGGTCGCGGTGGCTTCAGTTGGGCCTGTAAAAACAGTTTTGCCAGTAAACTCCGCTGTAAGGGCGTTAAGGTAACCATCCTTGCTGCCTCCCCCGATTATCGATATGGACCGGTATTTTTTACCGGTAATATTTTCAAGATCAGCAATCGCGGTTTTATAGCATTGGGCCAGGCTGGTATAAACACAAAAAGCCAGTTCGCCGGGCGTTTGGGGCACTTTTTTGCCAACACGTTTATATTCTTCTTTTATCTCGGTGATCATGGAAGCCGGATTGTAGAATCTGGGAAGGTTTACATCAATGGTCCAGCTTTTTTCCGCGGTTTTGCCGGCTGTCCTTGCCATGCTTTCCAGTTCGGCAAAACTGTATTTATCATCCAGTTCATGCCGCACCGACTGGATCACCCACAGGCCCATAATGTTTTTTAGGAACCTGATTTTTCCGTTCCAGGCGCCTTCGTTGGTATAGCCAGCCCGGCGTGCTTCCGGTGTCAGTACAGGATCTCCTACCACGCCCAAAAGGCTCCATGTGCCAGAACTTATGTAGAGGGTATCGCCGGAAGTAACCGCGACCGCGGAAGCCGTATCGTGGCTGGCGACCATTACAACTTTTGTGTTAAATCCTGTAATTTTTTTTATTTCGTTGTCCAGTTCCCCGATTTCGTAGGGCGGTATGCGGATGGGTTTAAAAAGCCGCAGGGGCAGATTTAGTTTTTCAAAAACTTCTTTTGCCCAAACCTTGTTTTTGGCGTCCAGCAATCCGGTAGTGGAAGCCATTGTATATTCGTTGTTTTCTTTTGATTTAAGATTCCCTGTAAGCCTTGCGGAAAAATACTCCGGGAGCTGGAACATCAGCGCGGCTTTTTCAAGACGGCCTGCGGCCCTGTCCGCCTGCATCTGGTAAACGGTATTAAATGGCTGGGTTGCGATACCGGTGATTTCATACAGTTTTTCGTAAGGGAGAACGCTGTTATTGATAAAAGGCTCTGTGCGGCTGTCGCGGTAAGCGTAGACCGGTTTTATGGGCCGGCCGTCACCGTCAACAAGGGCGTAATCGACGCCCCAGGTATCAATCCCGACCGAAACCGGAGCTTTGCCCAGCCGGCCGCATTTTACAAGGCCTTCTGTAATCTGGCGGAACATTTCCTCATCGTCCCAGACCAGGGAATTGTCCTGCTTTACCGGTACATGGGCAAAACGGTGAACTTCTTCCAGAATCATTTTCCCGTTTTCCGCGTGACCAAGAATATGCCTGCCGCCTGAGGCTCCAAAATCTATAGCAAGATAGTATTCTGCCATTATTTTTCTCTCTTGTATGGAGTTAATAATATATTAATGACGTGAATGAAATGAATCAACCGTACGATACGGCCTAAAGCCCGATGTCCGCAAGGTAGTCGCTAAGTGATGCCAAAGCACGCGAGTACGAAGAAGATGCGGTTTCCCCGGCGCCGCCAAGACCGTATAATTCCTGCCATTTTAAGCCCAGGGCATTATAAGTATCCTTGTTTTGGTTAAGAAAAAAAGCTGTTATTACGTTTATTGTATCGGTGCCGGCGGCTGGCATCGCAACAGCCGGAATAAGCATGGCCTGGTTCTTTATAAAGTCAGCGTCATCCGCGGAAAACTCCTGGGGCCGCCTTCTAAGTTCATTAATCAAAGTTTCCCGCGCCGCTGCGGCGATCGTTTTTACAACAGGAGAGGCAGCGGGGACTTCGTAATTCATTACATAGCGCCCGTTTGAAGGAGTCCGTATAAGGGTTATAAAATATCTGTGGTTATCGGCATAATTAACCAATGAGAAGCCGATCTTGTTAAATTCATCATTGACGATCTCTGTAACCAGGCTTTTAATATTGGCCCGGTAATATTGCTCGATCTGGGATCTGGTAACCGCGTTTTTTTCAGAAATAAAATTAAGCATGTCCTCATATTGCAGAATCTGAACCGTGTTGTCGTGATCAAAATAGTTAAGCATGGTCAGTTCCTTAAAAACAGCTGCGCCAAGCTTGAGCGCCGAGGACCTGACATTATTGGCCGGCAGAATCGTATTCGCGCTGACGGGCCGTTTGCCTATTACTGCAGGCGAATAAAAAGACAAAAGCGCGAATTCCAGTTTTGAATCAATTAAATCCGGCCGGCCGGAAAGTGCAGCAAATCTGGCATAATTATCCTTGTCGGCAAGCCATACAAAATCATTGTTGGCAACATTCTCGCCGGCTTTTAAGGGGAAAACTGCGAAATATTTGTCAGGGTTAAGAAAAGCCTGGGCAAAAACACCGGACGCCGAAAAAATCAAAAACAATATCACGGAAATAAATAAAGATTTAGTTTTCATTGTTACCTTGAAAAATAAAATACATTTGGATGTTCCTTAAAATTAACGGAATTAAAACATAAAACTTTAGCCAAGGTTTCAAATTGAACCCATGATTCGCATTGAATCGGCGAATTTATCCAGTGCCAGGCACGCTTTTTGCAAACTTGGTGAATTGTTCTTCGCTGTATTGATATCCCAGTTATTCCATATAAAATTTTCTAATTGTTTATTATAATAAGGTCCAATTTTAGCGCCGCTTTTGGGAACCATATCTGCTATTAAAAATTTTTTTTTAGTTTTTTGCAGCAAAGAAAACAATAATACCTTGGGAACGTTTATTTCATCCGGTCTGGAGGGAATTTTTTTAAAACTTATGCCGGTAAAATCAGCAAAATTATTACGATCTGCCATTAACCATGCTTCAATTTCATGTACAGCAATCCGAAACAACAAGTTTTTATACATTGATAAATGAGGTATTTGTTTCAATAAAGAAGGAGCGCATTCATTTTTATCCAAATCGGTGATTATAAAATAAGGGGTGACTGCAGACGCCTTAATATATGCCTGGATATTTCTATATAATCCTGGAGAGCCTTTTGTATTAAGCTTGTTTTCTATTATGAAACAATCTCTGTAATTATCAAGCATTTTTTCCATAACATTGAGAGAAGGTTCATCTTCGGAAACGCAAATAATCGGTATCATTCAACTATAATTACTCAATAAAAAGACCGGTATGAACATCAGGGGCAGTTTCCGGCATTACTGCCTCACCGGGAGTCATGTCCCCGTCGACAAGAGCTCTGATTCTATCTTTTGTATCAGCCATAATCGCTCTGGTACCTTCAGCATCAGGCTGAAGTATAAGGATTTCCGATAAAGAAATACCTTTATCTGAAAGGAGCTCGGAACTATGGGTAGTAATCAATATTTGGCGAATACTTTTTTTTGTACGCTGTACCGAGTACATTAGTTCAGGAATTTTTTCAATTATAGCAGGGTGCAAAGAAAGTTCAGGCTCCTCAAGAAGCAATAAACTCTGACCATCCAGGAGAATCCAGATAAAGCCTATAAGTCTAAGTGTTCCGTCAGATAGTTGAATTTCATTCTGTTTTGCGCCTTTGGCACGCCAATGCTTATAAGTAACTTCCAGATGAGGATGCCCAACGTCTTCTATGTATGTCAAATTTTCAAGCTGGGGTACTGCTTTTCTGAGCACTTGTTGAATTTGAGATAAGCGTCTTTGTCTGGTCTTTTCTGATGTTTTTGCAACTTTTTGCAGGAAACCTTTCCCAAAGGGATCATCCGGCAAATCCTGTCCGGAAAAAGCCTCGGGAAATTTTAATAATTGCGGGACCAGGTGGAGGTATTGTATGGTTTCAAGATAACGGGCAAGTTCTCTAAATTCCTTGTTTGTAGAAATTTGTTCCAGGTAGGTCTGGGTTAACCTTTCATCATCTTCCTTGTCTTCTGTAATAGGGCGGCGAATAATATCATTATTATTTTTAGTAATTATTTCTGATTCAATCAGCTGCTTGTGGCTGCCTGTCTGCTGCTGGATAATATTTAATTCATATGACCATATATCTGTTTCATCAATAAATTCCAGCAATATACCGACTGTTGGGTTTGCACGTGCAGAGAGACAGCGTATTTTTTTTAATCCACCTCTTAAAGCAAGAGCATATTGCAACCCGCCCCCGTGTTTTACAATATCGCGCATAAAACGAAGAGCATCCAAAAAATTGGATTTCCCCGATGCATTGGCGCCAATAATAAACAGACGATTATCCAAATGGACAGTTATATTTGAAAAATTCATCCAGTTTTTTAAGGTAATTTTTGTAATTTTCAACAGCTGTTTCCTTACTTAAAAAGCGTCCCGGCAAGCGCGGGTATCGAAATGAAATTCCCGACTATGCCGCCTATGGACGAAAAGAAAAAAACCAGCAGCGCGCGTATAATGCGGTTGCCGTAAATACCCTTGAGGCTGCCTATGTCTGTGACTATATTCTGCGCGTCAGAAACGCGCGGTTTTTTTATGCTGACCTGGGTGACTCCGGTAAAGAGCCCAATGCCGACAAACGGGTTCAATGTGGCGATTGGCGCGCCGAAAAACGAAACCAGTATCGTAAGCGGGTGTCCAAGAGCTATAATGGAGCCAAGGGCTGCCAGCGAACCGTTCCATAATATCCAGCGCAAAAGCATTGTTAGGCTCATTTGCGCGCCCGCGTGGAAAAATCCCAGAACAATAAAAGCGACAATAATGGCGGGAATTATCCAGCCTGCGACTTTGGAAAAAGGAGAGGAAGGCGGTACAATATCCAGGCTGCCGACATTAACGGTTTCTTCTCCGGAGGCGATTTTTTCCAGATGGGATTTAATGCCCAGCATGTGGCCGGCGCCGACAACGGCAATAATGTGGGCCGGTTTTATTTTTTCGCCTGCAGCTGCGTCAGCTGCAACAGCGGTGTCACAAATTACAGAAGCTGTATTGAAAATTTTGGCCGCAAGATAAAGGTCCCTTTCATCTATTAAAGTTTCTTTTACAGAAGGCAGATAACCGGCAAGCTCAGCCATCATGCCGTCAAGTTCATTGCGGTTCTTTAAGTTTTCGATTTCTTCCGGCGTAAGTTTTTCTGTGGAAAACGCGCTTGATAAAAGCGAGGCAAGAAGTTTGGATTTGCTCCAGAGGCCGCATTTGCCCCAGGCCCGGCGCAGGGTTATCTGCACATCGCGGTCACAGAGGCTGTGTTTAATCCCAAGTTCCTCCGCGGTCTGCAGGGCGGTCGTCATTTCTTCCCCGGGCATTACCCCAAGTTCGGCTCCCATGCGGCGCTGGAATCCGGACAAGACAAGATTGGCCATAAGCAGGAATCCGCGGCCTT
>WQZG01000108.1 GCA_009780855.1 Treponema sp.
AAGAAAAAGGGCATTACCGGTTCCCTTCTGCTGGTTCGGTGTTTAAGAACAACCGCGAATTCGGCGAACCATCCGGCAAAATTATCGCCGATTTGGGAATGCGCGGTCTGGCGTCCGGCGGCGCCCAGATAGCGCCCTGGCACGGAAATTTTATCATAAATAAAGACAACGCGGCTTCTGCAGATATAAAGTCGCTGATCGAAGAAATCCAGACCCGTGTTAAAAAAGAACGGGGATTTGACCTGGAGCCGGAAGTCCTCTTTATCGGTGAATGGTAGTTTATACGGCAGCTGTTTACGCTGCGGCAGTCTAAGCGGCTGTATATGCTTTATATGTAATGGATTTATCAGGATTTTGTATAATAAACTGCCTGCGCCTGACAGCGTTCTTTAACGCGTAATCTTTTCCGCTTGCCAAATATTCGACAGAAACGCCCAGGATCTCCGAAATTTTACATGCCAAAAAAATATCCGGAACCAGATTCCAGTATTGGTAGTTCCTTAAGGTTTGATGATCAATACCGGTTCTGCTGGTCAGGACAGATCCGGGAATATTTTTGATCTTCATAATTTTTTGAACCCTAATCCAGAATAAATTATATTTTTTCATACCCTGAATTTAATGAATATCGCCAAAAAATTCATATTTTTAAAAAAGAGCCAACGCCGCCAAAGAACCATAGGCAGGCGTTGACCCGCCGGACGCGAGAGCGTCCATATAATCATTTCCTTAAAAGAGCCAACGCCGCCAAAGAACCGTAGGCAGGCGTTGACCTGCCGGACGCGATAGCGTCCATATAATCATTTCTTTAAAAGAGCCAACGGCGTTAGCCGTTGACAAAGCCTTGTATGGCTTCCTATACTTTAATAGATGGGAGAACAGCTTCAGCTATCTTTTGTTAATTTCCAAAAAGACTCATATATTATCGTAGAAGGTAAACAGAACGCTGACAGGTTTTTTATCATACGCGAGGGAAAAGTAAGAATTTCCAAGGATGTGGAGGTTGTCGCAGAGGAGAGGGGCACTATTCTGGGGCCTGGAGATTTTTTCGGCGTTGTGTCCACCATGTCTTCCCACAGCCACATCGAAACCGCCAAGGCAGTTACCGATGTTACCTTAATCTCGGTCCACAGGGAACAATACAGCCAGCTGATTCAGAATAATACCCCTGTTGCCATGAAGATTATTATGGAGTTTTCCAGACGGCTCCGCTACCTGGACGAGGTTCTTTCCAGGCTCACTTTAAAAGAAACAGCGGAAATCAACGCTACCCACCTTTTTAAGGTCGCGGAGTATTACGCAAGGCAAAGCAAGTATAACCAGGCTTATTACGCTTATAGTCAATATATAATCCATTGTCCGCAGGGCAGCGATGTATTTACCGCCCGCGAAAAAATGATGAAGATCGCACCGTACGCGGCGTCAATTGCCGGTAATTCCGCCGAAAAACTGAACAGGGTTTATCCCAAAGATACCATGCTTTTTGCGGAGGGCGAACCGGGCAACGAACTTTTTATTGTCCAGAAAGGCTCCGTTAAAATAACAAAAATCGTGGATAATAACGAGGTTCTGCTTGCTGTACTCAAGGCCGGCGACATCCTGGGCGAGATGGCCCTGCTTGAGTCCAAGCCCAGGGCCGCGTCGGCGGTTGCTTACGAGGACTGCGTTGTACTCGCGGTTAACCGGTCAAACTTTGTAAGGATGATCACGGCCCAGCCGCAGATTATCGCGCGGCTTACAACCCTGCTCGCGGAGAGGATTTGGTTTATTTATAAGCAGCTTGCCAATACACTGATAAATGATCCGCTTGGCCGTATGTATGACGCCCTTAATATTCAGCTTGAAAAGAACCGCATACCGGTCAATTCCAATTTACCCTATACGTTTGATTTTGGCCCAAAGGAACTTGCCAGCATGGTCGGCCTTGCGCCCAAAGACGCTAATTTTATACTGCGTAAAATGCTTGAAAACCAAAAAATTCAGATTCAGAATGATAAAATACATACTGTAAGCGCTCTGGAAATAGTCAAACAGACGGAGTTTTACAAAAAAATGCAGAAGATTGAGGCTGCCCGCAAGGAAGGATCGGCGCTTAATAAATAATGCGCTTAATAAATAATGCACGGGAGTTTCCGATAATAAGGATAATGAAAATTCTGCCCTTTTTTTTCCTGTCATTTATACTTGTCCTGTGTCCGGGGTTTGCCGGAGCGCAGGAGACTTTTGATTACTGGCTTCCGGAGACAGCCAGGCCGCCGCTGGCCCCGGAGAATCCGGATGAAGTTCCCAGGCAGTTCAGGGGGCTGGTTCTTGGCATGGACCTTAATTCCTTAAAGACTGCCCTGACGCGGGACGATTTGCTGGCTTTTCGCGGAGACCGCGACGTCTCGATAATTCCGGGCAGGGAAGAAACTCTGGTTGAAACCACAGGAGCTTCATTTATCAAGCGGGCATTTTTCCAGCTTACCGGCGGAAATGTTTATATAATGGCTTTTACCCTGGATACGGCTATACTTGATCATTATTCGGTCTATACTTCCCTGGTTAAAAAATACGGCGAACCGGATTATCTGGATCCATCGGAGGCGGTTTGGGAATCCGATGAAACCAGGCTGTCCATTGAACGGCCGCTTACTGTAAAATATATAGACAAGAAAGTATTTAACGGCCTTATTGACGCGTCAAAAGCGCAGGAAAATTTGCAGCAATTCCAGAGGGAGGAATTTCTTAATGAATTTTAAATTTTTTTTACCTTGTTTCCTCCTGGTATTTATTGTGTCAGGCTGTTCATCCCAAAATATCCAGAAGCTGCCTGCCCGCGATTTGGTAATACAGGGCCAGGACAAATCCGTTAATATCAAAGCAGAGATAGCAAAAACCAGCGAAGAACTTAGCCGCGGATTAATGTACCGGACTAAACTGGCAGACGGGGAGGGCATGCTTTTTGTTTTTGACAGGGACGATATTCTTTCGTTCTGGATGAAGAATACCCTTATCCCGCTTTCCATCGCGTTTATCGCGTCGGACGGGAAGATTATCGACATTAAAAACATGGAGCCCGGCAATCTCGATCCCGTACGTTCAAGCCGCTCGGTGCGTTACGCACTTGAAGTGCCGCAGGGCTGGTTTGAAAGGGTTAACCTTGCTCCCGGCGACAGGTTAATTATAGGCCAATTCTGAACGGAGCCTAAAGCCAGATGAGCGCAGTTGATTTTTCCAACCGTTTGCGGAATCTATTAAATTTAGATTCGGTTAAGGAAGCAAGACATTTTAATTGCGGACAATTATTGCCCGAGCATATCCTTATTGCCATTTTAAAAGAAGGACACGGCTCGGCCTGCAGAATTTTGGCTTCCGGAGGCATCAATCTGGATGAGTTCAGGCTGTCACTTGCGAATAGCCTGCCCGTACACTATGATGCCGCTATCGGGGAAACAAAGATGTCGGACAGAACCGCGGCTTTGCTTAACGCGGCCCGGGAAGAAGCCGCTGAGTTTAAGGCCGATTATACCGGCACCGAACATTTTTTGCTTGCTGCTTTTGAAGAAAATAATTCGCCCGCGCAGATTTTTTTACAGGAGAAGAATTTTAATTCTGATTTTTTACGGATGATGATTAAAGCGCCGTCCGACAGAGGCACGTTTCCGGGCAGTGTATATCAGCCTTCCATTATCCGCCGCGAGAACAATTCAGGCGGCGGTAATAAAATTACCGATATAAAAATAAAACCCGCTGAATATCCGGTATTAACCCCCACACTTGAGGAATTCGCCGCTGACCTGACCGCGATGGCGGCTTCCGGAAAACTTGAAACAGTAATAGGAAGGCACAGGGAAATAAACCGGCTTATTAGAATTTTAAGCCGTAAAACCAAAAACAATCCGGTGCTGGTGGGAGAGCCTGGAGTCGGTAAAACCGCCATAGTGGAAGGTTTGGCCCAGCTTTTGGCAAGCGGAAACGGGCCGCCGGCCCTGAGCGGCCGCAGGATATTTACCCTGGATATGGTTTCGATTATAGCCGGGACCAGGTACCGGGGTGAATTTGAGGAACGTCTTAAAAAAATTCTGCGGGAAATTATTCAGGTTAAAAACATTATTCTTTTTATTGACGAGATCCATACCATTATAGGCGCAGGCGGCGCGGAAGGATCTGTAGACGCGTCGAACATACTCAAACCCGGCCTGTCGCGCGGGGAAATTCAATGCATAGGCGCGACGACGCCGGCTGAATACAGTAAACGTTTTGAGAAAGACGCTTCGCTTGAACGCCGTTTCCAGCCTGTTTATGTAGAGGAGCCTGACTTTGGAGAAACCGTCAGCATACTGGAAGGCATCAAGAAAGATTTTGAAGACCACCACAAGGTACAGTATACTCCCGGCGCAATAAAGACCGCCGCAAAAATGGCCGGCCGTTATATCTCCGGCCGCTGCATGCCGGACAAGGCCATTGATCTCCTGGACGAAGCCGGCGCCATGAAAAAACTGGAGCCTTCCGCTGAGGCGCCTGATACCGCCGGCCTGGAAAACGAAATAAACCTGCTTCTGAATGAAAAACAGGCGATGACACAGGCCCAGGTTTTCGAAAGGGCCGCCGAATTGCGCGGCAGGGTGCGCGATCTAAGAAAAAAGCTGGCTGTCGTAAGAGCGGCCTGGGAACAAAACACCGGCAGCATAAGGCCGCAGGTAAATGACAGTGATATCCGGCAGGTTGTCGCAGAAATTACCGGTATACCTCTGACCAGTCTTGAAGAACAGGAATCCCGCAAGTTAGTAAATATGGAAAACGAACTGCGCCGCGGGGTAATTGGCCAGGATGACGCTGTGGACCGGATTGCCGGGGCGATCAGACGATCAAGGGTGGGGATTTCTTCGCCGTACAGACCTGTAGGTTCCTTTGTATTTCTTGGCCCCACAGGCGTGGGAAAAACCCTGCTTGCCAAACGGCTTTCCGAATATCTGTTCCAAAGTTCCGATTCTCTTGTCCGGATTGACATGTCCGATTACATGGAAAAACATAACGCATCCCGGCTTGTCGGCGCGCCTCCCGGTTACATAGGTTATGAGGAGGGCGGGGTCCTTACCGAAAAAATCAGGCGCAATCCCTACCGTGTTATTCTTTTTGATGAAATCGAAAAGGCCCACAGGGATGTTTTTAATCTGCTTTTACAGGTGCTGGAAGAAGGCGAGTTAAGAGACAATCTGGGACATGCAGTAAATTTCCGGAACACAGTTATAATAATGACCAGCAACGCCGGCGTACGCGAAATCTCCGGCAATACAAAGCTTGGATTCGGGAATGACGGCGGCCTCATGGACTTCCGTGAAATCGAGTCCTCGGCAATGTCGGAACTTAAACGCTTCCTTAGCCCGGAGTTTATTAACCGCCTTGACGAGATTGTGGTATTTCACCCTCTGGAACTGCCCCAGCTGCGGGCCATTCTTGATATTCAGCTTACTGAACTTGCCGCCCGTCTGGCTGAGCAGAACTATACACTGGAACTGGCGCCGCAGGCCAAAGAACTGCTGCTGGAAAAAGGTTTTGATCAAAAATACGGAGCCCGGCCGCTGCGGCGTGTGATTCAGAAAGAACTGGAAGATCCGCTTTCTGTCCTGATGCTGGAAAAACCGGAGGGAACAGTTTTTTGCGCTGATGCCCGGGACGGCAAGATTTTCCTGGACGAAAAGATTGCCATGAGTAACAAGATTGCCATGGACGAAAAGATTGTGCTGGAAGTTAAGCAGCCGGAGTATGCCCTCAACACCGGACTAAACGTAAAATAAACTTAATAATAAAAAGACTGACGTTAAATAATTGTACCGGGATACAGTACAGTATTTTTTGGAATGACAATAATCCCGTCAACAATATAGTAGGAACCGTAATTACCGTCAGTGCGGTTTATATCGTCTACACCGATGCGGCAGCCTTCGCCTATGCAGGCATTTTTGTCAATTATCGCTTTTTTAACGATGGTGCCCCGCCCAATGCCAAGGTTGGGAATCCGGGTATCCGCGTTTTGCTGTTTTTTGGCCTCGGTTTCATAATAATCCGCGCCCATACAAACCACCCCGTTGAGGCTTGAACCGCTTTCGATAATGGTACGCAGCCCCACAATCGAATTGGTAATCGACGCGTTTGTGATAATGCAGCCTTCCGCGGCAATCGACTGGTTCATGTTGCTGAAATTCATTTTGGACGGAGGCAGGCAACGGGAGTGGGTGTAGATTGGGTGGCTTTCGTCGTAAAAATCGAACCTGGGTTTTAAAGTCGTCAATTCCAGGTTGGCCTCGTAAAAATTGCGTATGGTTCCGATGTCTTCCCAGTACCCGTCAAAAATATAGGCGTTTACCTTAAGTTTCTTAATCGCCATCGGGATTATTTCTTTGCCAAAATCTGTCAGTTCGTTGTTGAGGCATTCTTCCATTGTCGGCGCGTTAAACACATAGATGCCCATTGAGGCCAGGTATTCGTCGCCCTTGCTTTTGTCTTTTTTAAGTTCGGATGGTACTTTAAAATCCGAAATATTCTTTGACGGACCGGGTTTTTCGATAAATTCAGTAATGACATTGTTCTTGTCGGTTTTTAAAATCCCAAGCTGGTTCGCGCCTTCCCTGCTTACGGGAGTGCAGGCAATGGTAATCGCCGCTCCGGATTCCCTGTGTTTTTTAAGCAAATCCTGGAGATTCATCCGGTAGAGCTGGTCGCCGGAGAGGATCAGGTAATATGAAGGATTCTGGGTTCTGAAATGAATAAAATTTTTGCGCACCGAGTCTGCTGTTCCCTCAAACCAGCTGGTGTGTTCATGGGTCTGTTCGGCTGCCAGAATTTCAACAAAACCCATGGAAAAAGAGTCAAAGTTGTAGGTTTGTCCTATGTGCAGATGCAGGGAAGCTGAATTAAACTGGGTAAGTATGTAAATTTGTTTTAAATTTGAATTGATGCAATTAGAAATCGGTATATCGACCAGCCTGTATTTCCCGCCAAAAGGTACTGCGGGTTTGGCGCGGGCCTGGGTTAGGGGAAATAACCGGGTACCTTTTCCTCCGCCCAGAACAATGGATAAAACCTCTGTCATGCCGGTACTCCTTCTTAACTGTTTCTGTTATCCCCACCCTGATCAGATTATATAATATTCAAAAATTAATGTCGATATGGGGAAGAAATGAGAAATTAAAAATTAGAAATGATAAATGTTAAGAGGTAAAAGTTAAGAATTTTTTTCATTTTTAATTCCTCATTTCTAATTTCTCCTTTCTCCTTTCCACTTTTAATTTCTTACTTTCCGGATTATTATTATTAAAATGAACAGTCCGGATTCTGACCAATTGGCCAAGCTGCAGAATATTCTGAGGTCTCCCGAATTTGCCCCCAATATTGTTATGGAACAGCTGCTTCCCGCGGCTGAAGGCTCCTATGTTCCGGTTCCGGCGGATTTGGATGACAGGATTCGGACTGCGTTAAAAAAAAGGGGAATTGACTGGCTTTACACGCACCAGGGTGAAGTCTGGGACAATGTCAGGGCGAAAAATAACACCGTGGTGGTTACACCGACCGCCTCGGGGAAGACCCTGTGTTATAATCTGCCGGTGCTGAACGCCCTGCTGAATGACGAAAAGGCAAGGGCCCTCTACCTTTTTCCCACAAAAGCGCTTTCCCAGGACCAGCAGTCTGAGCTGAACGAGACTATTACCGGCGCTGAGGGCCTCAATGTTAAGGCGGCAACCTATGACGGGGATACACCGGAGAGCCTTCGTATTTCGATCCGGGATACCGGCCGGATCGTTATTTCAAATCCCGATATGCTTCACGCCGGCATACTGCCGAATCATCCAAAGTGGATAAGGTTTTTTTCGGGATTAAAATACATTGTTATTGATGAAGCCCACGCTTACCGGGGGGTGCTGGGATCCCATGTCGCCGATGTAATCCGCAGGCTAAAACGTATTGCCGCTTTCTACGGTTCAAAACCGCTTTTTATTTTATGCTCCGCTACAATCGCAAACCCCAAAGAACTGGCGCAGGCATTAATCGGTGAAGATGTGGTGCTGGTTGACAAGAACGGCGCGCCCCGCGGCGAGAAGCGGATCATTCTATATAATCCGCCGCTTGTCGACGCTGTGCAGGGCATACGCCGCAGCGTTGTAACGGAGAGCCAGCGATGGATGTTGGCGTTTTTGCGGGCGGGCATTAAAACTATACTTTTTGCCCATTCGCGCATTAAAACCGAAGTCGCCGCCGCCTATGTTAACCAGGACTTAAAAAACATTTATACAGAAGACTCGCGGATCCGTGTAGAAACCTACAGGGGCGGACTCCTTCCCAACGAAAGGCGGGAGATCGAAAGAGGCCTGCGGGATGGCAGTATTCAGGGGGTGGTGTCAACCAACGCCCTTGAACTTGGCATTGATATCGGAGGCCTGGACGCTTCGGTTGTTGCCGGTTTCCCGGGTTCGTTTAACAGTTTTTGGCAGCAGTCCGGACGGGCAGGACGGCGGGGCGGCACATCGGTTGCGGTTTTTGTCGCGTCGGCTTCGCCCATCGATCAATTCATTATGAAGGATCCACAGTGGTTCTTTGGAAAAAGCATGGAAGAAGCCAGACTCGATCCTGACAACCCCTATATTCTGGCCGATCATGTCAGGTGCGCCTCGTTTGAACTTCCCTTTAAGGATGAAATTTTAGATAACGGCGGTGACAGTTTTAAAAAGGACGAAGCTGAACCGGTTCTGGAATACCTGGAGGAAGAAGGCACTGTCCGGCATGTGTCCGGCAAATGGCATTGGGCAGATCGTTCCTACCCCGCGGAAGGGATCAGTCTGCGGACAGCCGGGGCGGACAATATTGTAATTGTGGATACCACAAAAGGCAGAAACGAAGTTATAGGCGAAATGGACAGGCCCGGCGCCAAAGAAATGCTTTTTGACAAAATGGTTTATATGCACCGCGGCAGACAGTTCATTGTTGAGAAACTTGATATCGAAAATCGCAAGGCCTATGTAAAAGAGGCCGAAGTCAACTATTTTACCGACGGTGTCATCAAGACTGACATAAAAGTTCTTACTGAGGATGAAAACTTCTCCTGGGATAACACGGCCGGGGTCCTTGCCGGGCGCAGCGTCCTTGGCGATATTCTGGTACGCACCCAGGCGGTCAAGTTTAAAAAGATCCGTTTCCACACCCACGAAAATATCGGCTTTGGCGAGATAGATGTACCGGAAGAAGAAATGCAGACCCGGGCGCTGACACTCCTGTTTGGCGAAGATACCGAAGGCGGCATGATTCTTGCACCCATGGACGAAGCGGAAAAAGGCGCGGTGCTTAACGGCACAGGAATCTTAATCCGCCAGATTGCGCCAGTTTTTTTGCTCTGTGATCCCAGAGACCTGGGTACTTCCGAAAGAACCAAAGATCCCCATTTTGAAACTCCGTGCCTTTATGTTTACGATAAATATCCGGGGGGAACAGGGCTTGCCGAATCTCTGGCCGGTCATGTAAAAGAACTTTTTGTGTCCGTTTATGCCGCTGTTAAAAACTGCCCCTGCAGGAACGGCTGTCCCTCGTGTGTGGGACCGGAAGGTAATAAAACCGCAACCGAACTTTTTCTTAAAACTCTTTCTTTCTGACAACCCGTTTTCTTGGCTTTATAAACTGGCTGCCTTCCCGTTTGGCGTCATCGCGATTAAAACCATCACGTTTATAACCATCGCGCTTGTTATCATCACGTCTGCTGTAACTGCTTTTGCCGTCCTCGCGTTTTTTGAACGGCCGCGGGAAACCTTCGCGGTTAAAATTTTCCCGTTTAAAACCATCGCGGCCGGAATCGCCGCGGCTGAAACCTTCGCGGCTAAAACCTTCGCGTTTGAAGCCTTCGCGTTTAAATCCATCGCGCTTGAATCCATTTCGTTTAAAACTATCGCGGCCGGAATTTCCGCGGTTAAAACCTTCGCGGCTAAAACTTTCGCGTTTAAAACCTTCGCTTTTAAATCCATCACGCTTAAAATTATCCCGCCTGCCGCCGCTGTCTTCATCACGGTTAAAATCATCGCGCTTGTCATCATCGCGGTTAAAATTTACGCTGTCTTTGCTGTCATCGCTGCCTTCGCTGTCATCACTGCGCGGTCTGCGTTCAGGTTTTTCTCCAAATCCTGCATCCCGTGTACTTTCCTGACCGCGGCCCTTGCGTTTGTCGCGGCCGGCCTTTTCCATGACGCGCAGAGATTCGTCGAAGCCGGCCAAAAAATCCCGGCTGTCTTCCGCAAACAGGATTATCGACTGGCGTTCAAAACCGCCTGCGTCCCGGTTCTTGCTCTCAACGATGTTCAGATATAAATCACCCATCCGGTTTTCTTTTACATTAAAAAAATAAGTTCTGTTATCCAGCGCTACTTTTGTGGAAAAAATTTCTCCCCGTATGCCCATAAAAACTCCTATATTGTGCAGCCGGATGGCTGCATTGTTAAATCGAAGGGAAGCGCAGCTTCCCTAAACCTCTTCTTATACTTTTTATGTTTTGTCAGCTTCAGCCACCATGCGGGCCTGCCATTCAATTAAGTCACGCTCAAAACGCGGATCCGGGCCTTCGGTGTCGGCCATGATTCTGAATACCGGTTCGGTTCCTGAGCCGCGCATCCACAGGCAGGCAATCTTCCTTCCATCATCACTGAGGAACCCGATTTTTAAACCGCCCTTTCCAGCGTCGCCGAAACGGGAAACGGATTTTTCTGTTATGCCGTTATAGGCTGCCGCGTCCCAGCCGGTAATTCCGTATTTTGAACGCAGTTCGTCTTTACGCGATTCCCATTCCCTTAAAAATATTTTTTGATACCTGTCTTTTAATTGACCGTGATCGGAACTTGCTATTTTTAATAACGCCTCATCGGAGACAACGCTTGTTGTGCAGAAGCCCGGAAGCGATGCCATAATATCCGCAAGGGTAAAATCTTTTTTATACATCTGCGCCTTGTTTGACAGGCTGCACCAGATTTCGAAAAGGCCTTTTTCTCCGCTGCCGCTCCGTATGGTTAACAGTTTGATTATGGCGCCCAGGGTATTTATCGGATCACGCACAGCCGCGGGATGGGTGATGTTGCCGCCTGCCGAGCCTTCGCCAAGGATCCTTACGAGGTAACCGTCTTCGCGGAGTTTGCGCGCAAGGCTCACAACATTTGCCTCGCCGACTTCTGCGCGGAATACCGAAATATCAAACGCTCTGGCGATTCTATCAATGCGCAGTGATGTAGGATCATTTACCGACAGCGCCGCTTTGGTCAGCGCGTTGCCCCTGCTGTCGTATTTTAGCTGTCCGTTCCACACCAGGTAAGAAAGTTCCCCGACACAGGCCAGGGCAAAAACTTCCTGCGCCTGCAGTGCCCTTGCGCGGTTTTGTCCCTGATCCCAAATTACCAGGTTGCCCCGGTCGCCGTCGCAGTCGGGCACATAACCCAAAACAAAGGCAGCGTCTTTGGAATGACAGGCCGCAAGAAATTCCGTGCACGGCAGCAGTGATTCTCCCTCCGGAACGATCCTGTGTTTTATCTGTCCTGGTTCGCTGTTGATGCTCTGGAACGAAGCGCCCAGTCCGGTCAGGAATTTTTTGTCAATGGAAACCGTTCTGGCCGAACCGTTGAAATCCGCGCAAATTCCCAGCGGGTAGCCGGCTATGCCTTCCCTGATCGTTTGCAGTACATTTTCCGCGTCTGCGCCGGTAAAACCGGTGACCACTTCCGCTGTAAACGCTTCATAAGCAGCAATGGCGTTCTTTTTAATTTGCGGCTGTTTTTTATAAACGTTATCCCTTTCCCGGGTTTCCGTATTTTTTAAAATTTTTTCCAGGTTCAGTATTGAATCCTGACTGTTAAGCAATGTTTTTAAATCACTAATAAGAACCGACGCTTCTGAACCGGGCAATACCCCGCCGTCGCTTAGACCAAACTTTAGACCGTTGTGCCCGACCGGATTATGGCTTGCTGAAATATATACAAAACCGGCTGTACTTACCCGGGGGCTTCTGGCATAAGCCATAATTTCCGGGGCGGCGCTGACATCGGTCCAGCGGACATTCCACC
>WQZG01000109.1 GCA_009780855.1 Treponema sp.
GTACGTATTGGTAACGGTAACCCGGACTTCCATGTCTTCGCCTGTTTTTAAATTATCGGGATTTATTATCCGGCCGCCGGAATCCCGGTACTCTGCCGCAAGGGTCAGGCCCTCTGACATCGCCGGTTCGTTCCCTTCATCCGGGAGCCCCCTGGCGCTTAACTTAACATACGCGATTGAATCACTGCGGTTGGTAAACGAAAAAGCGCCGTTATTGCCTGTAACATAACCCAGGTCTTTTTCAACAGAAGGACCAGTGATGGTCACATTCCCCGGGCGGCCCGCAGCCGAATAATCAATTGCAATACTGCCGCCGGAATTATTTTGTACATAGGGAGCGGCAGCGATTAATGCATATGCGGTTTCCTGGGTAGAAAGCCAGCGGTCTCCGGATAATGTTTTGGAAATATCTTCATACAGGGATCGTGTCCGGTTAATCATCTCCGCCGAATAACTCTGCCCGGTGCTGCCGGTACCAAGAAGGATTAAGGTTTCAAGGATCATTGCCTTGTCCCTTAGGCTGGAACCAAAAGTCGCCGAAAGTTCGCGGTATTCGGTTTTTGGCAGATCCAGCATTCTGGTCATACTGCGGGCAGTATCAAGCTGACCGGCGTACCAGTAAGCCGCTGCCAGCCTCCAGCTTGCCTGCTGCGGAATGTTTTTTTGATCCCTCAGCCTGTTCATCGATCCAAGGTCGGCTTCTCCGGCCAGGGCAATGGTATAAAGTCTGTATGCCTGCTCAACGTAACTGTAATCATTGTTCCTGGGCTGCCAAACCGCCGCTCTGTCCTTTTGATAATGCAGCCAATTTTTAATAACGCTGTCGCGCACCTGGTAGCCCTGCTGCCTTGCCGCGAGCAGGAAATGGCCTGCGTACGAAGTGCCCCAGTCATGCGGGATTGATCCACCCGGCCAATAAGAGAAGCCGCCGGAAGCTGTCTGGAATCCGTAGATTCTCTCAATACCAGCGTTAACATTGGTCCGGATTTCCGCGATGCGGGAACTGTCCAGCTCCATCATATTTTCCAGATAAAGCTGCGGAAATACACCGCTGGTTGTCTGTTCAACGCAGCCGTTCGGATACTTAACAAGGAAATCCAGTCTGGACTCCAGGTTTAGCGGAGGCAGTTTGGAAAAACTTGCCGTAAGGGTATTGGTTCCCTCCCTACCCGGATAATTCAAATTACCGCGTAAAGTTTCGCCTGGAGATACAGGGCTAAAGTACGAAGCCGTTACCGGTATTGCCGTCGATCTTACTTCCATATCCGTCACATGCTGTGCGGATTTTAGCCCGGCAGATTCTGCTTTTGCGGTAAAAGTCAGATTCCCGGGATTGGCAGGAGCTTTAACCCTGAACCTTAACAGCTCTTCTCCGGTTTTTGTAAAATAAACTTCCTGAACCGCTGAGCCCTGGATAATGGCGCCGGGTACAGAGAGGCTCACCTTTACATTTCTGCTGCCGTCTTTAAACGAATTAACATATACCGGCACCACAACTTCGTCATTGGGCGACAGGGTGCGCGGAAGGGAGGCGAAAACCATCAGATCCGATGTTACCTTGACCGATGTCTGCGCCGTGCCATAGGCCCGCTGCGATTTGACAGCTTCCGCTGTAGAAGAAGCGGCCATAACCATTATGCGCAGGGCTCCTGTATACGGCGGCAGGTCAAAGGATTCGGTCCTTGTTTCACCGGCTTTTAATTCATAAGGTCCAAAGAAATGCACCACAGGTTTAAACCGCTGTGTTTCTTTGCCGGAATCCATTTGTTCATCATCGCTTCCTCCAATCGCAAGAAGGGTCTCAAGCCTGCCGGAGTAAGCGCCGATTATCTGCGAAAACAGATCCCAGGACTTAAGAAAAGAGGCTTCCCTGGTGTAAAAAGTACTTGCCGGATTTGGCAGGTTGTAACGTGTCAGACCCAGCAGGCCTTCATCCACAACGGCTACGGTATAGGCCATAGGTCTTCCGTCCGCTTCACTTACAGAAAAAGAAACATTTGATTCTGCTTCCCAGTTGGGAGGGGCGTTAATTACCGGATGCAGTACAACTTTGGGATCATCGATTGTAACCGGAATTATACCGTAGAGCCGGATAGGCAGATCATTGATGGTCTGCAGATGCGGCTGCAAAAGGGTGACGTGGACATAAATATTGGGCGTCATCGAAGGATCGGCGCTGAATTCGTAACTGGTCATTTCATCGCCGCAGCTTACCCAATCGCTTTTGATAATTTCCCCGCCCTTTTCAAGAATCACCAGCGCGCCGGCTTCCTTGTTTGACGGAAAGGTAACCTGAATTTTATCGCCGGTTATATAGGATGGTTTATCGGTATTAAGGGTAAGCATGGCTTCTGCGCCCTGCCCCTGCGCTGTGGACCTTCCTGCCCAGCCGGGCCAGTCAATATACACGGTTTGCGCCGCGGCATGGCCTCCCTGACTGTCCTGAACAAGGACCATGTATCTGCCCCAGTCCGGATAATTAACCCTGAAACTCCAGGAACCGGTTCCGTTTACCGTATTTACAGTTCCTTTTGAAATTGGATTGCGGGAAATTGCCGTTGAAAACTCGGCTGCTTCTCCGTCGCCTTTTTCCCACCACCACCGCCAGTTCAATTTATATATTGCGATATTCAGCGTAATGGATCCTTTGACCGGATTTCCGTCTTCGTCAAGAACAACTATGTCAGCCCTGTGATCCGTGTCGGTAAGGAGCATGTTGCGCGCGGCGTCGCCTTTCGGCAGCCTGATCCCCACATACCGTTTGTACGGCGAATATTCCATACTGGTCTGTTCCGAAGAAAAAACTCCGGACGGTTCATAAACCCTGGTCAGGAAACGGGCCGTTACTTTTCCCGGTACAGTCTGGCCAGGGTTAAGATTCATGGAAAAAACAGTATTGCCGGAGTTATCCAAAAATCCTTCCCAGACGTTCTGGCGCTCCGCAGAGACCAGCCTGGACGGATCGCGGAAACTAAAGTCCGGATACTTGGAAAAGGCAGTATCCTTGTCAGCAAAGGTAACCGAAATATCGGCTTTTAAATTCGAAGCAGCGGCTCCGTACAGCCATTGGGCGCCTAGTCCGACAGTATGGGGTCCGCTTTTAATTACATCCTCGCCGGAGAAATCCAGATCCGTTTTAAGCCGGTTTGGCATTACAGTTTCTATTTTGATGTTTTTACTGAATGTATTGTTCCCGACTTTTACCCTTGCGGTCCAGTCTCCGGTCGGAGCATCGGAATCCGTCGATGCGGCAATTGGATAAAAACCGTCAACCGAGCTTGTATATGTGTTGGTTTGGGTTATCCTGCCCCTGGGATCTTCCAGTTCAAAAGAAACAGGATGATCTGCAGGCAGATTAAATTGCGGATCCGACAGCAGGAATGTCAGGTAGATATCGTCTCCCGGCCGCCATACTCCGCGTTCACCGTAGATCAAACCCCTGATTCCTGTCGAAGGAGTTGACCCTGCGACATCAAACTGGCTGGTAGCCAGTGTCAGGGAATCGTTTACCTTAAGATAAGCTTTACCAAGGCTGTTTTCGGCATAAATGATGAGCCGCAGTCCGGAACCTGAGCCTTCAGGGAAATCCTTGATTTGGGCCATACCGTCGGATCCTGTTTTACCGGATAGTAAAAGCCTGCCCTGATAATTATAAATTTTATAATCGGTATTGGGCGAACTCCTGGCGTTAATCAGGTTAGTGGCCGTGATTACCCAGGAGCCGTCCAGGGTTCTTTTTGCAAGCAGGCCAAGATTGGAAACAAGCACATTGCGGCTTATTGTTATGTTATGATCATAAAAAGGAATATAAAATGCCGGGTGGCATGGATCCTTGCGGTATTTGTTCCACGTACTCCAGTCATACCCGGGTGTATTATAATAATTATCCCAGTAACTGGTTTCGCCTCCGTAACGGTATACGGGAAAATCATCGCCGGGAAACTGGAGGTTGGAAAAATCTCCATGGCCGGCAGTACATTCGTATTTTACATGCCTTAACCTAAAACTTACCCGTATATTAAACATTCCGCCGGGATATTTTTTGCTGAGTTCCGAAATATCCAGCCCCCTGCCAATCCAGCGGTTCTGATCCGTATCATTCCACTGGAAATCATAGGCTTTGGTCCACACCGGCTCGCCCACCCGGTCCAGTTCGTTGGTGTCGTTAAGGTTATTAACCTGCAGGAACTGAAACATATTGTCGCCGTAAATCTGGAACGCTTCCACAAGTATGCCGGTGAGATTTCTGGTTTCCACTACAAGCTGGGCGCCCTGGGAAGTGGGAAGAATTACGCCGTTACCCGCAAAACGTACTTCCGGGAGTTCCCATTTTTCCGGAACCGTATAACGGACTGGAGTTTCCATACGCCTGCCGTTAATGTCCTCCAGATCCTGGATCAAAATTTCGGATCCGGGGAGTATATTTCCTGCGCTGTTTCCAAAAATGCGGATTACATTGTTATTCAGCGAATAACGGACATCGGTCCTGCCGTCAATCGAAATAAAACCTCTTAAATCGTTATATTTTTTTAATGGAGAAGAAAAAGAAACAACAATGGCTCCGTTATCTGAGCTAAAACCCATTATCTCAAAGGTATCAATGCCGGGAATTATTACCGATACACTGCCTTTTTCGGCGCTGCCCAATGGCTTGCCGTCCCAGGATATTATTACCGTGCGCTGATCCTGGGTCCGTACAACCGGTGCGAAAGCAAACCGGTGTACGCCAGAATCGTGTGTCCATTCAGGTTTACCAAGGTTCTGTGAACTGACCGTCTGTTCGATTGCCGCTATGGAGGCGTCTTCGTCGGCGCTGACAATACCTTTAACTATCATTCTGCCGGAATCATCAACCTGGACAGGATCAAGATTTACACTCATGTAGGGAACAGCGGTAACAAAACCAAAACTAAAAGGATTGATGCCGTCTGCATTTACCCTGACCTGGTAACGCTGACCGGATCTAAGCGGCTCGGACGGAGTAAAAACCAGGGTAAAATCATCGTCCCAGGAAGCTGTTCCCTTTACGGAAGGCTGAAAAACAAATGTATTTGAAGCAAGCGGCTTTGATGTATCCTGGCTCTGCGCAAAAACCACCTTGATTGGATCATTTCTATTGAGCACTCCGGCGGAAACCGCGGCTATCTGCCCGGGATCCGGATCTTGTTGTTTTGCTGTACAGGAAAATATTGTAAAAACAGAAATTAATGCCAGCAGGGGAAATACCGCGCAATATGTTAAACGGCCAAATAGTTTTTTCATGAATCCTCCGCTTTTTTAAATATATATGGAAACCGGCCTTAAGTAAATAAAATTACGGACAATAAAGCCGCGACAGCCGCAGCCGCAAGTATATACAGCCAGAAAGGGCTGTCCGCCAGTTTAAAACATTGTTTTTTGGCCGGGATATATATTTTTTTATCCGGCATGGGCGCCGAGTACCCGCATTGCGGACAGCCGGATTTGAAATGGTTCTCATCGGCCGAATAACCGCAGCTTGGACAGCGGACAGAGGAAAAAAACCTTCCGCAAAACGGGCAATTTTTGGAATTTAAAGGAACTTCTGCGCCGCAGTTATCGCAAAAAAAGCGCGGACTCTTTTTCAGGGTTAGCTGTTGGCCGCTTTGGGACAGGATTCAGCTGCCGGGCAGCCCGGGCATGCACTGGTTTCGCCGCCGGAATCATGGGCTGAATCATGGGATGCACTGTCCCTGGATGAACCGTGGGTATGGCTTCCGCCGCCGTGGTTGCTGCTGGATGTATGATCTGTTACATAAAACCCGTGGCCCTTGAAAATAATGCCGGAACCGCCGTTAATCAGACGGCGGACTTTTTTGCCGCATTTGGGACATATTTTTACAGGTTCATCACTGATTGCCTGGAAAACATCGAAGGTATGTTTGCAGCTTTTGCATTCATATTCATAAGTAGGCATTTTCTTCCTCGACAAAATAACCGGAGTAAAACTCCATTTTCATAATAACTGACACAAAAAGTCAGATTAATCTGAATATACCGAAATAGCGTTAAAAAGTAAAGATAGATCGGCGGAGGTAAAAGTATCGGATTTTTGTGTCAGAACCGCGTCATTTAATTGCGGTTGATTCATAAAAAGCGCAGGTAAAAAATCCATAATACCTTTTTGCTTATCCGGGCCTGCTGCAGCGCCAGGACCTGCAGCCGCTGCTCCGCCGGAACCCGTGCCTGCTGCCCCACCCGCAGGTTGTATATTCACAATAAAAATCCTGGCCAGGGTAAGTAAAGCGGCAAGCGCCCGCGCCTGTCCGGCAGAAGGGGTGCGGATATAAAATTCAAGTTCCCATAAATCTTTGCTGTCCTCACCGCCTTTTAACACCCTGAAGAAAAAATCCTGCGCAGGCAGCTGAATGGGAATTCCAAAGTCAGCCAGAAATTTGTTCACGGTTTCCTGGGGAGCTGCGATCCAGCCTGCCATAACCGAACCTTTTTTAAACCCGTCAAAATCCTGCGGTACAGTTACCGCATCTGTACTGTTGGCAAGCCTTTCAAACGGATCGCCCGGACTTACCAGAGCTCTCGCGGAATCCAGAGCCAGCCCGATTCCGAACCTGTCGGATTTCCAGTAGGAACCGCCGGCCGTTGATTTTTCCTTCTTCCAGTCTTTGCTGAATGTCATGGAAAATCCGGCCTGGAATACCGGATATTTCCCCCTAAGCAGCGCAAAAAATTTATCTGTTTTTGCTCCGGAAAAAACCGCGGCTGCGGTCGCTGTGCGATCCAGAACCGCTCCTGTCTGCTTGAGATCCAGGCCGTCAAAACTTATGCTTTCCAGCAATGGTTTTGCCTGCTGAACATCCGCCCACAGGTACATCGCTCCGCCTGCAGGCAGCAGACTAAATTCACTGGTGTCAAGGACAGCGGTATCTTTGGGAATAGTCGTGCAGGAAGCAATCATCAAAATGACAGCAGTCAATACCGCCATCTCGTAAAACATTCCAAAAAAATTTTTTATAGTTCTTTTATTTTTTTTCATTTTTAAATTCTTTCAATCTTTACTTTCCATGTATCTTCGCCGGCTTCCATATCAGTCCAGCCATCTGAATTTTGCATATCAGGGATCCATTCAGTTTTAACAGATAATGTTTCCTCGGCGGCGTAATCGGCAAAAGCTTCCCACGCTTCCTTAAGGTTTGCGGAACCTGACAATTTTACGTTTATCCTGTCAGTCAGTTCAAAACCTTTATCTTTTCTCAAGTTCTGAATTCCGCGGACAAGATCCCTGACGTCGCCTTCCATAGACAATTCGCGGCTTATCTCGGTATCCAAAGCAACGGTCAGCGAACCGGCGTTAACCACCTTGAGATTGGCTTTCTCAATACGGCGGATGTCTAGTTTTTCCGCGGTAATATCAACATGCCTGCCCGGTACAGCTTCAATGGATAAAACAGCGCCGTCAAGAAGGCTCTGGATCTGCGCGCGGGAAAATCCAGCGATTTTTTCGGCTGCGGATTTCATGTCCTTTCCAAGTTCCTTGCCAAGTACGCGGAAGTTGGCCTTTGCTTCGTAATCAACTAAATCCTGCTCGTTGTCCAAAAAGACTGCGTTTTTTACATTGAGTTCTTCCCTTATAATATCTTCCATTTCGAGGAGCGCGGCTTTTTCATTTTTATCCCTGGTAACAAGCTCGACTGTCTGCAGCGGCTGCCTGATTTTAATATTGTTCTGGGAGCGCAGGGAGCGGCCCATAGAGACCGCGTGCTGCACCGCGGCCATTTTAAATTCAAGGCCGGGATCGCATCTGTCCTCAGCCGGGACAGGAAAATCCGCCAGGTGGACAGACTGCGGATCGTTTTCACCGCGCAGGTTCTGCCAGATTGCTTCGGTCGTAAAAGGCATAATGGGCGCGGCGACCTTTATAAGTGTAATAAGCACTTCGTAGAGAACGCCGTAAGCGTCGCTCTTGTCCTGATCCATGGTACCGTCCGGATTGTTGGCTCTCCAGAAACGGCGTCTTGAGCGGCGGATGTACCAGTTGTTGAGGTAATCAATAAAATCCAAAATCGGATCTACAGCCTTTGAAAGATCGTAGCTGTCCAGGGCGCTTCGCACCTGCCCGGTAAGGCTGTTGCATGCCGATAAAATCCACTTGTCCAGTGGATTTGCCGGATTTGCAGGAGCGCAGCAAGGACTGGCGCCGTCGATATTCGCGTATGTAACAAAGAAGCTGTAAGCATTCCATAGTGGCAGAATAATACTTTTGAGTACATCCTTTACGCCGTCGTCGCTGAAGCGCAGATCTTCGGCCTTGATTAACGCTGAATGCACAAGAAAAAGCCGCACAGCGTCAGCGCCGTAAGAATCAAGCAGTTCCGCAGGATCAGTGTAATTTTTAAGGCTCTTGCTCATCTTGCGGCCGTCAGAGGCGAGTACGATTCCGCTCACAATACAGTTTTTGAATGCCGGTCTTTTGAATAACGCGGCGGCAAGGACGGTAAGTGTATAGAACCAGCCCCTGGTCTGGTCAAGGCTTTCGCTGATAAAATCCGCAGGAAAGTGGCTGTCGAAAAATTCTTTGTTTTCAAAGGGATAATGGTTCTGCGCGTAAGTCATGGCGCCTGATTCAAACCAACAGTCGAGTACCTCGGGAACCCTTGTCATTGTACCGGTGCAGCCTTTTTTCCCGTTGGCAGCCGTCGCCTTCGAACACGGTATGGTAATCTTGTCGACAAACTGTTTATGAAGATCCTGGCAGTCCACACCGGAAAGTTCTTTTAACTCGGCTCTGCTGCCTATGCAGATAGTCTTACCGCAGTCAGGGCATTTCCAGATTGAAATCGGGTTGCCCCAGTAACGGTTGCGGCTGATTGCCCAGTCCCTGGCCCCTTCCAGCCACTTGCCGAACCGGCCTGTCTTGATATGTTCCGGCACCCAGTGAATCTGGTTATTGGCGGCGATCATATCCTGTTTTATTTTTTCGACCCGGACAAACCAGGAACCTACGGCGCGGTAAATAAGCGGGCTTTCGCACCGCCAGCAATGCGGATACGCGTGCAGGATTTGATCGCGTTTGATCAGCTTGCCTTCGGCCTTTAAGCGTTCCATAATGGCTTTGTCAGCGTCCTTGACAAAGATCCCCTTATAATCGGGAACTTCCGAAGTAAATTTACATTCTGCGTCCACAGGACAAATAACCGGAATTCCTGTTCCCTTTAATACCCAAAAATCATCCTCGCCAAAACCAGGCGCGGTGTGAACAATGCCGGTACCGTCTTCGGTGGTAACAAAGTTTCCGTTATATGTTTTAAACGCGTTATCTTTTTCGGCCCAGGCAAAATACGGAAACAGTGGCTCGTAACTTATACCTTTAAGCTCCGCGCCTTTTTTGGTCCAGACAACGCGGTATTCGGATTCATTTTTAAAATAAGCGCCAAGGCGGGCCGCTGCCAGAACATAGAATGTATCAGGAACAGAAATTCCTGCGCCTGGTGTATTCGGCATGCCGGGTGTATTTGACTTGCCGGGCGCATTGGATTTTGTCAGGTCCTCCGCAAGTACGTAGTCAATATCGGGTCCCAGAGTTAAGGCAAGGTTTGAAGGCAGAGTCCAAGGAGTAGTTGTCCAGGCCAAAAAATAAGTCTGCGGCGGAAACTCAATTTCCCCGTACTTCCGGTCTTCTTTAATTTTGAACCTGATCGTAATGGCCGGATCATGGACGTCCTTGTAGCCGCCCTGGCTTAATTCGTGATTGGACAGGACTGTTGAACAGCGCGGGCAATACGGCAAATTGTAGAAACCTTCGTACATCAGATCTTTTTCCCAGAGGGACTTCATGACCCACCAGATTGATTCCATGTAATCAGAATCCATGGTTTTGTAATCATGCTCAAAATCAACCCAGCGGCCCAGCCGCGTTATGGTCTGTCTCCATTCCTTAACATAACGCTGTACCGAAGCCTGGCAGGCTTCGATAAAATTAACAACGCCGTATTTTTCGATATCGGTTTTGGAATTGAGCCCCAGTTCTTTTTCGATCATGTTTTCGATGGGCAGGCCGTGGCAATCCCATCCGAACCGGCGTTCAACTTTCATGCCTTTCATTGTCTGGTAACGCGGGATAATGTCCTTAATGGTGCTGGGAATAAAATGTCCAAAATGCGGGACGCCGGTCGCAAAGGGAGGGCCGTCATAAAACACATACTCCTCGGCTCCCTCACGCTGTGAGATCGATTTTTCAAATATTTTATTTTTTTCCCAAAATTTTAATATTTCTTCTTCCTGTTTGGGAAAACTCACCCTGGGATCTACGCTGTTGTACACAATAACCTCCGATTACCGCGGTTATTATGACATAAAAAAAAATTATCTTCCAGCGGATGCTGTGGTTAAAAAAGCGAAACAGCTTCTCCCAAATCATCAAGGCGCTTCCATACAGTTGATAAAACATCGGCGGGCGGTTCTATAAGGTCTTTAACAAATACCGAATGTATGCCGGCGCCGGCAAGAGCCTGCAGGCCGGCGGCGGAGTCTTCAAACCCAACGCAGTCAGCAGCCGGAACACCCAGCCTCTGCGCGGCCAAAAGAAAAACATCGGGCGCAGGTTTGCCTTTAGGGACTTCATCGCCGCAGGCAACAACTTTAAAATAATCGGTAATTCCAGCTATGGCAAGTTTATTATACGCTGATTTTTTATATGTGGATGTCGCTACCGCCATCGGGATTTTATTGTCCGCCAGATGGTCCAGAATTTTAATAAGCCCTGGTTTATGTGCAATGCCTTTCGCGAATTCCTCTTCAAAGAGCCTGTGCAATACCACATCAAACTGCGCGTACGGGAAATCAGGACCAAGCCTGCTCATGCATAAATTGCGGATGTCTTCTCCGTTAAGGCCGATAGTATCTATCGCCAGGTCTTTGGTAATGTCCCAGCCGATTATTTTTCCTGCATCGATCCATCCGGTAACCATTGGTCTCTCTGTGTCAAGCATAAGGCCGTCCATGTCAAATATCGCGGCTTTGGGCTTAAAATCAGTATTCATGCGTATGTCCTTTAACTAAATTTTTATAACAACATTTCTTTTATTATAACGCCTTCCGCAGTATCAAGATTTACTCCCATAAGTTTTGCGAAAGTCGGCGCCAGATCAACAAGACGCGCGCTTTCAATAATTGTGTTTGGGCGGATATCCGGACCGGCTGCCGCAAGCACAGGCTGGGGGCCTCTGGAAGGCAGATAGCCGTGGGTGGCCCGGCCGTAACGGTAATCGGTAAGATCAAAAGTTTTTACAAGCGGGCGTTTCCAGTTGTCGCCAAAGGACGTATACCCGTCAGTCTCAAGAACAAAAGAAAAATCTCCGCCCAGATGTTCCTCCTTCCGCGCTTCCTCTTTAGTAAATACTCTGCTAATACCGTAAATCCCCTCATCACAGAGATGGTTTAGGAGAGCCATAGTTTTTTGGCGGATATATTGATCGTTGCGGTTTTTTAGAAAAACATGGGCGGACATTCCGGCAGAAAGGCTGTAAGCATCCCAGTCAATAAAATTCCCTTTTTCATCATAACGTATTAAACCGTAATCGGCGAGCAGGACATTTATATTAATAACGCGTTTTATGTCCATCTGGCCGTGATCGCTAATCAGAAAAAAATTTGTTTTATCGCGGACGCCGGCTTCTTCCAGCGCGTCCATTACATCACCTATCCATTGATCGGTCTCCAGGATCGCAGCATCGACTTTCCCGTTGAACACCCCAAACTCATGGCGGGCGCTGTCGATATTCGCAGGATGAATCATAAAAAATTCTGGTTTATATTTGCGTATAATATCGCAGGTACATTTCATAATAAAATAATCCGGGGAAGGATGCATACGCATAACCAATTCCGGGAAATACGGACGCGCGATATCCAGGATCGCGGGGCTTGAGCCGGATCTGGCAAAGCAGGCTTCGTAAGTATCGTCCGGGCCCTGGGTCCAGTATTCGGCGATCAGGTAATCTATTGAGGGGTGGTTACCTGATACTGGCCACGATACCCCTGCGGTCGAATA
>WQZG01000110.1 GCA_009780855.1 Treponema sp.
AGCAGCGTTAAATCAATATCTTTGGCTTCCAAATCCGCATCAAACAGCGCTGTTTTAATCTGCTGTTCGGTGGAATAGACCTTGTCGCGGATCATGGATTCAAAGGTAATCCGGGAGATTGTTTCAGAATAGCCGGAAGGTACCAATTGACTGCCAGGTACATTCTGGCTGCTCTGCGCACTCTGGTTGCCCGGATTGGCGTTTTTACTGTATAAAAAAGGCAGTTCTATACGATATTCGGTTTTGCTGCTCAGGGCGATCTTGCACTGCTCCGCCGCCATTTTTATCCGCATCATGGCGCGGGCATCAGATGAAATTTCTACTTTATCACGTTTCCTGATGATCCCGGTTATATGATCCATGATCGCCTGATCAAAATCCTTTCCGCCCAGCGCGTTATTTCCGCAGCTGGATTTTACTTCCACAACACCTTCAAAAAGTTCAAGCACGGTAACATCAAGGGTTCCTCCGCCCAGATCGTACACCAGCATATATTTGCAATCGCGCATGTGGTCGATTCCGTAATCCAGGCTTGCCGCCGTCGGTTCATTGATAATACGTTCGACTTCAAGTCCTGCGGCTTTTCCGGCTGCCATAACATCTTTACGCTGCGAATCGGTGAAATACGCGGGAACGGTAATCACCGCAGAATCAATTGTCTGGCCGCTTTGCTTCTGCGCGCAGTCAACTAAATAACGTATGATCATCGCCGCAGCATCAACAGGCGAATAAACCTTGCCGTGCGCTGTAAGTTCCGTATTCGTACCGAAAAGCCGCTTTACTTCAAGAAAGGTATTTTCAGGTTCGACAAGCGCTTTTTCCTTTGCTTCACGCCCGACTAGGAGCGTACCATCGGCGCCTATGTTTACGACCGACGGAGTTATCACTTCGCCCAAATGATTGGGAACGATAATAATTTTCCCGTCTTTGCTTACATAAGCTATTTCCGATGTTGATGTGCCAAAATCTATTCCTGCCTTCAAAAAATACCTTCCTTTTTATTGACAACAACCAGAGCCCGCCGTATTACTTCATCTTTGTAAATATAACCGTGCTTAAGGGTCCTGATAACATAACCATTTGGCAGGCTATTATCCTGTTCAGCGCTGTCGGCCGAATGTAAACGAAAATCAAAAACTACATTGGCGGCGTCAATAATTTCAAGTCCGGCTGTTTCCATCGCGTTTTTCGCGGCACTCCACATCATCCCAGCCTGTTCAAGAAGCGGTGAAGATTCACCCTGCTCTTCCCGGGCGGCATAATAGTAAAAATCCCCGATAATATCAAAGAGCGCGGCGAGCGCGTCAACAAGGCTGTTTTCGGTGCCGCCGCTCTGTAAAAAATTATCAATTTCATCAAGCTGCAGGCTTGTTTCTTTCTGTTTGGTTTCTATCCTGCGCAAACGTTCACTCAGCTCAGCGAAATACCCGTTTGTTTCCTCAAGATGTCCGCCAATTCCGCGGACGGTGTTTTGAGCGCTTGTGTCCGCAAGTTCCTTTGCCTTTTTCCAGAAAAAATCAAAAAATGCCATGTTGGTATGATTTTATATTAAGCATGGTAAAGTGAAAAGGGGAGTGCTGAATGCATTTAAGCATATTGAAAAACGTTAAATTCAATGCGCGGGCAGAATCCATATATCATCGGCCAGAGGCAGCAGTTCCTTTGCGAGACAAATTATCGTGCCGGTTCCGGATTTTTTTCCCGGAATATTGATAATACAGCGGAAAGAGCTTGCCATGGATTTGTCTTCATCAACAATATCTTTGATATATTCGAAAGGCTCCGCCGCTTTTTGTATCCCGTCTACGATAACAGGTTTACGTTTTGCTATACGCGCCACAACAGGTTCGATATGCCGCGAAATATAAATTTTTAACCCCGTCCGACTAATCTGGAATACAATTCCATTATAACCTGAACGGAAAATTTGCCAAGGAAAATGGATGCCATACAAAATTACACTATATGAAACCTTTGGGAGTATCAGAAGATTTTATACAGCTAATTGAAGCATGGCGCAGTGTTTGCAGAAGCGGAAAAAACTTCCGGGACATTTTACTGTCCCGGAAATCATGTATCATGTAAATTAAGCAGGCTGATTATTTACCGGCATTAAGCCTGGCCCAATAATCGGAGTAATATTTTAAATATTCCTGATAATTCAGTTTATCCAGATCATCAAAATATTTGGGCAGATCGGAGAGCGGACGGGCGCCGGTAACGAACTGCGCAAACTGCACAGTAACATAATCGTTTATGACTGTTGCCAAATCGGAAATTCTTTTTGAAGTGTCTGTATCCCAGTAAACTATATAGGGGAATCCGGGTACAACATAAGGGGTTAAATTTTTCCAGACTTCACTTCTGCCAAAACCATCCGGCTGGGTTAGATCAAAAGATTCCGGAATAGGATTTTGACTGTATAAACTCATGGCTTCCCCAAGCATATATCCCATCAATCCGGGCACATCCTGCATCGGGCGGATCCGGCTGTTGCCATAATGACCGTCTGACGGATACATCGCAGGGTTATCAATCTGGAGATCGATTCTGTTATCTTTGACTGTCCAGCCTTTCAGCATTCCGTAAAGATATTGCGGCATTGTATCCGGATAACCATCGGTCATCAGCATGTAGTTCTGTGTTGTAAAATTAAAATCAAACATGCGGCATACAGCTTCAGGATATTTATTTTTTGCGGAAATCGTAACCAGGTTATCAATTATCAAATTTGAAGGCCCTATCCAGAAAGGCGTATTGTTAAATTCACTTGTTAACGGTTTTGCGCCTATATAATCAAAACAAAGTTTTGCGTCAACGATTGAGTACGGAGAGCCGGAAACTACGCCGCCTTTCCCGGGCATTGTTATCGCATTTCTGGCAGGGAGGTCCATTGTAAAGAAATCCGGGGAAATCAAGCCCTCCTTATACATTGTATTGTAGGTCTCAACAAATTTGGGGAAAATATTTTTGTTCGCGAAAATAAAATCCGCTTTGTTATTGTACAGACCAACTGAATTCAAAGTATTGGGCTGGGTCCAGTGGAAACCAAGCGCGGAATAAAGCAGAGCGTAATTTGTGGTATTCTGAAAATTGCCGGCGTCCGGCAGAATATCCGGGCCCAATGTTTTAAACGCGCGGAGCACGGCCAGGTATTCATCAAGCGTCTGAGGCACCTGCAGCCCTACTTTATCCAGCATGACTTTATTGTAAAAATGTCTTGCCAGACCTCCGGTCATGGGTCCGTTCATTAAATTTTTATCCCTGAAATTCGGGATTCCGTAAATGTTGCCGTCAAAGGCTGTCAGCGGATTCCTGAAATCAGGGTCCTGCAGCACCTTGTACAAATTCGGCATCAGCTCGGGCGTAATATAATTGGTTATGGGAATTATCAGTTTTTCTGAAACCCCGTAATTCATTACATCGTTGGTAGAAAATCCTCTGTCAAACCAGATATCAGGCAAATCACCGGAGGCAAATACCAAATTTTTGGCTTCGGCGCCCTGGGGTCTTACAATTACATCCAGGTTAATGTTGAACGCTTCTTTTACAAACGTGAACCACCAAATCTGGGACGGATCGCTGGTCAGCCCCATAGTAGCGTCGGGCACCCAGGAAACTGTCAAGGAAATGTTGTTTCCCGGCTTGACAATCGGGAAGTATCCGTCCGGATTCATCCAGGGCGGAATTTTCCCGGGAGGCGTAGCTGTCGAACTTGCGGTATTACTTGCCTGTTGTCCGCCGGCAAATAAAATCGAAATCGATAAAATTATCAAAACCAATGAAATCAGAATTTTTTTCATTTTTTCTCCTAAGGTATTGAAGATTTTTTTTATATCTGTAAGATATAAACGTTAATTATAACTTTTTTAAAAAATAATGCCAACTGCGAATTCCATACAATGTTCGGCGGTCAAAAACCTGGGCTGGGTCTTTAAAAGAAGTCAATTTACTAAATTTTATAAATTATTACTGTTTTCCAGGCATAACCTATTCAAGTCATCAACAAATTTTCTGAATTTTTCCGGCTCATTGATGTAAACATCACTATAATAAACTGGTTTTCCAAAAAGGAGTTTGGCAGCACTCTTTATTCTGCCCAATATTGTCGTATAATTATGGTCATAACGGGAGTCCTGGACAGAAATATTAAAATTAACCTCACCATCATCCCATTCGCTCTGTTCCACAACAAACATTGAACAGCCGCAATCACATTTAAGAATTAAAGTGGTTTCTTTTGGATTCATTCCATAATTTTGACATGATAATAGAAGAATAGCAATGAAGGTTAAATTACTGCTCAAGCTGAACACACATAAAAAAAAGCCGCCCTAAAGGACGGCTAAAAGCTCCCCCGCGGTGATTTGAACACCGGACCCAGTGGTTAACAGCCACTTGCTCTGCCAGCTGAGCTACAGGGGAATGTTAAATAAATTTATATCAAATTCTAAAAAACTTGTCAACTGCGGTATGAGGTGTTGTCGGCATGAGGTGTGCTATATTTAGTTTCAATCCGCGTCCCTGCGCGAGGAACGACCTGGCGGGAAATTGATTATTTTTAAGCAGTCGGACCTGTTTCAATCCGCGTCCCTGCGCGAGGAACGACACAACATGATCATAGCGAGGCCATCCTTAGACGAGTTTCAATCCGCGTCCCTGCGCGAGGAACGACCTTATTTTCCGAATAAATAAACGGTAAACCGGAATGTTTCAATCCGCACACTCCCGCGGAGTGCGACAACCGCGCAATTTGTAACTTTCAAGGATATTTCCGGTTTCAATCCGCACACTCCCGCGGAGTGCGACAATATCAATTAAATTAAAATTATTAAATGCAATTTTGTTTCAATCCGCACACTCCCGCGGAGTGCGACCTTGGGTCTCGGTATACAATGATGAGACAACAATTAGTTTCAATCCGCACACTCCCGCGGAGTGCGACTGGTAAGGCCGGATAATCCCTCGATAGCTTCTTCGTTTCAATCCGCACACTCCCGCGGAGTGCGACATAATTAAATAGCCCGATTTTAAAGTACATATATGGTTTCAATCCGCACACTCCCGCGGAGTGCGACCACCTCCCTGCTTACGCCAACGACGATTCATGGGAGGTTTCAATCCGCACACTCCCGCGGAGTGCGACATTTATTGGCTTGACGATCCAAACAGGTATGACCCGTTTCAATCCGCACACTCCCGCGGAGTGCGACCCCGATGACCAGCCGACCGCCCAATATCTGTGGGTTTCAATCCGCACACTCCCGCGGAGTGCGACGGGATAATGGGGATATTAGAGATAATATCCCCTGTGGTTTCAATCCGCACACTCCCGCGGAGTGCGACCTGTGCTTTTGGACTGTTTTGACTGCCCAGCTCTTGTTTCAATCCGCACACTCCCGCGGAGTGCGACTTATCGTTCGCAATAATAATGATTTCGCTATAGGTTGTTTCAATCCGCACACTCCCGCGGAGTGCGACAATACTGGCGAACCTGTTGTTCCTTATGCCTGATGTTTCAATCCGCACACTCCCGCGGAGTGCGACGCCTTTTCAAACAGCGCCGCAGCCAAAGGCACAGGTTTCAATCCGCACACTCCCGCGGAGTGCGACGTTATGGTAATGGTCGAACCGTCAACCAATACTTCCTGTTTCAATCCGCACACTCCCGCGGAGTGCGACATACCCTATATTATATCTATATCCAGTAACAAATTAAATCACTAGATCCACGAACATCACCATAAAAAGGGTAATTGCAAGTAAAAAATCCCTCCCTGAACTGTCAAAGATAGATCCTGTAATGAATTACAACATCCGCGAACATATCAGGATTTTCTGTGTCATTAAGGTTCGCAGAGTATATCCTATATATAAAGATAATTCTAAAAGAAAAAAACAACAACCTAACGGCAAGCCACGAGGTATGTTGTTTAAGAAAAGTATGGTTTATCTACTGAGTTTAATACTAAGTAATAAACCATTAATAGACTGGTTTGTTAACACCGGATCAGTTATAAAGACCATAACCGAGCGGAGCATATCATAGCAATAGGCAATACCGCGCCGAACTTATGGTTCGCGCTCTGCCGCGGGAAGCGCCGATAACGCTGGGCTCAGGACTTGCCGCGAGGTATCGACGCCGTCCCCTGATTATTTTCCTGCTTCCTTAGGTTCGGTGCCGGATGTTAAGAAAGCGCCAACAAACTTATTTTCAATCTTTTTGTAACCATTGACAACACCGTCCTCGATGGCTTTGTAGCCTGTAACAACGCCGTTTTCAATTGCTTTATAACCGGTAACCACTGCGTTTTCAATTTTTTTGTTTGCTTCGATAAGCTTGTTCATTCCATTGCCTCCATTATCTGCTGCTTCGATGTTTAACAGCGGCTTATTTTCTGCCGCTGAAATTCCGGAAACCGACGGCCCAACAATAAGGGCAGCCATCAAACCAAATGCCAATTTCTTGCTGTTATTCATAATAACCTCCGCTAAATATTTACAATCTCTGTACAGAGAAATGTTTTTAAAAGACAGACTGTCCGGGAAACGTATGTCCGGGTGCAGCGCCTATTTTGCCGGGAAAATTATTTCACCGCCGCTTCCGGACCAATCATTAAGCTCGGCAAATCATTAAGCCGCCGACAGATGCAGATTTCTTGCGCTTTCACCGGTAATGCAAATTCGCCCGTCATTATGCAGCCAAACAGCCATGTCCCTGATGGTTTCATCAAAAGGCCGTACTATAAAACCGAGTTCACGTTTTGCTTTTTCGCATGAGAACACATTGTTTCTGGTCAGGTTGTATACGGCAAAGCTGGTAAGCAGTCCCTGTTTTTTGGTAAAGAGACTGATGAATGAAGAAACGGCAGCCATAGCTTTTGCCGCGGTTGCAGGCAGTATAAGGTCTACTTCGCGTGCGCCGGTATTTTCACTTATAAGACGGAACAGATCCTTCATTGAAACTGCGCTGTTACTCATGATGTAGCCTTCGCCTTTGCGGCCTTTTTCAGCGCAGGCTATTACGCCGTTGGCAAGGTCCCTGACATCAACAGCGTTAAAACTTCCTGCAATACCAGCCGGCATTTTTCCGTTAAAATAATCAATTAAAAAATTGGTGAAATATCCGTTGCCGTAATCGTTTGGGCCGGAAATTCCGCTGGGGTATACAATGGAAGCGTCAAGATCGTTTTCCTTTACAGCATCCAGAACAAGCTGGGTAGCCATGGCTTTGGTCTTGCCGTAGCCGCCTATTATAAGGTCAGGATTGAATGAATTTACTTCACGGATTACTTCACCGCGGGGGAGCTCGGGGATGGCGCCTGTGGAACTGATGTAAACCAGTTTCCTGACATTATGCTTCACGCACGCGTCAACAATGTTACGGGTTCCTGTTACATTAACGCTGAGCAATTTTGGACTAAGCTCCGGAGAAACAGTAACCAGGCTTGCGCAGTGGATTACGGTAACTTCTGTATCCGCGGGTACACAAAAGAATTTTTCAACGGAATCGGGATCCACTATATCGCCGGTAATAATTTCCGCTTCAGACGGAACCTGGGCAATAGTGGGATCTCCTTTTAAAACAAGGGCCCTGACTTTTTTACCCCGGGCAATCAGTGAGCGGGAAATATTGCTCCCCAGGTATCCGGCTGCTCCGGTTAATAAATACATGGTGTTCTTCATTTTTTAACCTCACTTAATAAATAAGATACCTGTAATTTAGGATGCAAATATTAAGCGATGTTAAGAAGATGTTAAGAAGTTATTAAATCGAATTATTTTTACTCAAAAAATTAAAAAATTATTAAACCGGCAGGCAAATTGTGAAAGTTGAACCATGTCCGGGAGTACTTTCCGCTGTGACGGCTCCGCCCAACAGATCAATTGTTTTTTTAACCAACGCAAGACCTAGACCGTTTCCTTCACCGGAATGGGATGTATCTCCCTGATAAAACTTGTCAAAGACATGTATCCTGGTTATCTCATCCATACCGCAGCCGGTATCAGTAAAAGAAACCTGTACAAAATTATTTTTGGAACCGTTCAGGGTTTTAAGGCTTATAAAGATGCTGCCGCCGGGATTGGTAAATTTGACGGCATTGGATAAAAGATTGTTCCATACAATTTCCAGCATAGGAGCATCATAACAAACAGTTACCTCGTCCAAATCTTCTTCAAAACAGATATTTTTTTGTTCCATCAGATCTGCAAATGCCAAAGCGCAGCGCCTGATCTGTTCACTTAAATTAAACTGCTTTGCTTCACCGGCAATTTCCTGATTTTCCAATTTATTTAATTTGAGAATATTTGTAACCAACTCTGATAATTTTTTTGTTGTTTCAAGAATGGTCTGAATATATTCAATGCGTACTTCCTGCATGGTATTATTCTGCAGGGCTGTTGTATAGTTTTGAATAATTGACAGCGGCGTTTTTATTTCATGGGAGACATTGGCTATAAAATCATTTTTTAGGGTTTCTATGGTCGACAGTTCCTCTGCCATGGTGTTAAAATCATCGAACATTACTTCAACAAAATCTTTTTTCCCGTCCTTTCTCAAGGGTGCGATACGCACCGAAAAATCACCTTTTGCTATCTTTCTTGCGGCTTCACTTAAACTCCGCATGGGCCGGTTCCAGGAAATAAAACGGATTATGGCTATGGAAGCCATCACCAGCGCCGCCGCTGCCATTATATAAAGTATCATGATATTTATGGCTAACTGGGCATTTGTTTCAAACAAATTTAATTTTTCAAATACCTGATAAATCCACATGTGGAAGCCGTTAAAGGCAGCCAATACAAAGAACAAAATCGCGTATTCTTTTAGCGAACCATGACTTGCGTTGACGCGGCTGTCTTGTTTGTTTCTCATTTCAGAACCGCCTTGTATCCCAAACGGTAAACCGTAACAATTTCAAAATCCCTGCATTCGCCGAATTTTTCCCGCAATGAAGTAATATATACATCAACCGAACGGGGGGTGGTATCGGTTTCCAGCCCCCATATATCATCCATGAGCTGATTGCGGGTAAATGCTATTTTGGGATTGGAAAGCAGTTTAAAAAGAATCTGAAATTCCTTGACGGTAAGCGGTACCTCCTTATCATTAAGGTATGCTGTCATTTCATCGGCATTCATTGTTAGGCTGCCGGCTGTAAGTTTTTTTTCATGCTGTATATTGGCGCGGCGGAGAAGGGCGCCGATCCTCAATATCAATTCTTCCATGTCAAAAGGTTTTACAATGTAATCATCAATGCCAATGTTAAATCCCTTTTGCTTGGCGGAAATATCGTCCCGGGCTGACATAAAAAGAATCGGTATGGTACTGTTTTGCTCCCTGATCAGGGAAGCAAATTTGAAACCGTCAATCCCGGGCATCATTATATCTGAAATTATTAAATCAAATTTAATATCAATCATTCTGTCGAAAGCTTCATTGGCGGAAAGGCAGCCTGCAGAACGGTACCCGTGCGCATCAATGCCGGCGCAGACAATTTTATTGAGTTTTTCATCATCTTCTACGACCAAAATGGAAATCATGAGCTTCCCCTTGCTTCAATTAAAGCCAATCCTTTATTGTTATACAATATCTGCGTACCTTTCTTTTCCGCGCGCTTTTTTTTGTCCGCACAATGCCCTGCGCGGCCGCCCAAGACCCAGCCTGCCTTGCCAAATAACGAAGCCTGTGTAAAATACAAACCTGGGGGTAACAAATGGATATAACATTGAAGGGTGTGGAAAAAAGTTTTGGGAATCATCTGGTCATATCCCCCCTGGATGTTATTTTAACCGGAAGCAGGTTTACTACCCTTCTGGGACCTTCCGGCTGCGGCAAGACTACTCTTCTAAGAATGATAGCCGGGCTTGAGACTCCGGATAAGGGAGAAATATTGCTGGGAGAAACTCCGGTTTTTTCGTCCGAAAAAAATATCAATATAGTCCCGGAAAAAAGGGGGCTGGGTTTTGTGTTTCAGGATTTTTCACTCTGGCCCCATATGACCGTTTTTGAAAATGTGGCTTTTGGACTGCGGGCGCGCAAAGAAAAGAAAGGTTTAAAAGACAGGGTTGCAGCCGCCCTGGAAACTGTGCATCTGGAAGATTTGGGCGCCCGTTATCCTCACGAGCTTTCGGGGGGACAGCAGCAGCGCGTATCTTTTGCGAGGGCTTTGGTAATAGAACCTGCGTGCATTCTCTGCGATGAACCTCTGTCCGCCCTTGACGCGGTGCTGCGGGATGAAATGCGGGCGGAGCTGCGGGAAATTGTTACCAAACTCGGTATCACGACGATATTTGTAACCCACGATCAGATTGAAGCAATGAGTATGAGCGACGAAATAGCCGTAATTAACATGGGGAAAATCGAACAAAAAGGAAGCCCCGAAGAAATTTACCACCACCCGGCCACTCCATTTACCGCACATTTTGTCGGGCGTTCCAACTGGATAGGAGAGAACCGGATGTTCCGGCCCGAGGCCCTTCTGCTTGAACCCGGGGAAAATACCGATGAATACCGGGTAAAGCTCAGGTCCTCGCGGTTTATCGGCAATGGATATGAACTTTGTTTTGAACAGGGCAATGGTAAATGGTACGCTTTTTCACCGGGACGGCTTAAAGAAGGGGAAATGCAGATCTACGTCAAACGGGAAGCTATTCTGGAATTTAAATGAACTATTCTGTAATATTAATCATATTTTAACATGAAAATAATAATTACTTAACAATACCAATAAAAAATCAGGTAACTAAATTTTTTTTTAATAAGGGGAGTGAACTATGAAAAGAATACGCACTTTATTTTTATTGGCATTGGCAGGTTTGATTCTGGCTCCGCTTTTTGCGGGAGGTAATCAGGCGGCCGCGAATTCCGCAGCTCCTGCTGGTTCCAAACTTACCGGCAAGGTGGTTGTGTATCAGCCCAGCCCCGCGGGACTTGCAGATCAGCTGGCGGCCGGGTTTGAGAAAAAAACCGGAGTAAAAGTGGAACAGTTCCAGGGTACTACGGGAGAAATTCTTGCAAGACTGGAAGCCGAAGCTGCCAATCCCCTTGCCGATGTGGTTATCCTGGCTTCCTGGGCCGACGGACTTTCAATGAAAAGCCAGGGCAAGGCTGTTTCCTATACTCCCGCCAATGCAGATCGTTTGTACAGCGGCTGGAAAGACGCTGACAATACCATCTTTGGCACAAGCGCTTCCGCGGTTGGGGTAATTTACAATACCAGAATTTTCCCGACACTTAACGCGGACTGGAATGAACTGGCAGGAGCCCAATATAAGAACCAGCTTGCCATACCTGATCCGGAAAAATCCGGTTCCTGCAAGGACTTCCTGTCGGGATTTATTAACAACAAGGGAGAGGCAGCCGGATGGAAAGTCTGGGAAGATCTGGCGGCTAACGGAATGACGGTTCCGGGCGCCAATGCCGCAGCTCTCGAAGGCGTCACCACCGGAGAAAAAGGCATACTCGTGGCCGGGGTGGATTACAACGCGTATTCATCCATGGCAAAAGGCGAGCCGCTGATGATCTACTATCCGGCCGGCGGCACGGTGATTAACCCGCGTCCCGCGATGATACTTAAGACCAGTCCGAATATGGAAAACGCCAAAGCGTTTATGGATTACCTCCTGTCCGACGAAGCCCAGCAGATGGTAGCGGCGGCATATCTATTGCCGGGCCGTTCCGATATAAAATGCGGCAACCGCGCAAATGTATCGGATATACCGGTCCTGACAAGCGACTGGAACTGGATGATGAACAACTCCGCTGCCATATCGGCGCGTCTTAACGAAATCTGCAAAATGAATGTCAGATAAACCGAACAGGCGGCCCGGGTCCGGTTTTATACGGATCCGGGAA
>WQZG01000111.1 GCA_009780855.1 Treponema sp.
CGGAATTCCGGTAAACAAACCCGAAGATATCAAAAGCACAGCAAAAGAACTGGAACGCGTAAGCCTGGCATTCAACAGACGGCTCCAGTTCGTAGTGGATAACGAGTCTCATGATATTACCGTTAAAGTTATAGATACAGAGACCGATAAAGTGATCAAGGTGCTTCCGCCCGAAGAATTGCAAAGACTTCATCAGCGGATTCGGGATACAATTGGATTTTTGTTTGATCAGAAGGTATAACAGGTCAGAGATATCCTTTAAAGGGAGGAACCTTACAGACGGTTTTGACAGGAGGGACGGAATATGTCTGACATATACATTCCTGGTGTAAACAGCAGGTTCAATACCCAACAAACCATCGATGACCTGATGAAACTCGAACGGGTTCCCAGGGACAGGGCCGCAGACAATGTTACCAAACTGCAGGCCCAAAAAACCTACTGGCAGGACGTAGGTTCCCGTATGAGTACCCTGCGTGATAACGCAAGGGCGCTGTTTTCATATCAAAATCCCTTCAATGATCGTATAGTTAATTCTTCCGACGATTCCGTATTGACCGGAACCGCCGTCAGGGAAGCGGTAGAACAGGAACGCAGTTTTGTAATCAAGCAAACCGCAAAGGCCGACCGTTTTCTGTCCAACCCCCTTGATGAAAACTACAAGGTTGACGCAGGTACCTACACTTTTACCGTGGGCAAAACCGTAGTATCGTTCAGCTTCAGGGGCGGCAACCTGCGTGAATTTACAGACGCCATCAACAGGCGCGGCCAGGACAAACTCCAGGCTTCTGTTGTCGCGGTAAAACCGGGAACTCTGTCTCTGCTCCTGGAATCCCGGGTAACCGGAGCGGATAACCGGCTGATTTTATCCGACGCGGCCGAATCACTGGGAATGGCCGTGGGCATGACCGAACCTTCCTACGACTCGCGCGTGAATATCGACGGTACTTACACGGCCAACGCCGGTCAAAAAGCCGCAATTCAGCTGCCAAACATAAACGCAGATCCCAACCTTATTCTAAAATTTGATACCTCAACTGTTGTTCGCCCATCAGACAACTGGGTTGTGCCGCAGCCGCCCGCCGGACCGTCCATTCCGTCTCCCGGATCGGTTTCTTACGGCGGTATTGTCATCGAAAACGAGCCTTCCGCGGTAACAATGCCCCCGTGGAATCCGCCGGAACCGCCCAAAAGGGTGGACAATATGTCGGTATTATCGCTTTCATTCTCTGACGGAACTTCAATACAAATGCCGCCCATAATTGATTCAACAAACCCCAGTTCCTACCAGTTTAAGTTAAGCGACCTTCCCCCGGGAAAAACCCTTGTTTCGATTAATATTGCCAATAACAATACCAACAGGGATGTATCCCTGCGTAATGTTCAGATTTTCGATCCGCAGTCAACAGGCGGCTCAAGGCCGTTAAACGCGGTTTCTACAGCCCAGAACGCGGTAGTCCTTATGGACGGCATAGAAATCGAAAGAGCGACAAATAATATCGATGACCTGATTCCCGGACTTACATTGAATCTAAAGGCGCCTTCGGACAGGCCTGTTAATATACAAGTTGAGCCGGACCGCGACGGGATAAAAAATTCCATTATTACCTTTGTCGCCAACTACAATAAGTTAATGGCCGAGATCAACATTCTTACCAGAACAGATCCCAAAGTAATTGACGAGTTAACCTATCTGACCAAGGACGAAAGCGACGAATACAAAAACAGGCTGGGAGCTTTCCAGGCCGATACAACCTTAAACCAGTTCCGCGGATTAATGCAGAGGACAGTAACATCGCCCTACCCTACTTCCATGGATCGGGATCTGGCCCTTCTTTCCCAGATAGGTATAGGAGCCGATGTAGGACGAGCAGGGGCAAGCACAGGTTACGACGCGTCCAGGCTCAGAGGTTATCTGGAAATTGACGAAAAAGCCCTGGATAACGCAATCGCGACCAAAACCGACGCTGTAAGGGAACTGTTCGGTTCTGACACCAACGGTGACATGCTGGTGGACAACGGAATCGCTTTTAATCTGGACGCGATGACAAGACCATATGTCGAAACCGGCGGGCTCATAACCTTAAAAACAGGTACAGTGGACAGCAGAATAAGCCAGGAACAGACAAGAATCGCCAATATGGATACCCAGCTTACGGCAAAAGAAGCCCAGTTAAAAACCCAGTATGCACAGATGGAAAGCGCCTATAACCGCATGGAAAGCATGACCCAGTCACTGAATAATTTCAGCCAGCAGAATTCCAACAACGGCAGGTAATCCATGCAGATTTTAATAAACGGGAAACCGGCCGATATTGTCCTGGAAGCCGAAAAAACAATCAAAGACTTGCTGGCCGGTCTGGAAAAATGGCTGGAAGGATCCGGGGGCCGTCTTAGCGGCCTTTGTATTGACGGTGTTGAAACAACAACCGGCGGACTCCAGCAGGCCTTTGAATTGAAACTGGAAAACATAAACTCCATCGATATCCGCGTAAGCACCCTGGATGAGCTAGAGGCACAGGCCCTTGCGGAATTGATAAAATACTGCGGTCTTTATGCGGATTCGTCCTTCGAAGAAAGACAGCAAGTAAGAAAAGACTGGGAAGACAGCGCTGCGTACAGGTTTCTTTCTGCAGAGATAAAAGATATTTTTAAAATGTCCTGCCTTACATTCGCGGGCGAAGGAATACCGGCGGCGGAACTGGGTTTTGCCGCCAATGAAAGGCTCAGAGAACTTGCCGATCCGGCCGCGGAAATAAACGCAATGGAAAAACTTGCCGCGGAAACCGTAAAACGCATGATCGATCTGCCTCTGGACGTTCAGACCGGCAAGGACGGCAGGGCGGCGGAAACCGTCAGGATATTTTCGGACATAAGCGAAAAAATAATGCGTTTGCTCAAAATTCAAGATCAAAGGGGAGCAGATCTTGAATCGTTAAAAATTGAAGATTTACCGGTAAAGAAATTTTTGGACAGTTTCGGAGACGCCCTTAAGGAACTTACCGAAGCTTACCGCAACCAGGATACTGTGCTGATAGGCGATCTGGCAGAATACGAGCTTGCCCCGATGCTGACTAAATTGTATTCTGGAGTTAAGGAATTTATTTTAAACAGGGCCGGGCAATGACAGGAATATTTTCCGGATATACCGGATTTTTACTTCAGCCGATGCAGTACTACAAGACCGATAATCCTGTGGAAGGGACCATAGTTCTTGTAGGCATCGGCGTAATAATCCTTATTTCATTTTTAATACATTTGGTCCGCAACGGAATCGGCGCAACCGGCCCCATAGGAAGCCGCAGCGCGGCTTCAGCACCGCGCAAATTTAACGCTTTTACTTTACACCGTATTGCCGCGTCCTACGGTCTGGACAGGGATCAGACCCAGTTACTGGAATATGTATTCCGCAGCAGTTCGGTAAATGATCCCGAACGTGTTTTAAAAAATTCTGCCCTGCTGGACAAACATTTTAAACAGGTTTACAAGACCATTGAAAAAAACGCGGAAACCGACGAGGAAGCCCAGCACAGGCTTTCCGGATTGTTCTCCCTAAGGAACGCGATTGAATCCGCGCCGGCCAACAGTTCGGGCATTACTTCAACCAGCCAGATACCGGACAATATGGCGGCAGTCCTTTCCAACGGGAAAGAAAGTTACACCGTAAGAATAATCAGCGCAAAGGGCGAAACCCTGCTATCCGAGATACCCAGAAACGCCCTTGGATCGCCGGTTAAAATTGCCAAAGGCGCCAAAATTACACTTTCGTTCTTTACAAAATCCAGCAAGGGGTTCTCGTTTGAAAGCCGGGTTCTGGGCAGCGTTGATTCCGGACAGGGACCCGCACTGGAACTGGCCCATTCCGGAAAGCCCCAGCCTCTGGTGCAAAGACGCTTCCGCCGCAAACAGATAAGCGCCGGCTGCGTTTTCCATCTGGTATTGCTTGACACCGCCAAAACCGGCCGCAAGCAGCCGCCCAAACTCATTGTCGATAACCGCCGCTTTACAGGAAACATTATTGATATTTCGGCAGGCGGCTGCTCAATAAAGACATCGGCGCCTGTACAGGTGGGATCAAGGCTCAAAATCGAACTGGATTACAGCGACGAATCAATGATTGCCGTCCTTGGCCAGGTATTGCGCATAAACCGCAGCGGAGCGGTTGGCACCATTATACACATAAAATTCCTCAAGGTGCCGCGCAGATCCTTTAATAACATCAATTCCATTGTTTTTGGCTACGACTCCGATTAGGAAAACAAGCAGAAAATCAACAGGTATTGCCAACCTTTGGAATATAATGGTAAGCTGGCAGAACAGGACAAAATATGAAAATTATCGAAATAAAAAACATAGTCCGTAAAGATGTTCCGATTTATTATAAAAGATTTTACAAAGGAAATCTGGTCCTGGATATCATGGACAAACAGGACGAAATTCCGGTGGAATTCAGTATTGAGCACAAACCTACAGGCCATACCGAAATTGAAGCCTCTTTTGCAAAAGAAATAAATTATCCGCTTGTTCCGCTTATGAAAGAATTAAAAACATTTATAGCGGACCTGGAATCAAACAGAAAGCTCCCGTCCTAGTCCGTTTTTTATGGCACAAACAACCGGGATCACCGCCGAAAGCTCATCCCCGCAGGCAACCAGGGCAATAGGGAAAAGCATTGCCGCAAAACTGGGCAAAGGAAGCGTAGTTTCCTTAAGGGGACCGCTTGGCGCCGGCAAAACTGTTCTGGTCAAAGGTATTGCTGAATTTTTTGGCATTGAAGAAGAAATAACAAGCCCAACCTATACAATAGTCTCGGAATACAGGGGAAACCTGGACGGCAGCCCAATAGAATTTTGGCACATTGACGCGTACAGATTAAAGGGCGAAGATGACTTTACAGCCATCGGAGGAGAAGAATATATTTACGGCTCAGGAATTTCGGTAATAGAATGGAGCGAACGAATCAGTGGGCTTTTACCGGCAGGCGCGGTAATGGTAGAAATTGAAATTTGCGGCGGTGATAACAGAATTATCAGAGTCAGCGGAGTTTAAGTGAATATACTTGCAATTGACACATCAACGGAGACTCTGGCTCTGGCCCTGTCGGTTTCAGGCAATATCTGGCAGGTGCAGATAAGCGCCGGCGCCAGGCACTCCGAACTGTTAATGGACTGGATAGACAAGCTTACTGTTTCCGCTGGGCTCCAACCGGTAGATCTTGACCTGGTATTATGCATGAAAGGCCCCGGCTCCTTTACAGGTCTGCGCATCGGCTACGCTGCGGCAAAAGGGCTCTCCGCTTCGCTTGGCATTCCGGTAAAAGCCGTGCCCACCCTGGACTGCATAGCGGTTTCAAATTCAACATGGCCCGGAATCACAGCGCCGGTTCTTGACGCTAAAAAAAACAGTTTTTTTACCGCTTTTTACAAAAATGGCATAAGAATTACAGATTATATGGACGCAAGTATACAGGAAATAGCCAGTCTGCTGGAAAAACACAATGTTTCAAAAAATGAACCTTTGTTTGTCAGCGGCCCCGGTTCGCCGCTTTTCTTGTCTCAAATAAAAACTTTTTTGGACGGCGATGCACTTTTTTCTGATCCCTTCCCTTCGAGGGGACGGGCTTTGGAAATGCTGTATCTGCAGGAAATGTTGCAAATACGGGATGATTATGATAAGGTTATTTCTAAAGAAGGATTATTTTCGGGACCTTTATATATAAGAAAAAGCGACGCCGAATTAAACCTCGAAATATAAATTATGACAAAAACGCCTGAGCCGGAAAAAGATCCGGAAGAACTTGAAGAACTTAACGAATTGGATCCCGAAGAAGAAGCTGTAATTGAAGAGCTTGAAGAAGAGGAACCCGTAAACGCGGCTCCCGATATCGAAAAAAAATATTCGGACATTTCCAATCCGTTTTTTAACAGCATATTTCCGGTCCTTTTTATAGATAAAACCATGAAGATTCTTTATGCCAACAGGGCATGCAAGAATTTATTTACGGGTTTTTTTGATTTAACCGGCAAATATTTTATGGACGTATTCGGCAAGGCTTTCGAAATAGAAGAAATCAGGAAAATCCGGGAGACCATCATTACCGGACAAAACGGTTATACCTGGAAAGGAAGGGCAAGAATCCACGCGCGCCACATGGCGACAGTACAGACAAGGGTTTATCTCTTTGCCGCGGAACTTGGCCCGGACCAACAGAACGAATTTGTGGTTATGTTCGATGACGTAACAGAAGAAGACAAAAAGCTGTTAAGAAGCGTCTTTATGAGTCTTTTGGAAGCTTCCATTTTAAAAGACAACGATACCGGAAAACACATAGCGCGTGTCAATTATTATTCAAAACGCCTGGCCGAGGAACTTTTTAAATGCAAAAATCCCAGCTATAACCGCATCGACGCGGACTTTATTGACAATATAGGTTTCCTCGCGTCCATGCATGATGTCGGGAAAATCGGCACCCCCGACGATATTTTAAACAAGGAAGGCCCGCTCTCCGATTGGGAATGGACAATAATGCGGGAGCATACCAAAAACGGCGCCTTTATACTCTCCACTTATCCCAATCCCATGGCCAAGGAAATCGCCCTGAGCCACCACGAGCACTGGGACGGTTCCGGCTACCCCTACCAGCTTTCCCACGACATGATACCTTTGTCTGCACGTATAGTTACCATTGCCGATGTCTACGACGCGTTAAGGATGGAAAGATCCTACAAACCGGCTTTAAGCCATGACATTGCGGTTCAAAAAATGAAGGAAGGCCGCGACAAACATTTTGATCCGTTTTTAATGGATATTTTTACTTCCATCGCAAAGGATTTTAACAATATTTACGAGAAGAACAAGGACGAAAAAATACTGCCCTGATTAAAAAATTTTGATTGATAGGTCCGCATCAGGCAGCCCGTCCAGCCGGGTTTAACCCAGCGGCTCCCTCTTTACGCCAAGATCCAGTTCCGGAAAAACCACAGCCGATTCCGCAGCGGCTTTGTTCTCCGCCCTGATTGCGTCAAAAACTTCCTGGCGGTATACCTTGACGCTTTTGGGAGCGTCGACGCCCAAACGCACCTGGTCCCCCCGGATTTCGATGATGGAAACAGAAATATCTTCTCCTATCATGATCTTTTCGTTGATCTTTCTTGATAGTATGAGCATGGTTACTTCTTCTCCCCGCCGGCGCCTAAAGCCGCGTTCGCGGCCAGTTCCGCAATTATATCATGTTTTGTTTTCCAGCGGGTATCCATCAGCACTGCCTGAAGCCCTGTATGGGTCTCTTTGTTGATTACAAGCGGGCCCTGTAAATTGGCGGTCATCGGGGAGCCGTCCGGCGGCATGGTAACAATTGTAAAAATAATGGCTTTCTTGGGATCGGTAATTCCTATGGATTCCAGATCCTCGTTATCAATATTGGCTTCGTAATCCGGCCTGAATATAAAGGGGTCTATCAGAATAAATGCAACAGGCATTCTTTCCATGGACTGGAGCAGAAAAAAAGGCTGACGTTCGGCGTCCAGGAGAACAAAATCCCGCAGCGATTCAAATCCCAAAAGTCCCCGGGGAAAAGTAATTTTTTGGTATTCATCAACTTCAATGGAGCCGTAAGCCTTGGTTAAAACTTTCATCTTTATTCTATCCTTTACGTTTGTTCTATCCTTTACGTTTATTCAGTCTTTGAAGGTATTATTTAAGGAAATCCAGCAATGTAGGCGGAATTATTTTTGCCGCTGTCTGCAGGGCCGCGTTGTGGGCAAAATCCATGTTCGCCAAATCCATCGCGGCGGTTGCCATATCCAGGCCGGATTCCCGGTCAATGTAGGAAGCCACATTGGGAATCTGCTGATTGATCCTTCCCCAGGCCATATCTGCCCGTTCCTGCCTGCCGCCGATGTTCGCAAGTCTTGTTTCCACATTGCCCAGCGCCAGGTCCATTCCTCCGATTCCCTGACTGCCGATAAAATCCTGATCCCCCCTGAACATGGCGTCGCGCAGCCTCATCACCATATCAAATACCGATCCGCCGCTGACCCTTGCGCCGGGATTCCAGTTGGGCGCGGAAGGATCCGAGTTGGCCTGGATCACTCCCAATTCTTCCATGGTACGCGAGCCCTGCTTGTCTTCTACTTTTATCAGATGGGGATTGGTTCCTTCGAGTACGAGCCCGCGGGTTACAGGATCAATGTAGGCCTTGACCGGAGCCGAGGAATCGTTAATCTTGGCGACAACGGCCGGCAACGTATCTCCGGGCTGAACCGTTACTTCCCTGCCATCAATAAAGAAGCCGCCTGAATCACCGGCCCGCCAGTTGCTGCCGTCGGCCGCGCCGAAGATTTGCATCTTCTCCGCCCAAAAGGCTTCTCCGCCGCCCATGTCGAGATCGCCGTAGACGCCTTCCCCGATTTCGGCTTTTCTGCCTGGGCCTGCGCCGCGGTACTCCACATTTACAACCATGGTCTCATTACCGCCCTGGATTGTGCCTTCTACAATCCTGAAAGGTTCCGTAAACGCTTTGTCGCCGGCAAAAATACGGTTGCCGTCCGGACCTGTCGCATTAGAAATTGAAACCAGTTCCTTTAACAGTTCATTGGTTTCTGTAGCCATGTTCTGCAGATCCGATTTCGAGTAGGTACCGTTGGCTGCCTGGACAGACAGCTCCCTGATCCTCTGCAAAACATCGACAGCGCTGCTCATATAAACATCAACCTGGCGCAGATGATCCTGGCTGTATTGTACGTTATCTTCATACCTTTGCAGACGGCTCATGTAGGATTGGTAGCGCACGGCATGGGCGGCGGCCAGCGGATCGTCCCGCAGTTCATTAATCTTCGTTTGGGAAGCGATTTTGGACTGCATGTTGGCCATATTTTCTTCCTGCCTGCGCAGCCGGTACTGGATATCGTCGTTGGGCATATTGGTCGCAACTCTACGCATTTACTTCTCCTTAGGTTCCCATACGGATCAAAGTGTCGAACATCTGGTTTATCGTTGTAATAAACCTTGCCGCAGCATTGTAACCGTGGGTATATTTGAGCAGATTGGCAAGTTCTTCGTCCATGTTTACTCCGGAAACAGACTGCCGCATGTCTTCAAGCTGCTTCATTATCAGGTTCTGGGTTTCAAGCGCCCTGCCGCTTTGCTCGCCCAAAAGGCCTATGCGGCCCACCGAGTCAGCAAAATAATCGTCAAAGGTTCTGAACTGGCCGACCATGACTTCGCTGTTCCGGATCGAAGCGATAGCGAGGGCCGCGTCCCCGTTGCCGGGATTTGCCGGTCTGCCGTTTTCGCCGAAGCCCGCGGCTACCGATCCCGGGTCCTGTATTATAGCCTGGTTTACCTGGATCCAGCCGGAAGGATGAGCGATGGGCGCCACCTGCCAGTCGGTTGGGTCCCCGCGCAGGCTTGTCACCGCGTCAGCGCGGTCCCAGCTGTACGCTCCGGCCGCCCCGGAATCACGGAGCAGCCCGGCATAACCGGTAAGGAACTGGCCGGAATCTTCAATATGCCTTATTACAAAATCGGGATTCTCCCGGCCTCCCGCAGAAACCGAATCGGCCGGCGTCGCCTTCATTGTAAGATAACCGTCGCTGTTAAGCCGGGCGGTTACTTCGGAACCGGAATTGTTAATCCTGGTAATAACATCGGCTACCGTGTCTGTAGGAAAATACGGGACCTGCCGCAGCCCGTCTGCCGCGGATAACGTAATGTTTCCTTCAAGTCCGATCTGGGCCTGGTTCTCGAGAGTGTTTTTGCCGGATACGCTGAATATATATGATGAATCAAATTCGCCGTTCCCGCTGCGATCGTAATTGCCGTTAACATTGGTAACAAAGGGATATTCGGAAAAAAAATCCAGTCCGGTTCGGCCGTTGATTCCATAGCCTTTCTGGTGGACTTCGTTTACAAGACCTATAAAATTCATGGTCATGTTGTCCAGGGTCTGAATCTCCGACTTTATCGTATTGTCGCGCAGATCAACAAGGGCGCCCAGGCTCCCGTTATGATCCCCGTTGGTAAATTCCAGGTTCTCGCGGGTATCGTTCCAGACTATGTCGGAATAACCGTTATCTGTATTTTTAACCAAATCCAGCTGGCGGCCTATTCTGCCCTGGACAAGAATAACTCCGCCCGTATGGAGCAGATATTCATCAGGGTCGCGCTGATCTACGGTAATGCTTACAATCGAAGAAAGCTGATCCGTTAAAAGATCCCGGCGATCCATAAGGTCATTGGGGCTGTCGCCCTGGGCTTTGACCTTCTGAATATCTTCGTTTACAGCGGCTATTTGTCTTGTAAGATCATTAACCCTGGCGACCGTCATGCGGACATCTTCTTCAGTCTGATCCTGTAAATTTTTTAATGAAGTATATCTTTCGTTGATGCCGTCAACCAAGGTCTTGCCCCTTTCAATGACCGACATCCGCGGCGCGTTATCGGCCGGGTGCAAAGACAATTCCTGCCACGAATCCCAGAACTGATCCATTTTGGAACGTACCGAATTATCTCCGGGTTCCAGGTAAACATTTTCCAGCTCGCGGATATAGGGATCACGTGCGGTCCAGTAGCCTTCTCCGCCGGCCTGGGCAATAACACGTTTGTCCAGGAGCTCGTCGCGGACCCGTTCAATCCTGGCGGTTACAGTTCCCTGGCCAATCTGTCCGGGAGTCTCCTCACGGTTAAGGCCGGGCAGATAAATCGGATCATAGGCGGTAAATTCCACTCTCTGCCTGGAATAACCGGGCGTATTAATATTCGACAGGTTGTGGCCCGCTGTATTGATTGCCTGCTGGTGGGCGTCAACAGCCCGCTTGCCTATTTCAATAGGCATAAAAGTTGAAGTCATTTTAAATCCTTTAAACGCGCTGGTTTAAAACCATGCTGTGCAGTTCCGCAGAAGCCTGACGGCCCTTTCCGGTATAAAGTTTTCCGCCCCGGGCCGGAATAATGGCTTCCAGCCATGCCGCGGTAATTGTTTTTATTTCCTTAAGATAATTTGTAAAAATGTCATTCTGTGTTTTAAGTTTTAAGGTAGACATTTTAAGTTCGCGGAACAAACCGGTCAGCTCCCGGCATTCATCCGGGGGCAGTTTGGCGGCAAGTGAATAAAAAGAAGGCTCACTGTCATTTGCCAGCCATTCCTGTGTAAAAAATTTTTCTTTAAGCGCGGCAAAAATCCCGGCCCTCTCGCCGTCCATAACGGCAAACTCCGCGCCCAACTGATTGATTTCGGCAATTTTCCACTCAAAATCAGTCCATTCCCTTTCCATTACAGCCTTGTGGACCGAATCCTGTACCAGCGACAACTTTTGTAAAAGACCGATTTCCTGTTTAAAAACCGAAACACAGCGTTCAAAATCCCACATCATATCAAGCTCCTGTCCCCAACTGTTTTACTTACGGGAATTATCTACTATTAATATCGGAGTATTAAAAGCATGAATTAAGCACAACATTAACCGTACAGGAACCAATGCCGCAGTCGCGCGTCATGTTGAAAATCAGCGAAAATGAGCCCTAGTGCGTTCAGTAGAAATGAGCCATTTTGGCGGAAAAAACCAGTAGAAATAAGCCCTTAAAAATGGAGATTAAAGCCATTATGAGGGATGAAACAA
>WQZG01000112.1 GCA_009780855.1 Treponema sp.
GAGGCCCTCGGTGTTACTGTGGCCTTGGTGTCCGGGCGCATACCGGCCGATATGGAGCAGTTTTCAAAAACCTTCGGCCTGCACAAGAGGCCTGGTTACCTTATCTGCAATAACGGCGCCCTTGTAATCGAAAGCCATACAGGCAAAACAGTTTACGAAACCCGCATCGATCCCCAGATAGCGCTAGCGATTTGCGAACTCGCCGATGCCGAAGGGTTCGCTGTCCAGAGGTACGAAGAAAATGTTATGTATGTTTCACGCCACAACGAATATGCCGATTACGACGAAAAACTTACAGGCATAAAACAGGTGGTTGTTCAGAATTTTCACGATATGCTGGGCAGCAGCTGCTATAAACTCCTGATACCCGGCGATCCTATGCTGCTTGGTCCGCTCGAGAACCTTATACGCGTTTACCTGGAAAATGACATTACCCTTTTTACCGGCAGGCCGTATTTCCTGGAAATACTTCCGCCGGGAACCAACAAAGGCATAGCGCTTGCCAAAGTAGCGGAGATCCTCGGCGTTGCTTCAGAAGATACAATGGCCATAGGCGATTCATTGACCGACGAAGCGATGATCAAATGGGCCGGTACAGGCGTCTGCATGCTCAACGGCGATGAACAGTTAAAATCTGCGGCTCAAATTGTAACCGGACAATCAAATGACGATGACGGCGCGGCCGAAGTTATTTTTAAATATATTCTGGCCAAAGAATAACAATGAGCGGTTTACCGGAAGAAATTCCCATAAACAATGATGATTCCCCGTCGGTAGTGCTTGAGCTGATTTATCAGTTAAAAACAAAAGACGTAATGAATACCGCTGTGATCACCGTTAACAAGAACGATACCATGCATCACGCGCGGACAATAATGAAGGAAAACCACATTACCGGCCTGCCTGTTACCGAGGGCAAACATCTGCTCGGCATTGTTTCCATCGAAGACATTATAATGGCCTTGGATCAGGGCAGCATTGACTGCAGGGTAGAAGAAAAAATGAGTACCAGTGTCACGGTTCTCGAAGATGACATGCCGCTTTCCTTCGCGATTTCTTTTTTTAACAAATACCACTTTGGACGTTTCCCTGTGCTCAATAAAAACAAGGAACTGGTGGGAATCCTTTCATCCAAAGATGTAGTCCGCACCCTGCTTTTGGAAATGAACAGGGAAGTTTTAAAACTGGAGAAATTAAATCAGAAGCCCGCAGGCATGCCTAAAGATCATGCTGAAATGAATTTCCCGGTCGCCAGGCATGATTTCGAACACGCGGGCCGGGCTTCGACCGATATTAAAAAAGCGCTCAAGGCAAGGGAAATTGATCCCGCTCTTATCCGCCGTATCGCCATAGCAAGTTATGAACTTGAAATTAACCTGGTGGTACATTCGCTGGGCGGCGAAATCAAGTGCGTCATTGAGCCTGACAGGGTAACCATTACAGCATCCGATATTGGCCCAGGAATTCCCGACATTAATCTGGCCCTGCAGGAAGGCTGGTCCACAGCCGACGAATGGATCCGTTCGCTTGGTTTTGGCGCGGGTATGGGCCTGGCGAATACCAAAAGGGTGTCCGACGAATTTAACATTGAATCAGCGGCCGGGAAAGGTACTGTTGTCCGTTCAGCAGTTTTTATAAATGTATAAAAAATATGACAATAAATGAAATCGCCGTCCTGCTGGACGCTAAAATAAGCCAGGATGTATTCAACGATGTTCCGGTTACCGGAGCGTATACTTCAGACCTTTTGTCCGATGTAATGGCCCATGCCAGAGAAGGCGGCGCATTAATTACAATCCAGGCGCATAAAAACACGGTTGCTGTCGCGACTCTTGTAAATGTCAGCTGCATCATCATTTGCAATAACCGGCCGCTTCCCGCAGACATGCTAGCCGCGGCAGCGGAAGAACGCATTGCCGTTTTGGTGACAGGGGAAAACCAGTTCAGCGTATCCGGCAGGCTCTGGGAATTCCTCGGTAAAAAATAATGGCCGTTCTTGCGGATTTACATAATCATTCCTGTCTTTCTCCCTGCGGATCCCTGGATATGTCTCCCGGAATGCTGGCTTTACTTGCTCAACGCAGGAGGATTAACGTCCTGGCCCTTACCGATCATAATAGCGGCCTCAACTGTCCGGCATTCGCAAAAGTCTGCCCTCCGCTTGGCATTCTCCCCATTTTTGGTATAGAAGCCTCAACCCTGGAAGAACTCCACGTTGTCTGCCTGTTTCCCGGCCTGGAAGCCTGCATGGATTTTAGTAAATATGCCTACAGCATCCTTGTGCCTTTTCCCAATAAACCGGAAGTAACCGGAGACCAGGTTTATGTCGATGAGAACGAAAATATTTTGGGAATAGTGGAAAATTATCTTGTTAATCCCCTGGATATTTCGGTTGATGATATAGGATATAAAGTAAAAGAGTACGGAGGAATTGCCATACCAGCCCATGTTGACAGGCCTTTTTTTTCCATGCTGAGTCAGCTTGGGGCAATTGTTAAAGGACCATGGCCGGCTATAGAATGTATTAACATTCCGCCCCATAATTTAATAGATGCCGGCAAGCCGGAGACTCACGGCTATCCCATGATAACCGCTTCTGACGCCCACCACTGCGAGCATGTCGGCCGCAGGGCGTTTAAACTGGAAGCGGAACTGGACGAACTGGCGCCCAATGGTTTGCAGGGCGGAGTTGATCTGAACGCTCTGACTGCCGCTTTGGATAAAAGGCCAAAATGAAATTTTTTATAGAAAATAAATTTTTTAAAAAAAGAATTGCTGCCGCTTATCGGGTTTTTTTAATAATAATTTTTATTAATAGCGTCTCATTGCTGTTCCCCGCCGCGCCCATTCAGAAGGCCAGCCTTGGCAGTCTGTCCGCTGGCGCTGCCCGTTCAAAGCTTATATCGGCGGCAGAGGCCTATCTGGGAACAGGTTACCGCTATGGGGGTATTGATAGCCGCGGAATGGACTGTTCCGGGCTGGTATACGCGAGTTTTAAGGACGCTTTTAAAATAACCGTTCCCCGAACCGCGGCTAATCTTTATGCCTGGGCCGAAAAAATTCCTGCCTCCGAGCTTGATCGCGGAGATTTGGTTTTCTTTACTACCACAGGGCCCGGTATTACACATGTCGGTATTTACGCCGGAGACGGAATTTTTATTCACGCGCCGTCCGGTGGAACCCGGACCGGCGTTGTTTATTCCCGCATGGATGAATCTTACTGGCACCGAACTTTCGCAGGCGCCGGCCGCGCTCTTCCGGGGGATGACAATCCCGCAGTCGCTGCTGCCACAGCTGCCGCCGGCACAACACCCGGAACTCCGGCAGCATCCGCGTCTGCTGCACCCGCGCCGGCCGCAACAGCCAGCTACGGCAATCCGGCGACCTGGACCGATTCTACCGGACTGTTTTTTGGCCTTGGAATTGAGGCCGGGATCGGCAGCCTTTCCTATGATTTTTTTGGAGGCGCCGGTTTTTTGGCAAAAGCCGGTTACAAAGGTCTGTTTGGCCCCGGTTTTATGATTTCGCTGGAGTTCCGGCCCTGTTGGGACAGGTACACAGGCAGCTGGCGGTTTCCGCTGGCTTTGTCCCTGGGCGGTGATGTTTTCCAGGTATTTGCGGGACCTGTCGCGGTTAACGGGGATCCGCAGAAGATATTTGCCGGTACTGGATCCGCCAATGTGTGGTTTTGGGAATTCGGTATTTCGGCCGCGTTTAAACCTTTCCAGGTTAGTAAAGGGGCAGCTTCATTTTTTTTTGAGTTAAGCTGTCAGCCGCAAAAATCCATCGGCAGTACGTTTTCAATTGCCGATTTGGCTTCAAATTTGCGATCATCAATAGGTTTGCGTTATTTGTGGCTCCCTGCAAAATAATTTCTTTCTGTAAATTAATTTTGTAACTTCCCATAAATGTTATTGTTATATCTGCAGAAGGGCAGGACAGAAATCTGCAAACGAACGCTTTTTTGTCCGGCAAACCTCCAATTTTCTATCCCTTCATGCCGCCGCCGTTTTCCTCCTTATCGGCGGCGGCATTTTTATATATACTGCAATCATGCTAGTTACAGTTAAACCGATTAATAAATCTTCAATGGAAATCAAGGCTCTGGCCTTTGATTTGGACGGCACCCTTCTGGGGCCCAGCGTTGTTTTAACCGAAAAAAGCCCGCTTGGATCCGGCGCTGTTCTTACAGACAGGACTCTGCGGGCAGTAAAAGCTTGCGCCGAAAAAGGCCTGGAACTGATTATTGCGACCGGCAGGGCGGTGGAGGCTTCGGAAAAATTCCGTATTCCAATGGAAGCACACGGTCCGATGGTGTATTTTAACGGCGCGATTATCGCGGATATGCCGTCGGGTAAAATACTGCATACCACGCTGGTTTCCAAAGAAATTGCCAAATTTTGTCTGGAATTGTCCCGCAAAAAAGGAGTCTACTTTCAGCTTTATAAACCCGGAACCGCTCAAATGCCGGGCCAGCCCCTGCTTACCGCAGAGGATCACCTTCAGCGTGAATTGTATCATAAACACACCGGAATACTGGCAGGAATTTGCGATTTAGACAAATTATTGGAAGACCCGCATCTGCAAGGCTGCATCAAGTGCATGTTCCTTGCGGATCCCGGAGTTCTTGACGGCCTTCGCCCTTTTATAGAAGAACGTTTTGGCAAAGACGTTTACGTTGTAAGGTCAACCAGCACTTTCCTTGAAATCCTTAATCCGGGCGTATCCAAAGGCGTAGGTCTGGAGCTGGCGTTAAAACACCGGGGCATTAAACCCGCAGAAACAATCGCGTTCGGCGACGAAGAAAACGATCTGCCGATGTTTAAAAACGCAGGTATTTCGGTCGCGCCCGCCAACGCAAGAGAAAAAGTCAAAGCCGCGGCAGACTGGGTAACCGCTTCCAATGCCGAAGACGGGGTCGCGGTTTTTTTGGAAAACTATATTTTATAAAGCCTTCTCCATGCCTTCTTTGGCGTACACAGCATCCAGGCCGACCTGGTCGATGTCTTTGGGATAAACCCCGATGTTTACCATATCAGCTGGCTTGATGTTTTTGTAAGCTTCTGCAAAAGCCGCCTTGACTGTTTCCTGCGACTGGCAGCGGCGGGTAGCGCCCAGGATTTTGAAAGCGATACATGGTTTATTTGTCGTACGGATTGTCTTGTACATGACCGGAATGTCGGCTTCAAAAAAAGGTTCTTCTGTGTTGGCCTTGCCTGTTATCGCGCTGCTTACGCGGTCTATGCGGCTAAGGTTGTATACGCAGGCCATATAAAAATCAATGTCCCATTTGTGTTCATCGGCGAATTCGATTACATAAGGCATGTGAGTGCCAAGGCCTACCGGGAGGCCTGTTTTGCGGATAACTGCAAGCCGGCGTTTTATTTCGTCATAATTGCCTTCTTTAAAAAGCGCGTCTGTTACTGTGCCGTGATGGTAGATTGCGGCGGCTCCGGCTCCTGCCATTTGGGAGATGTTGGAATCAATGGAAAGGGATTCCGGCGTTGTCTGGCCTATCCAGCTGAGTTTGCCGCCTTCCAGCCAAAATTCCCTTAGTATCCGCATTATGTGTTTGTCTCCCCTTAACTGGACAGCATTGATTCCGCATTCTGCGGCGCGGTACAGGGTCTGCTTGATTTTTTCGGTTGTAAAATAATCCATCATCGCCGCGTCGAGTTCCCTGCTCACATGGGAATTCCCGCTGAAGGGATTTCCCCCGATTATTAGGCGCGTAATCATTGTACTTCCAAGTTTAACGGCCGGCAGCATAATTTACCTCTTATCGCAAAATTTACTATATTGTATATTATGACCTACTATATTGAAAGCCGTCAGACGGATCCTGCCTACAATCTCGCGCTTGAACAGGCGGTATTTGATTCGGCCGATCCATCAGATGCCTATTTTATGCTCTGGCAGAACCATAACGCGATAATTATCGGCAGGCACCAGAATACCCTTGAAGAAATCAACAGCGCTTTTGTAACAGAACACGGAATCTCTGTGGTCAGAAGGCTCTCCGGCGGGGGGGCTGTTTACCATGATCTTGGAAATCTGAATTTTACTTTTATTACCCCTGCGGGAACCGCGGACAAAATTGATTTTTCTTTTTTTTGCAGACCTGTTCAAAAGGCGCTTTTGCCGCTTGGAGTCCCGGTAGAAATCTCCGGCCGCAATGATATGACAGTTGAGGGCAAAAAGTTTTCCGGAAACGCCCAGTATATAAAAAACAACAGGATCATGCATCACGGAACCATCCTTTTCGATTCGGATCTGCAGATGCTTTCTGGAGCGCTCAAGGCAAAAGACAAGGTTGAATCAAAGGCGGTTAAATCTGTTCCTGGCAAGGTTACAAATATTAAACCATACATGGAAAAAATTATTGATTTTCAAAAATTCCGGGATATATTCATGAAGAATATGATTGCCGAATTCCAAATGCAGGAGTTATCCCTGACATCGGGGCATCTTGAGATGGCCGCCGATTTACGGGAAAAAGTTTATTCGCAGTGGGACTGGAATTACGGCAGATCACCGCCGTATACCTTGCGCAAAACCAGACGGGTCGAAGGCTGCGGTAAAATTGATATTTTTCTTGATATCGGCAGGGAGGGCTTGATTGCCGGCGCCGCAATCTACGGAGACTTCTTCAGCAGGAACGAACCAAAAGTATTGTGCGATATTCTCACCGGACACCATCTGGAGTACAATGAATTAATGGCAGCTCTGGCCGGCACGGATATATCCCAATACATCAATGCCCTTGAAGCCAATACTTTTATCAAACTTCTGCTTGAGTAAGCCTGAGTTAAAAAAGGAGAACCAAAATGAAAAGAGCTGTTTTTCTGGTTTTTTGTGTGCTTGCCCTGGCCGGTCTGACATTTGGCCAATCGCTTTCTTTTGGGACAGGTTTTTTTATTAACGACAGCGGTGTAATAATAACCTGCGCTCATGTAATTGAAGACGGGGAAAAGATAACTGTAAAAATTGCTGGTACCGAATATCCTGCCCAAATACTTAACACCAATACCGATATGGATTTGGCTGTTATCAAAATTAACTACAGGAATTCAAACCACTTTAAAATCGCGGACTTTGCCAATATGAACCTTGGAGACAAAATTTCTGTAATGGGCTATCCGCTGCCGACCATCCTGAGTTCTGACATACGCTATACCGAGGGCACTCTTTCCGCAAAGAGCGGATTGAAAGCCGACGCTTATTATTTCCAGCACAGCGCACCGATGCAGCCCGGCAACAGCGGCGGCCCGATTTTGAACAGCAGATTCGAGGTAATCGGAGTAGCGGCCGCTGTCATCGATGATACTGTTGTTAAAAAAGATTCCGGTTTAATTCCGCAGAATATCAACTTCGGTATCAAGAGCGACTATATCGCAAAGGCGCTCGGCAGCGTTAAGCCGGGAAACGGTAATGTATTTTCCATTACTGACGCGGAAAAAGCCACTGTCCAGATTCTGTGTTACTATCCGGATACGCAGGCTCCGGTTACAGTAACAGTAATAAACAATACCGGTTATGAAGGCTGGTATTTGTACATCACGCCTGTTTCAGAAGAAAGCTGGGGGCCGGACCGGCTTGGAGACGGCGTTCTCAAAGACGGACAGTCTGTTACTATTGCTGATATTCCGGCAAGCTCAGACGGCCGCTATGACTTAAACCTGGTAGACAAAGACGATGACTCATATACCAAATGGAACATCCGCATAGCTTCGGGGCAAAAAATAGAATTTACATTTGACGATTTTGATTATGATTCCCAGGAAACTGTTACGTATAACGGCCCGCCTGTAACCATAGTCAACAATACAGGGTATGTAATTTATTATGTGTACATAAGTCCCTCCGATGAAAAAACCTGGGGAAAGGACAGGCTGGGTTCAGACCAGATTATGGGAGACGGCGAGTACGTTACGCTTAATCTGCCGCAGCCGCTTAATGTTGTTTCTGAATACGACATAAGGGTAAAAGATTCTGACGGCGATACCTATACCAAATACAATGTAATTTTAAGAGCAAACGGCCGGGTTGTTTTTACATTTGACGACTTCGATTGACAGCAGCGGCCGAGTTTTACGGGAGGCAGAAATGGATAAGTATTTAACCGAAAAATATTTTGATGAAGAAAAGGCAATCGCCGGCCTTGCCGGTAATGATACAGAAGCTGTACTTGAAACAATTGCCTCCCGTTACATGGGCGCCAATCCGCGGAGTGACTATACCGCGAGGCCCTATATCAACAGCGGCATAAGACGCAATAAAGACTACCGTTATGAAGCCGATCTTAATAAAATATATCCGCACGCGCCGGATTTTTCGTATGTTTACGCCTGGGGCAAGTACCAGAGCGCCGCAGACAGCGAGCTCAAGTTCGTCCTTATTCTAAAGGGGCCTGTTAAAATCTGGATGAACAATGAAATTGTTTTTGGCACAACCGCAGAAACCGAACGCTATGACAACGCTGTGCTTACAATTAATCTGCCGGTCAAACAGGGATGGAACCATCTTGTTCTGCGTTTTACAAAAACAAAAACCGGCTTTGGCGCGGAGTTCGGTACATGGCTGGGTAAACTTTGTTATTATTTTTTTAGAGGATTATCCGGTGAAACTCCGGCGGCTGACGCCGGGGTGACTGTCACCGAAGGATTTGACATAACCGCGCCGCTTAAGGAGCCTTTGGAAAATGTAACGCCTGAAGTACTCGGCCCGCTCTGTATTCCTGCCGCCGCATGGACCGACGATGAAAGAAAATCGGGTCTGTTGCGCAGAATTTTTCCGCAGGCCAAACACGGCGATTTGGTTCTGGCAAGAACAGAAGTTTTTATTGCTGTCCCGGGAGTGTACAAGTTCGGCGGATACCAAACCGGTAAATGCAGTCTTTATGCGGGCAGGAACCTGGTAAAAAAAATCGACAGCGCAGGCGAGTTTAACTTTGAATACAGGCTGGAAGCCGGCATAACAGTTTTATCCCTGGTAACCATTTGTCCCGGCAGCCTCCAGGAGCAATGGGATTTTACTTTAAAAATAACTCAGGTTCAGGCGGTGCTTACGGCATCTGCAGCCCCGGAATTTCCTCCTGCCTCTGCTGCCGCCCTTCCCGATGTATCCGCCGTTATTGTAAATCCCTTTTTTAATACCGCGCAGTTCCCGTGGATTTTTGCCGGCCCCTTTGCAGGAATTTTTATTAATGAGCTTGCCTTGCAGGGACTGGACAGTTGCGGATTGTTTATCAAAGATGCGCTTATCGGCAGAGCCGCCGGTCCTGCCGGCGAAAAAACTTTTTGGCGGCTTGACGCGCCGGACACCTGGGTAAGGCTGTACAACGACAATCCCCTTTACGGCCACTGGAATTATCCGCTCGGCGTTACGCTGTACGGCCTGATCGAAACCGCACGCTATTTTTCCGGGCACACGCTGCCGGGAACTGCACCGGACGCAGCTGCCGGAAACTCACCACAAGCGAATGATTACCGACGTGGTACCGGCGCAGCCATCGCGTCTTATGTCCGGTCCCACGCGGCCAAATCCGTTTCGACACTGGAATACGCGCTGTTTGATAAAGAACAATTCGGCGGCGCGACTGCGGTTCATCATTTATTAACTTCGCTTGACAGCCTTGACGACTGCGGCTCCTTTGGCTCACTGATTCTTGAACTGGCAAAGGATCAGGACATCGGGGATTTTTCACTTGCCGCAGACCTTACAGGAGATCACATTCTGAATAAACAGGACCGCCGTCCGGAAGGCTGCTTTTGGCGCAAAAAGATGATGCACCATTTCCACAACGAAACCCTGTGGGCTGACGATCTATACATGAGTGTACCCTTCCTCTGCCGTTACGCTTCGTATAAAAAAAACCCGGCCGTTCTGGATTTAGCCGCGCAGCAGTTTGAAGGCTTTAAAAAATATTTGTACATGGAAGACAAACATCTGATGGCCCATGTTTACGATTTTAAGCGCGGCATGAATACCGGTATCCCGTGGGGCCGCGGCAACGGCTGGTCAATTTTTTCGCTTACAGAACTGCTGATGGTCCTTCCGGAAGACCATCCAAAACGTAATTTCTTGCTTGAATTTTACAGGGATCTCGCTTCTGGTTTCCTTGCAAACCAGGACCAAAACGGAATGTGGCATCAGGTACTCAACATGCCTTCGTCCTACATTGAAACATCCTGTACCGCCATGTTCATCTGCGCTTTCTCCCGCGGCATCCGTTTTGGCTGGTTTACCGGGCAGCTGCCCGGCGTAAAATCCTGCGGCACTGCTCCGTACCGCGCAGCAGCCGAACACGCCTGGCAGGCGCTCCGGCGTTATTCGATAGACAGGGACGGCAATATCTATGGCGTCTGCCGCGGATCGGAGTTCTCGTTCAACCCGCGTTACTACGCCGAGCACCTGCTGCCACGCCTCAACGACACACACGGCATCGGGATTGTGCTGCTGGCCGGCGTGGAGTTGATGAAGATGCGAAGAAGGACATAAAATGGACACATCAAAAATTGTAAAACTTCAGGATATATCACTGCAGAATAATAAAGAAATAGATGAAAAATATATTCAAAATTATTTGGCAAATGAACCTGGTGTTTTGGGATTGGGGGATTTGGTATTATTGGCAAAAGAAAAAATTCAACCCAAAGCCGGAAGACTTGATTTGCTTTTTCAGGATTCAGATACAGACAGACGCTACACTGTAGAAATACAATTGGGTAAAACAGATGAAAGCCATATTATAAGAGCAATCGAATACTGGGATATAGAAAGAAAAAGATATCCGCAATACGATTATTGTGCTGTAATTATTGCAGAGGATATTACAACCCGGTTTCTGAATGTAATTCAGCTGTTTAATGGACAAATCCCCTTAATTGCCATTCAAATGAACGCATTTAAAATTGATGACAAAATAGGGATTAAATTCATAAAAATACTGAATGAAGTAAAATATGATATTGAACCGCCTCTTGTTGAACCAACTAACCGCAAATATTGGGAAGAAATAAAAAGCACCAAAGAAATTGTCATACTGGCAGACAGAATTTTAGGGATAATAAACGAAATTGAGCCCAATTTTGAACTGAATTATAATAAACATTACATTGGATTATCCAGGAACGGAATTCCCTTTAATTTTGTGATAATGGGAGCAAAGAAAAACTTTTTGCGGCTGGATTTTAAGCTTGAACAAAACGGGGAGACAGAAAATTTATTCATTGAAAATGAATTGGATGTACTGGATTATAATACAAAATCTAACAGATACAAAATACGATTAACCGGAAGTGAAATCGATCATAAAAGAGAAATTATCAAAGAATTATTAAAAAAATCATATGAATATTTTAAATGAAAGGCATTGCGACAAAAGACATTGCGATCACCGTATTGCCTCAAAAGAAAATCTAGCCGAAAAAAGTGTGCCTCAAAAGTCGAAATTCTAGCCGAAAGGTTTGTGGAAAACCAGTGTTTTGCAAGAAACCTTTGTGGAAGGAATATTTGCTTCA
>WQZG01000113.1 GCA_009780855.1 Treponema sp.
AATTAGGCAAAACACGACGCTCAGAGCCTGATCAACAAGATCGAGTCCGAGGCCAACCTGGCCGGAGAAAAAAAGGCCAGGGAGATCCTTATCGCGATAATCCAGCGTCTTGCCACCGAAGTAACCGGAGAAGTAACAGTTACCACTGTTACCCTTCCAAATGACGAGATGAAAGGCCGCATAATCGGCAGGGAAGGCCGGAATATCCGGACTCTTGAGACCCTGACCGGTGTGGATATCATCATCGACGATACTCCGGAAGCGGTTGTAATTTCCTGTTTTGACCCGGTGCGGCGCGAAATCGCCAAACAAAGCCTGGAACGCCTGATTACCGACGGCCGCATTCATCCCGCGAGAATCGAAGAAATTGTGGCAAAGGTCAGCAAGGACATCTCCCAAAAAATCTTTGAAGAAGGCGAAAAAGTCCTTTTTGACCTTGGGATTCACAATATAAAACAGGACGCCATCAAAACCCTGGGAAGGCTGTACTTCAGAACCAGTTACGGACAGAACGTTCTGGCGCATTCAAAAGAAGTCGCTGTAATTGCGGGAATGCTTGCCGCGGAAATCGGCTGCAACCGCGACCTTACCAAGCGGGCGGCCCTACTGCACGATATAGGCAAGGGAGTGGAATCGGATTCCGATCTTAACCACGCCGAAATCGGTATGGAAATGGCCCGCAAAATGGGCGAAGACGCCAGGGTTATTAACGCCATAGGAAGCCATCATAATGACCTTGAACCGTCCTGTATGGAATCGGTTTTGGTACAGATAGCGGACGCGATTTCGGCGGCAAGGCCGGGCGCCAGGGGAGAAACCCTGGATAATTACATAAAACGCCTGGAAAACCTGGAAGGCATTGCAAACGGATTTACCGGTGTGGAAAAATCCTTCGCTATACAGGCCGGCAGGGAACTCAGAATTATCGTCAATAACGAAACATTAAACGACGATCAATCAAGGGACCTGGCCAAGGAAATAGCCAAAAAAATCGAGAACGATTTAAGGTACCCGGGACGGATAAAAGTAACAATTATCCGGGAAACCAGGATTACAGAATACGCCCGGTAGGCGGTAAAAATCCCGATGATCAAAGTTGTAATGTTTGGTGATGTTATGGGCGAAGCCGGACTCAAAGTACTGGAAGAAAAACTGCCGGCTTTTATCACTGAGCAAAAACCTGCTTTTATAATGATCAACGGCGAAAACTCTGCCAACGGTTTTGGCATAAGCGAAGAAACCCTTAAACGCATGCTTAATTGCGGCGCTGATGTCATAAGTTCAGGAAACCATATCTGGGAAAAACGGGACTTTTGGCCGTTTCTGGATTCGGAGGAGCGGGTATTAAGGCCGGCAAATTATCCGCAGGACTTTGGCGCCGGACCGATAGGTCCGAGACCCGCGGACCAAAAAACCCCCGGCCGGGGCTGGAAAATTTTTCAAAAAAACATAGACGGCAGCAATATCGGGTTTTTGGCAATCAACCTGCAGGGCCGTGAACTGATGTATAACATAGAATGTCCGTTCAGATGTTTTGACGCTATAGAAAAAGTCCAGACCCAAAAATCAATTGTCCTGGTAGATTTCCATGCGGAGTCCTCAAAAGAAAAAGAAGCTTTTGGTTTTTACCTGGACGGCAGGGCCGCTGTAGTGGCCGGCACCCATACCCACGTACAAACTGCTGACGAAAAAATCCTGCCAAAAGGCACAGCCTATATCACTGATTTGGGAATGACCGGGGTCAAAAACTCGGTAATCGGCATGGAACCAAAAATCTGCATTGACCGGGCCAGAAACCAGGTACTCTACAGGATGGAAGCCGCGGCTGACAGCGGCAGCGCAAGGATACAGGGAATTATCGCCGGGATAGACGAAACATCGGGAAAAGCGGTTACGATTGAACGGCTGAATATCGATTGAACTAATATAGATTGAATGGCTGAATATCGGGAATTACAGCATATCCCGGCTGACAGGGCTGCCAATCCACACACCTTCGCCCAGATAATCAATGCGCCGTCCTTCTATCAGTATCTGCACATCCTTTACATTGGAAAATTCTGTGGCTGTCCATACAATCTGGCGCAGGGCGCCGGCATAGCCTTCAACTCCGTATGTATTAAACTGAAAATTTTCATTTAAATTGATGTAAGCGGTAATCCCGCGTACAGTAGCACTAACTATGCGGGTTCCGTCGGGTATAAGGGAAATCAGGCCCCTGCGCTGCTCGTCCGGCTCCGGTCCTGCAATAAGGGCGGTCAGGGTATCGGTCAGCGGCGAATCGGTAACAGGAAGATTGCGGTTAACCTTGGTCCTCAAAAGGGTGCCGTCACTGTCAATGTTGATAAAATACATGGTCCTTTCCCTTTGAACCTGGGAATTTAGCGGCGCGGCTGGGGTTTGGGTCTGAGCAGCAGAGGTTTGTGCCGGCGCGGCGGTTACAGGCTTTTCCTGGGGTGCAGGAATTTCCTGGGCTGCCGGCGTTTGGGGCCCGGCATCCGCAATGGTTTGTCCGGCAGCGGGGCTTTGCTGAGCAACCGCGGGCTCGGCACTCTGCGGTGATTTGTTTGTTTCCGGTTCAGCGGCATTATTGGCAGCGGAGGACTGCGGGGCTAAAACATCCGGCTGCGGCGATGGTGTTTCAGACAATACCTGGGGCGGAACCTCCGGAAGGGGCGGCACGGTTTCGGTGCTTATATTGCTCCGCTGGCTCTCCGCAAGTGTTCTGCGGATGGCGTCGCGGTTATAAAAAAAGAGTCCGGCTACCACAATAAAAAAAACAGTCCAAAAAATGGCGCCCCAGGGCGTTTTTTTATTATTGGATTTACCTTTGGTTCCCTTTGCCGGAGTTTTGGATTTTTGCGCTGGTTTTTTAGCCGATGCCGGTTTTTTGGCCAAAGCCGGTTTTCCGGCTGTCTTTTTATTAATCAACGGATAACCGCCTGGGAAACCATTTTTCCGTCTTTTGCGTAAACAATTTCGGGATTATTTGGATCCGGATACCTCTCACCCATGAAGAAAAAGACATACTGGTAGGTGCCGGGAGGCAAAGTCAGGGTAAGACTGTAACTTCCTTTAGAAATTTCCCTCATTTCATACATAAACGGATCCCAGTTATTAAAACTGCCGCCGACAGTCACTGTAGATCCCGGAGCTGCGTTAAACGAAAAACGGAGAGTTCCTGTTGTATTGTCTACGGTCGAAGGAACTTTGGTCTGCGCCGGCAGAGTAACTCTTGAATTTTTTATTCCTCCGGAACCTGTAATTACCTGGGGATTGAGAGGATCCGGCGTCCATAACCCGTCAATGATCATCCGGTAATCCAGTTCTTTTATTCCGTCGGGAATTGCCTGAACATGGAAAAGAATCCCGGAATCACGGTTGGGATCGATGTTTTTCTTTTTACCTTCCGCCGCAATTTCGGCCTGGTCCCTGGGAATAAGCAGTTTTTGCAGCCAATAAACCCTGGAAAAACCTTCATACGCAAATGAAATTCCAACCCTGCGGAATGTAGACGGCGCTGTAAATACAACAGAGTCCCCATAGATGACCGGAGAAACCGGTCCGGGCAGCTCCAGAAGCATATCAATAAAGTCCGCGGACGCTAAATCCGCCGCCTCAATAGTGCCGATACATAAAATAAGGAGTACAGCTGTTATGATTCTTTTCATTCATTACATTTATCGGCAAAAATACTCCGCAGTTTATGTATTGGATAATTACCCTACAGGAAATACTATATAATATATGCCGTCCCTAAAAGTTCTGCAGGAATTTAAATCCTCACTGGAAAAAATCGGCAGGGAAAATGAAATTCGAGCCGAACAGAACCTGCCCGAGGATGATTTACCTCTCCCGGATAAAGAACCGGCGGCGGCAGGACCAGAAACGGAATCAATGACTGAACCTGCGGCAGCAGTTGAGCCTGAAACGGCGGTATTGGCGGCAGAACCCGAATCAGCATTCTCTGACGCGGAATCCGACAATAATTTTTTGGATGTTCCCAATAATATAATGGACCTGCCTCCAGCCGATGATGAGCCGGTGATTAATGCTGAACCAACAAATACTGAATCAACAGCCAATGCCGAACCCGCGGCCGACGGAACACCTGATGCTGATGATTTTTTAAGTTTCGGCGATTTGGGGGATTTGCTTGGAAACGGCTCAGATACGCCAAACCTGGCAGATGATTTTCCCGCCATTACTGACACCGAAGAAACTGCCGAATCCGGGAATTCCGGAGATTTGGGCGCATTGCTTGATACAATACCCGATGATCCGGGATTGGACGAAATAGACCTCCTGGACAAGTCATATAATGAACCGGGCCTGCAGCCGGATAATGACAGCGGCGCCAATGAAACCGAAGATATTACCGGCCCGGGAACAGATTTCTCCGAAGATGATTTTAATATTCCTTCAGAACTGCTGAACGGCCTTAGCGACAGCCTGGAAGACAGTGAATCTCCGCAGACCGGGGAAAGTACGGATGAATTCAGTTTAAGCGAACTGCCAGATTTTTCGGAACCGGAAGAAGCATCGGCCGGACTTCAGGATACCGCTGAGCCGGAAGAAACTGTGGACAGTTTTGACCTGGGCGGGGAATTTATCGAAGATGCCCCCGCGGCAGATGAACCAGATGTTTTGAATGAATCACCGGAATTGGTCGAACCTCTGGATTCAGATGGATCAATAGACTCGTTCGAGTCAATGGACTCGTTCGAGTCAATAGACTCGGCGGAATTGTTAAACGCTGACGAATCAGTAGATTCCGGGGAGTCAGTAGATTCGTTCGATCAATTCAACCTAAACCCGGCCGCAGGTACTGATACCGCCGATTTTAGTCTGGAAAGCCAGGATTTTGAAATTCCGCAGCAGGAAACAGGCTCATCGGACGACTTTGCGCTTCCCGGCATAGATGATGTTTTTGGCCCGCGAGGCACACCTGCAGCCGATACCGGAGTTGACGAGATATTGGCGGATTCGGACGAAATCCGGCTCACCGACGATGAGGTCCAAAAACTGCGGGAGACACTGGCGTCTTATCCCCTCAATCTCCGCATTGCCTGCGGTGAACTTATTGCCGAGGAAGTAGTAGATCCGGATCAGATGACCGCGCTGATAAAATATCTGACATCAGGCGCTCCTCCAAAAACCACTGCGGCTCTGGCAGGCAAAATCCTTGGACGGACAATTGCCATACCCAGGGGCTTTGAAAAAATGACCGGCGAACAGCTGGAAATTGAACAGGGAAGCTTCGCCTATATTTTTATTCATAACTTTCTGCCTGTACTCCGCACATTTTTAATAGTCGCCCTTGTCCTTGTATCAGTGGGATATCTTGCCTGGACATTTATATACCTGCCGCTCAAGGCTGAATCCATTTATAAAAGAGGTTATGAACAAATAAGCGCCGGCGAATATAGCAGATCCCGCGATTTATTCAAACAGGCTTCCGCGATCAATCCAAAAAAAATATGGTACTACCGTTATGCGCGTTCCTACAGGGACGAGAGGCAATATATTTACGCCGAAGAAAAATACGACGAGCTGCTTAATTTTACCGCATTAAAAAACAAAAACCAGATTCCGGAAAAGGCGGCGGTACTGGAATACGCGGCCATGGAAACCAATTATCTCCGCAATTATTCCAAAGCGGAAACCCTGCTGCGCCGCAATATACTGGACTACTCAAACCGGGACAGGGATGCCCTTCTTGCACTTGGAGACAACAGTCTGGCCTGGGGTGATACCGAAAAAGAACATTACGAAGATGCCAGGGAATCCTACGCAATTCTGCTGGAACGCTACGGCAGAACAGATCAAATCCTGGAACGAATGTTAAAATATTTTATCCGTACAGATAACCTTGGCGAAGTATTGCCGCTTCAGAATCATTTTATGTCCTCGGACAGTACAAAAATATCCGCGGAAACCCTTGCCGAACTCGGCGGGTATCTGTTGGACAAACGCACGGAAGTAACCCGGGGAATTCCAAATGAATATCTGAACCAGATCGGCGGAATCAGGGAAGTACTGCTGCGGGCAGTGCGTTCAGATCCGGTGCTTCCGGAATCATATTACCACCTTTCAAGATACTATAATTTATTCAGCAATTACGGGGACGAAGAACTGACCCTTCAAAGGGCCATTCAGTGTTTTGACGCCGCCAAACTCGAAACCCAAAAACGCCTCGGCTACAGGCTTCTGGCGTTAAGGCGTTATGCTGAAATTTTTACGCAGAGGGGAGAATTTTTCCAGGCGGAAAAATATCTTATTGACGGCACAAAACTTTATGAAGACGGCCTGTCGCGCCGCATTTTAACCGCTTCGCCGGAATACGGAAGGCTTTATGCGGACCTCGGCGACCTGAACTTTTTTACAATGGACGGAAACGCCCAGGCGGCTCTGGATCTGTACAGCCGCTCGGAACAGAACGGCTACGCGCCGCCGGAAATCCAGTACAGAATGGGCGCAGCCTATTACCAGTTAAAGCAGTGGCCGCAGGCTCTGGATCGATTTACAGCCGCTTCATTCCCCCTCCCCTATAATGAACGTATACTGTATGCCCTTGGCAACACATCATATCTACGCGGGAATTATTTTGCGGCCCAGGCATATTACGACCGCCTCCTGGATATCCTGGAAGCCGATAAAACAAGATTCGCCCTGATCACTCCCACAGAAGACAAAACCCAGCTGGAAATCGCTGAACGGTTAATGGTAGTCCAGAATAACCTGGCGGTTACCCTGGACGCCCTGACACTGCGGACCGGCGACAATTCCTATAGAACCAGGGCATTGGGCCTGTACGCCGATTCGCAGCGGGCCTGGGACATACTGACCCGCGATCCGGTCTCCATGGTGCGGCTCCGTCCTTCTCCGGACATAAACGGCCCCGGAATCAATCCCGCCTATCTGAATGTGCAAAACAGCCTTTACCCCGTACCAGGTTACGATCCGCTGTTCTTTATGCGCATAGACAAAGACATGCTGCAGCCTTCTGTCTGGGACGATTTGGCGCCCTCCGGTTACAGCCTTGCAGAAGGCGTTTCATCGGCCCTGTCCAGGTAGATTACAATACATTCCTGTAAGTGAGCAAATCCATCAATTCATCGATATCATTTAGGTTTTCAAGATTTAATACCATACCGGCGATCTTTTCGCAGTTTTGCGGACTAAACATTTTGGCAGAAAATTTGGCAAAAAGATCTTTCATTTGTTTATCTGTCAAAGGCTCCATCGGAGAACCAATTGGATATTGTCTTTCGCCGGTATATTCCAAACCATTTTTCATACAGATTTTAATGCTGTCTTTGTGACTAAAAAGCGGCTGTTGGATTGAGTTGTCGCCGGAAGGACAGGTATGCCTGATCCTGGCCATAACCTCCCTGTAATCCGGGTTTACCAGAGCATCTTCTGTCATATGATCAATTGTCACATCTCCGTCCACAGCGGCAACAGCCAATACCCAATATTGGCTTACAACAGCAGAAGAAACATCTTTGGGAACATAACAAAGCATTCCGTTTGCCGGGAAAACTTCGATGGTATCAATGTCTTTCCAGTTGATATTATGTTTATTCTTAAGTTCGACCATAATATCAATGGTACTGTGAAGTCCGAAACTTGCCGGATATTTCTTGATCCAGAAATCTCTGCATAACCAGCGGGTACCAAGATCAGCCAGCATTTTTTCGGAGGAAGCACTGGTATCTCCGTACTTAAGAGAAAGAAATCTCGATAAATCCGGATTTCCGGTCAACCCATTTTTGGCCATTTCCGCGGCTATCATTGCATGCATTGTCTGCATTGCTGACTCGAAAAAATGTCCGTCATATCCGTAATTGACAATTTGTACATCGGGTCCGGATATTGCAAGACCCATGGCAGATAAAATTTCTTCCCTGTTTAATCCCAGTGCTTTTGCCGCTCCGGCAACAGGGCCTATGGAACCCTGACCAAGGAGTACTCCCCTGTGCGCTACATGGGTCAAACATGATCTTCTGTGTATTTCCAGGCCGGCAACAATCGCTTCTATCAGCTGCTTACCGGAAAGCCTTTGCCTCTCCGCAAAAGTCAGAAGCAGCGGAATAACAGTAATCGACCATGAAGGACCGGTGCTGTTAAAGTCGGCATCGAAAAAAGCATCATCCTCAAGTTCGGCTGCATGGGCAAAAAACGAGTTTAGAAAAACGCCTTCCCAAAGGGATGTTTTAAAACCGTATGTCATTACCCCGACGTCGCCGGGAAGTCTGCGTTCCCTTACAGGATTAACCAGTTTCCTGGAATGGGGCATACCGGCGCCGGCTGCCATATCGGCTATGCATTTAAGCGTTAAAACTTTTATAAATGACACAAGGTCTTTTGGAATATTACCAAACTTGACATCAAGTATAAATTTCGCAAAGCCTTCCGATACCGTATTGTTTTCCTGATTCATTTGATTTTGACTCATTTTCAAATTCTCCCTTTTTATTTTTATTTCTTTATCTCAATATTAATAACCGGCGGCGGCGGTACATTAACTTCAACATGAACATCCGCAGCCGGCTGCATGTTCCCGATTTTCCAGTTGTGGATTTGCCAAACTATACCTATAGGTACCGTAAATCCGCCTTTATGAAATTCAGGAGTAACCCTTAGAAACAATCTGGATCCGCCGCTGGCTGGATTGATAAAATCAAATCCCAAATCCAGCGGTATGCTGATGAACAAATTGCCCGCATTATAATTTCCTGTTCCGCGCATGTCCGTTATCGGAATATTCAGCGCCAGGTTAAAACCGCAATAAAGCATTTCCAGATTGGGCACATTAAAATGCATTCCAAACGGAACTGTAAAACAAAGCGGCGTCTGCAGAGGATCTCTGCCGGTCAGGTAATTATGATCCCAATAATTTTCCAAATGAACCAATAGGCCGGAATCCAGTGAAAGCCATTCCAACAGATAAAAACTGTAGGAAATGCCTGCATCAGCGGTTAATATGCCTCCGTCATTGTTTTTCATGCCGCCTATACCGATACACGGCCCTAAAAAATTACCGTATTGCCGGCCGGCCGGTGGCATGGGCTCCGGTTTGTCGTCCGCATAAACCGCAGCTGCAAAAACGGTTACAGCAAATAAAAATACAAAAAATCTTTTCATCTTTGGTCTCCTTAAAATAAAATAAACACCTTGACTTATATGAGATACAATGACTAAGATAAGACAACTTGTCTATAGTTTTTTAAAAAAATGGACAGGTATAGAAAAATGTACCATCCGGTACAAAAGGCGGATTTATGACCAAAAATGAAAAACTGCCCAACAGGCAGGTTCAGCGTACATGTTCATGGATTTTGGAAGCAATATTGCTATTAACGGATGAAATGCCGTACAGTAAAATTAGCGTTTCCGACATTGTAAAAAAGGCGGGAATTGCGAGACAGACATTTTACCGCAATTATAAAGATAAAGATGAAGTTATACTGCAATACTTTTCCAATGTATTTGCTAATGAAATGCTGAATATGGAAAATTCCGCCAAAAACACCATAAACCTGACATTCAATATTCAATATATGGTTAAGCAGCAGGGAAACCTAAAAAAAATGCTTTCTTCACCCGGCATCCTGAACCTATTTAAATCCAGACTCAATGAATGGCTTGATTCATTGTCCAAACAATACAAAAACAGGCTCAGCCAGGATAACAGGCAAATAAATCATTACAAAATTATTTATCAAATAACAGGCATCCTCGATGTGATAATGGATTGGTTTAAAAATGATATGCCCATTCCGGTTGAACAACTCCTAAAGCTGCTGAACTGTCTGACTGTGGATACCAGGGCAAAGTATCCAAATGTTCCTAATATCCAGATCTGGATAATTGCGGATTAATGGCTGATTTGATTCCATAGGGTAAGGTTATACATTTAACACCTCAAGGGCAAATGACATTTCAAGGTTTGTTAACCCTCTGATACTGCCGTATGTGTCCAGCATTGTTCTGAGCTTCACCTGCTCCGCTTTTTCCAGTTGTCTGTACTTTGTTGTTTGCATGTACCGGGCTGCGTCCGGATCGGCAAAATGCCTGGCTGCGGGAACATCCAAATAACCCGGCTTGCCGTACAAAAGCAGGCAGGTTAAATAAGCGGCCTTGTTAAATTCGTCAACGGTCTTTTCTTTGATTACCGGCACAGTAAACGGGCCATACTTAAGATGTAAGTAATAAACCATGTTTTCATAGAAATCAGGATATTCTATGTGCTCCGGCCCCATATCCAGACCAAGACGCTCTGCCTCAGCATAAAAAAGATCTTCAAAAATTTCCGGTTTAACTTCCCTCCACACCATTTTAGGATCAAATCGCACCATACGGACTGTATTATTTCTTGTTTCAACAAACAGCGGCTCTATCGGTACATCGAAGTCCGTGTTTAATCCGTTTAAACTTAATAATTGCCTTGATACTTTTTCGCCGACATAATCCTGGTGTACCTCCCCGGTAACAAAGATACGGGAAACCATTTTATCTTCCCTGACAATCTCCCTGATCATCGGCTTATCAAAAATCAGGTTATAATCCCTGAATGTCCAGCTTTTCGGCCCATCTGTTTTAACAATTGCCTGTTCCATTTTTCCCCCTTTGCCAGGTTCTATTTTCATTATTTATACGCGGAAAAAATGATTTTTGCAAAAAATATTTTGGGCTGCGGCTTAATAGAGTCTGTCCATAATGTAGACACATTATGGACAGACTACCTTGAATGTAGCATTTTCGCAGCCTTTAGGCGAGAAAATGCAAAGTGTGTCCACAAAGTGACCGACTTTGTGGACAGACACTAA
>WQZG01000114.1 GCA_009780855.1 Treponema sp.
TTCAAAATCATCCAGAAAAAACCTTGCCACATCGTACTTTACGCCCATGGCGCAGAAAACAACGACAAACTGGTTCGAATCGGAAGCGGCGGCTCCGGAATGCTCAGCGTTCCCGGACTTTACAGAATTACCGGACTGCTGGCCGATAATTTTCGCCTGACGCACTATCTGTGCGGCAAGTTTGTTATGCGGTAATCCGTTGCCGGAGAAAATCGGCAGTTTTTGTCCGCGGATCAATGTATTCATGCCGTCAATGGCAGAAATACCTGTCTGGATAAAGTCCCTGGGGTAAGTGCGCGCATAGGGGTTGATGGGCAGACCGTTAACGTCAAGGCAATCAGAAGAATAAATATCGCCGTAACCATCGGTTGGTTCGCCCAGTCCGTTAAAAATTCTTCCCAAAAGACCGGGCCCGACACGGAGTTCCATCGGCTGCCCAAGGAATTCCACCCGGCTTTCGTCAGCGGATAACCCCGTGTTGGCGCCGAAAAGCTGAACCGCTGTCCAGTTCTCGTCCATATCGACGACACGGCCCAAACGGCGTCCGCCTCCGCGGTCGTATACAGCTACGTTTTCGTTAAAACCAACATCGCGGCTGCGGCTGGTTATTACAACGGGTCCTTCAATCCTGTTTAAACCCCGATATTCTATACCTTTCATTTTATTAAAGCCTCAATTGTATTCATAATGTGAACGCAGTTCACGACGGGAACGCAGTTCACGACGTGTGCATAGCTCATGTGAACGCAGTTCACGACGCTTCCCTGCTGCGGTAACTTCGTTCCAGTTCTTCAAGGCTGCCCCGGAGCTCCTGCTCAAATTCAGCCAATTCATTTAAATTATCGTTCTTTACCGAACTCTTGAGTCTGGAAAGTTTTTCCCTTGCAGGCATGGAATTGATTTTTATCAGCGGCGCGCCCAGCTTAATGCAGGTCTGCGACCGATCGTAAAATTCCATAATTAGTTCCAGGAGCCTTACCTGTTTCTGGGGAACGCAGAACATATCGACAGAGTCAAATGAGTTCTGCTGCAAAAATCCGTTCTTGATAATCTCGGCTGTTACCAGTATAAGCCGCTGATCATCGGGCAGGGCGTCAGGTCCGATTAGCCGGACTATTTCCTGCAGACGCTGCTCCTTTTTTAATAAATCCAGGGCGTGCTGGCGCGCGATAGCCCATTGCGGATTTACCTTCTCCCACCAGGGTTTTATTTCATCGGCGTATTCGCTGTAACTGTCTATCCAGGAAATCGCCGGGTAATGTCTGGCGTTGGCAAGGTCGCGGTCCAGGGCCCAGAAACACCTTATAAAACGTTTGGTATGCTGTGTTACCGGTTCCGAAAAATCGCCCCCCGGCGGAGACACTGCCCCGATTATTGTAACAGATCCTTCGGAGCCTTCGGCTCCAGAACCGCCGGTTCCTTCGGCATTACCGCCGGTATTATCCGTGCTGCCGCTGAGTGTGCGCACACGCCCTGCCCTCTCGTAGAATTCGGCAAGCCGGGTGGGAAGGTATGCGGGGAAACCTTCTTCGGCAGGCATCTCTTCCATGCGGCCGGAAAGCTCGCGGAGAGCTTCGGCCCAGCGGCTTGTAGAGTCTGCCATAATGGCGACATCGTAACCCATGTCCCGGTAGAACTCGGCCATGGTAATGCCTGTGTAGATTGAAACTTCACGTGCGGACACAGGCATATTGGAAGTGTTGGCAATAAGGATAGTCCGTTCCATTAACGAGCGGCCTGTCCTTGGATCAATTAACTCCGGAAACTCCGTAAGTACGTCGGTCATTTCGTTGCCGCGTTCGCCGCAGCCTATGTAGACAATTACATCGGCGTCGCACCATTTTGCGATGGCGTGCTGGGTCATGGTCTTGCCGGTGCCGAATCCGCCGGGAATCGCCGCGGTTCCTCCCTTGGAAAGCGGGAAAAACACATCGATTACGCGCTGGCCGGTAATCAGAGGTGTCTCAGGATTGAGGCGCTCGGCATTGGGGCGCGGTATACGAACCGGCCACCACTGGGCCAGGTTGATCTCTGTGCCGGCATCGGTGCGCGCTGCTATACCGGAGCAGGTCATTTCGCCTTCCGGCGCAAGCCAACTGATATTCTCGCCGCGCCCCATTGCGGGAGGCGCCATGATTTTGCAGGTAATGCTTTCGGTCTCTTTGACTGTTCCAAGCAAAAGGCCGGGAGCCGCAGGGACTTTTTCTCCGGAAGCCAGTCTGGCGGCCAGAGCTTTATCCGGAACAAAACGCCATATTTTTTGCATATCGACAGGATCGCTTCTGCTGCCGGATTTCATAAATGATCCGTCAATGTTAAACAGAGTTTCCAGCGGCCGCTGAATTCCGTCGTAAATGTTTCCGATTAAACCGGGGCCAAGAAATACAGAAAGGGGCCGGCCGGTCGAGACGGCTTTTGCGCCTATCATTAACCCGGTATTGTCTTCGTAAATCTGGATAACGGCTTCTTCCTTTTCCAGCCTAACGATTTCACCTATTAATCTTTTGTCCCCTACTTCAACAACATCGAAAAGACCTGCGTTTGTAAGTCCTTCGGCGCGGACTATGGGGCCGGAAATTCGCCTGATGCGGCCTTCAATCATTTAAAGCCCCCTCGCCAAGCAGCACTGACGCAAGTTCCGCCCTTTTGTCCTCAAGCAGCGCTGACGCGGCATTTTCTACAGAAGCGGTAATACGCAGATTCTTGGCGTTGATAATCACAGCCGGGAAACCAACAGCGGTATTTTTGGCGGAGGTAATCTGCCATTTGGTAAAAAACGGTTTGCCTTTAAAACCCGGCCCGGCCAGAATCCTGCGGATAACGGCGCCGGCCTCTGCCTCATCAAGATTACTGCAGATTATCTCCGGTTTCTCATCGGGCAGAATCTCCCCGTTTACACAGGATAAAAGCCGTCCCTCCAGTTCCCTTTCCAGAATACCGGTCAGGGCGGCGCGGTCCAGGCTTTTTAAAAAATTATCCATAGCCTGTTTAAGGAAATAATCTGAAGTCTGCGAACGCAGGCGCCTCTTATCCAGCGGGCCGCGGGCCAGAATTTCGTCGCGGGTCTGTACGGTCCGCGCTTCAAAGGTCTTGCGGATCTCCGCAACCGCGGTCCTGGTTTTTTCTTCCCAGTTTTTTACCTGGGCCGCCGCGCTTTCATCGGCGGTCTTGAGGATCCTGGACGCTTTTTTACGCGCGTCTTCAAGAATTTCTTTATCAAGTGTTTCGGTTGAACGTAATTCTTCCATAATTAAACATGAATCCCAATAGCTTCCCGGATTGAATCTACAAGGGTTTTGCGGCCGGGAAGCCGTCCCATCATTCCGGGAATTTCTACGATTAGCGGATACTTGTCGCCAAGCTGCCAGTTGATAACGTAATCACCGGCCCAGTCCGCAACTTCCTCGGTAAGGATAAGTACCTGGCATTTTTCTGAAGAAGGCAATGCCATCCCGGCTGTTTCGTCCCAGCCTTCTGTCATTCTGCGGAAAGCCGAACGGGCGTCGTCAGCATTGCTGACCGCGGTACCGCTTATTCCCACAAAGCGAAAGGCAATGACAAGTTCCGGATCACCGATAAAATAATAATCCACAGGATTATCGATCCAGGGATCTAGGCCATCATAAGAATCAGAAGAGCCACCAGGAATCCCCAGAGGCAAATACCTTCCGCAAGGCCGGCATACGGCAGGGCCTTACCGGAGAGCTCCGGATTCTCGCTCATGGCGCCCATGGCTGCCGCGCCAATCTGGCCGACCGCGATACCGCCGGCAATGCAGGAGAGTCCGACAGCGATGGCAGCGGCGATATATTTAAACGCCAAACTTGTATCACTGCCTGAACCGCTTGCGGCCGCGGTGCTCTGTCCGAAAGCGGCGCCGCAGAGGAGAACCAGTAAAAGAACCAGAATAAACACACGTCGTTTCATATTTCTACTCCCTTACGGAACCGGAATGGTTTGAACTCCACCCCGGTTTCGGTAAAAAATTTGCCAAAAAATTCATAATACTGTAAACGCATTACCTGGATTGCAACGATCATTCCTTCAAGGACTATGATAACCGAATTGCCAAAAACCATAATAATTCCGGCAATAAGGGTTCCTCCGGAAGCCGCCATAAGCTGTCCGGATAAACTAAAAATTATATAGGACAAAACCGCGTGGGAGAGGGCAAAGGCCCCTACCCTCAAAAAACTTACGGTGTTGGAAAAATAGTTTGAAATGGTTTCCAGGACTTCGACAAAACTTTCCATGACAAAAACCATTAAACCTTCGGCAAGCACAGGCCGCGTACCAAACGCAAGCCGCCATACTGTCGGGCCAAAAAGGATAAACACTATCGGGATTATAAGCGCAGCTTTATCATACCAAAAAATACCAAAAGGCCATAGAGGGTTAATTATACCGATAACGGCCCTGACGCCCAGGGAAATCGCGTACCAAAAAAACAGGGAACCGGCGATACCGGTTTTTGAAAAAAACAAATTTACATAATCTTTGTGCGCTGCCAGGTTAACCATGTTAAGGATTAACCCAATGGAATTCAGAATAATTCCTATACCAATCGTAAATCCAAAGAAGTAAAAAAGTTTGGTTACACTTCCGCCCATCTCCGCCATTGGCATAAGGACCAGGATCTTGTCAGCAGGATGACCGGTAAGGAATCCGGTAATTGCCCGTGTAACCCCGATCAAAAGTTTATCGTTGGTAAAAATACTGCCTTCCAGAAATCCCATTACCATTGAGGCTGTCCCGACGGCGATAAGGGGAACAGAAAATTTCCTGAACCTCGCCATAAACGCCGGTCCTTTTTTACCGGTAAGTATGCCCAGTAAAAGCAGAACCAAACCCTGGCCTATGTCGCCGAACATGATCCCAAACATCAATGTAAAGAAAATCGTAACAAAAATGGTAGGGTCAATGGCGCCGTATAACGGAACGCCGTACGAAAAAATTACACTTTCGAAACCTTTTACAACACCGCGGTGTTTAAGCGAAACCGGCACTTTTACGCTGCCGCTGCTGACACTTTCGATTTCGTCCGGATTACAGGAACGGATCGCTATGCTGCCCCCGGTAATTTTTTCCAGCCCTGCGGCCATTTCACTGACAAGGCCGGCAGGAGTCCAGCCGGAGAGAAGGTAGAAGTTTTCTGTAGATATGGCCGCCGCCTTAAGTTCGTTCATGATTCCGGCCATTATATAAGAAGCGATCAGGGACTGCAGATTATTCCCGTAATCGCGGCAATATTCTTTTTTCTTTTCGAGTATGCCTCTTAATTCATCTTCGGTATTTTCAAGACGTGCGGCAAAACCGCTTATAAGTTCAGCAGGTACGCCCTTGAAACCCTCGGGAATGTTAATCGGGATAAAATTGGATTTTTTTAATTCGGAATCCAGCGCGAATCTTCCCTTTCTTGACGAGGCAGCCATTACCCTGTCTCCGTCCAGCGGAATTATCACCGCGCGGCCGGAAAGATTCTGCTTAATGTCTGCCTGCTGCCTGGGATCCAGGCGCCCTACCCTAAGGGTTAAATAGGATAACTGATCCAAATCCGAAAACGGCGCGTCCAGTCCGGCAAAAGCTTTTGTTTCGTTAAGCGCTTCCCCGATTCTGGCTTTTTCCCGGATCAGTTCATTCTCGCGGCCGCTAAGAGCAGAAACCGCTGCGGTAATGGTTTTAGTCAGTTCCTCTTCCGCGGTTCCCGGCAAATGGCTGTCTGCCAGCGGTTCTGCCGGAATCGCGATGCCCAGATAAGCGCAGGCTGTTTTAAGTTTTTCAAGATTTTCCCTGGTAAGTTTTAAAACTTTATCGTCTGTTTTTGAAACGGATTCATTTCCCGGAATACTGCGGAACTTTTCATCATCGTGGGTAAAATGCATATAACCGCCGCGCCCCAGGAATTCGATAACAGCTTCGATGTCGCGCGAGAGAACAGTGAGTTCCAGATGCTTCATTTTTCTGGGCCGCAGCATTCCGCCGCCGGTTAAGATCATTGCGCATCCGCTCCCAGTATTGCCAAAGCGTCTTTTGCGGTCATGCCCATTCCCAGGCCCTCCGCGCAGGATGTAAGGACTTCTTCTTCAAACTGTTTGATTTTGATAAAACAAAACACCGTATCCAGGGAAGAAGGCTTAAAACGGAAATTACGTCTTGCCAGACGGTACAGGTATTTTGCCGCTTCATTCTGAAAATAACGCGGGTCCAGTTTCCAGCCGCCTGATGCCCTGGAAGCGGGAGTATCCTCTGGGTTGATAAATTTAGCCCTCTTCCAGGCTGTCCATTGCTGCCGGTTGTCCAGCGGAATGTCAAGGGAAGAAAGCGCGTCTTTTGCAAGGTTTTTGGTAATGCCCCTGATTTTTGTTTTTATATTTATCAGGTGCGGGATAATCATGTTCTTTTCCATCTGGTAATATGAGCGGAGTCTCATCGCACAGACAACGTTCCGCAGGGCAATTTCTTCCGCAAGAATGGCCTCCGAGACAATCCTGTCATTGCCGCGCAGACCGCAGAGAGCGTTCCAAAGATTAAAATAATATTGCCGGTCAAGCCCGGTCTGCACGCTAATGCTTCCCTTGTCCTGGATTTTTAAAATGTAGGTAAACTCGGTATTCTTGAGCATTGCATTCAAATCCGGCCATAACGAAAAATCCACAGTCGCGAATTTTTTAATGTCGGTAAAAACGGGTTTGGAATTTTCGTTTGCCGCGATTGCGGTCAGGGCGAGTTTTAAATTTTCGTATTCCCATCCACGGATCAGCATGACCAGGAATTCCGGAACAGGGGTAAATGATTTTACAACCTTCTGAATGGAATCAAAGGCGCGTCCGGTTATCCGTTTTTCAAGATCCTTTAAGAGTTCCTTCTCCGGTAAATTGACTGATGTATTGGGAAATATTAATCTGTCAAGTTCATGCAGGCGGCCGGTGCTGTTTAACGCGGCAGCCCTGCCGCCGACAAAAGACCTGCCAATAATCCCGCAGGCTTTGGCATAGGCGTAAGCCCGCTGCCCGGGTTGTTTTTTGCCGCGGCTGTGCGCGGCCTTTTTACGGCGCCAATCCTGCAGACTGCCGTTTCCGGCCACAGACATTATTATTTCCTCTCCAAAAACTTACCGGCAAGGGCATTAAAAGCCGCAGTATTAAGGTGCTGCGCCTTTAATTCATCACGGTAAGCTTCTATGGATTTTTTATAATCTGCCTTTGCCTGCGTGATTTCTTTTTCATAAGCGGCCTGCAGACGTCCGGCTTCTGCCGAATATTCGCGGTCATAAAGGAGACGGCCCTGTTTATCCGATTCGCCAAGGCGCCGATCTGCTTCGGCCTGAGCATCGTTAACCAATGCCGCAGCTTCTGTTTCCAGATTCAACAAATGCTTCAGAACGTTTTTATCATCACCGGATCCCATAAACACCTGCTTTTATGACGAGATGAAAATATCCTCATACTTGCGTATGATTTTGTAAGCACCCTGGGAATCCGTCTGCGCCAATAGCTCGGAATAAAAATCCGGGTTTTCCAGCAGCCCTGCCAGTCTTTTTAACAGCCTCAAATGTTTTTCTGAATCTTTTTGCGGCGCCAAAAGCATAAACAGTGCATAAACCGGCTGGCCGTCAAGAGCATCATAATCAATGCCTTTGCGGGAAATCCCCAGAATGCCGTAAATATTGTCCAGCGAATCGGACTTGCCGTGGGGAACGGCAATGCCCTTCTGTATGCCCGTAGACATTTTGGATTCGCGGTCGTAAATGGAAGCCAATATTTCTTCGCGGTTCTGATTATTCTTTACCTGACAAAACTGGTCCACCATTTCTTCGAAAACTTCGTCTTTATCGTCGGATTCAAGGCCTATTTTAATAAGTTCCGGCGGAAATAATTCATATAAAAACATCTATGCGCATCTCCCAATCTTTTTAAAAAACCGCCTTTTATAAAGCAGCGTCATCACCGGGTACAGCATCCGGATTGGGAATTTCCTGGGGCGCCGTCTGATCTTCAAGCCACCATTCGGAAGTGGTCTGCGGATTAAGCTGTCTGCCAGCCGCTTCAACACCGGTCCCGGAAGGACTGCGGTTAACAAGGGCCAGGCCAAGACTTATAACAAGAAAAAGAGCGCCGAGGACCGTAGTCGCCCGTGTAAGAACGTTGCCGGACCTGGAACCAAAAGGCGAACTGCTGCCGCCCGCAAAAATTCCGCCAAGGCTGTTTCCTTCCTCATTTTGCGCCAAAACCAGCAAAATCAAAAGGACGGCCACAATAATAAAAAGAACAAGTAAAACAATACCAAGTATACTCATTTAAACCGCTCCGAAAATAAATAAGTCAACAATCCGTTAGTCGTTCTTATCATCTTACTATAAATGGAAGAACTTATGCAAGCTGTCATCGGATATCTTCAAGCTCAATACCCGGATGCTCCCGCACTATCGCTTCGACAGCCTCTTTTGAAAGGCCTTCAACCTTGGCCGTTACCCTGCGGCACGAAAGATCATCGCCGTCAAAGGTAATAAAAGCGATAATATTCCCGCCCTGCTCCGCAATTTTTTGGGTAAGTTTGGCAATTTCGCCCGGTTTTTCCTGAATATTACAGGTAAAACGCAGCCCTGGGTGCCTGGCGCCGAACGCGTTAATAAAAACCCTAAAAAGGTCGGTATCCGTAATTATGCCTACAAGCAGCTTCCCGCGCATAACCGGCAGGCAGCCAATACCGCGGTCAGCCATAATCCTGGCCGCTTCCTCCACAACCTCGCTGCCCTCCACCGTAATAACATTCTTTACCATTACGTCCTTGACTGTCATTTTGGAAAGCAGGTAGCTAATCTCGTACATATCAAGGCTGGTGGCCGCCGAAGGGCTCGCCTTGTACAAATCCTCCCTGGTCACAATGCCGCAAAGAACGTTATTCTTATCCAGCACCGGGAGATGTCCGACTTTTTCCTTGTCCATCAGGGAACGGACTTCGTTAATACTCATCTCCGGATTAACAAAAACCGGATTTTTGGTCATAACCCTGCCAACAAGCATAAAATTCCTCCGTGAACAGATAATTTCTGGTTTCTACTATATAATATTAAAGTGAAAAATGAAATTAGTAAAATTACCGGGAAAAGTTGACTATATACGTAATCAATGATAAATTATACGTATGGAGGCCAGGATGAGTCAAAAATTAACCTTAAGCCTAAATCCCGAAATAATTGATTTTGCCCATTCATATTCAAAAAATTCCGGCAAATCTGTATCAAAAATTGTAGAAAACTATTTTAAGGAATTAAAATCCAAATCCGGCACAGACATACCCATGGAAGTTGCCGAACTGCGCGGCATCTACAGGGCGGAAGAAATACCGGATAAAAAGGAACTGCGAAGGATATTTAATGAAGACCATTCTGGTTGATTTAAATGTAATTCTGGACTACCTGCAGGACAGAGAAGGCTGCGAAAAAGCCGGCGAAATCCTGGCGTTGTGTTTCCAAAAAAAACTTAGGGGATATGTATGCGCCCATGAAATAACAACCCTGGCTTACTTCCTTGGAAAAATATCCAAAAAACGCAATGATAATATAAAAATAATCTCCCGTATCCTCCGTATTTTGGAAGTAATCCCAATTGACAAAACCATTCTGGAAAATGCCCTTCTATTAAACATAGCCGATTTTGAAGACGCCGTAATCGTTGAATCGGCTAAAATGCTTAAAGTTGACTGCATTGTGACACGGAATATTCGGGATTTCAAAAATAGCCCTGTCCCGGCCATGACGGCTGGGGAATTTTTGGTTAAGTTAGTATGACGAAATAGTTACCTTTATAATTCGTTATTTTCCTGTTCATCCAGCGTTTTTAACAGGGCTAATGCCAGCTCACGGTTTTTTTTGTTCAGCCGGTTCCAGATATTTATTACTGATCGCAGGTCCCTGGAAACGGTATCCTGTTTCTTTTTATCAAATAAATCCTTGCTTAAATCCTTGCCGGTAACAAGGTACTCCGCAGTAACACCGAGCGCCTGGGCGATTTTTACAATGGCTTCGGCATTGGGGATGGAGTTATGCGTGTTGAGGTAGTTATCCAGGGTATGCCGCTTTATTCCTGTAATAACGGAAAGTTCCTTAACCATCATACCGGAATAAAGAAGTTCAGATTTTAAATTCTCTTTAAAGCCCATCGTATTGACAATAGTCTAAAAAGAATAATAAAAGACTGGAATTATTCTTATTTTGATGATATGATTATTCTTATCAGAATAATACACATTAAATAAGAATAATATAAGAAATAGGCAGGCTTTATGAAAAGTAACTTTTCATACATCTTTACGGTACTGGCATTATTATTAATACCGGCTTTCCTTTTTTCCCAGCAAACCATAAGTCCGCAACCTGCAAATTCGCCGCAGGCCTCTGCCCCGCAGAAATTCGCTTTGGTCATAGGCAACGGGGCGTACAGCGGCGGGCTGCCCCAGCTTGCCAACCCGGTAAACGACGCCAATGATGTAGCGGCGGCCCTGGAATCCCTGGGGTTTACTGTGGAGAAAGTGCTGAACGGTACTTTGCAAGATATGGAAGACGCCTCGCTTAGACTCAAGGATAATCTAAGCGTGTCTGCCGACACTTACGGATTCTTTTTTTACGCAGGCCATGGCGTACAGTCCGGGGGCGATAATTACCTTATACCGGTTAACGCTGACATCCCTACGGAAAGTTACCTGCGCACCCGGGCGGTTTCGGTTCAGACTTTGCTGGACGATCTCAATGACGCGCGGAACGGGCTTAATGTGGTAGTCCTTGACGCCTGCCGGGACAA
>WQZG01000115.1 GCA_009780855.1 Treponema sp.
AAAGAAACAAGGAGCGGTTTTGCCGGTTTGTATGACAGGCCGGCTGTAATGGCTGTCGGAAGACTTTCGTTCATGGACGGAGGCCCGATATTCTTGAGTACCAAAGCCGCCGACATGTTATTGTCCCGTGAACTGTAGGTTTTTAAAAAATCAAACCGGGTTAAAAGACCAACATCTCCCATCAGCATAACCGCGGATTGCGATAGCCCGGAACCTGATATTATGCTGCCGTTGGGATTTCCCGTATCATCGGAATCTGTAAAGTCAGGCATAATCCTGAAAGCGGCCTTTAAATTGGCGCCGGCCGATAACCCGGAAAAATAAAAATTGGACATAAAGTTATACGAGGCGTTAAGCACCGCGACTCCCTCGGAATAATAACCTTTGGATACCCTTACACCGTAAATATTATATTCTGTAAACGGGGTATAAAGCCATTTGGTTCCGGCCGCGAAACCTAAATCATTGATACGGGATGCCCAGGAAACGCCTTCAATTTTTGTGCTGCCTATCCAGTTGTTGTGGAAAAGCGCGAATTCAGAATAGTTTAAATATGATGAACCTGCCGGATTGTATTCAATAAAGGAAACATCATCAGAAACCGCAGAAAAAGCTCCTGCCATGCCTTCAGAACGGCCGCCCATCGGGATGTTTAATATCGGAAAAGCGGTCAGGCCGGCGTTTTCGTCCCGGCCAAAAATGGAATCATAAAAATCTGATATCGAACCATAGCCATCGGGACTAAAGTCAATGGCATAAACGGCGGCGGAGAAGATAAATATTAGTCCGGCAGCAAGAATAAAGATTTTTTTCATCTTATATTAGATAATATATCGGTAATTTTGTAATAATTCTATGGTGCAGGACGGATGGGCGGGCAGGTTCCCGCTTCAATTATAGTCTTTTTGCGCCTTCACCGATATAATGAAATAGATTAATGTTTTTTTTACAAGGATTGGCTATCAGGACATGGTTTTCCGCGGTTACTTAAAGTTTATATTGGGTATATTCCTGGTTTTGGCAGCGGCCGCCTCTCTGTCCGCCGCAGGCGCCCAGGATGCTGTCCTAATCCAGGCGGATGAACTGATTGATCAAAAAAAATATGATGAAGCTGTACGCATACTCGGCGATTATATAAAAGAAAATCCGGATAAGTTCGGCGATGCCCAAAAACGGCTCCAGCGCATTGTCAAAATACGCGAGCAGTTTAACCTTGTAGCCAATGAATTATTGGATGTGCTGGTCGATGATCCCGGGAATTCCGATAAAATACTTGAATTATCAAACCGGCTTGTTGTTTTTGGTTCGGCTTCGGATTCTTCCACCCAGGATTTTTTGGATCAGGCCAGAGAAGTAGCGGCCTTTACTGTTAACCGCAGACGTCTGGAGCAGATATTGGCTGCCGGCCGCGATTTATTGGAACAGGGCAATTACCCCGGAGCAATCAGGACCTATGCGGGCGGAATGGATATTTACCAGGCGGATTTTTTTGCCTCAGGTTACGGAGCTGACGCCGATAAAACGGCCAGAGACGGGCTGCAGACGGTAAATGACTGCGTAAACGGCTTTGGTTCCCTTGCGCTTCCTTTTAACCGGGCAGCGTCCGTTATTGTAAGCCTTCCCGGCAATGTAGGGCCGGACGCTGTCCAGCAGAATTACCTTCCGCTGGTTCCCCTGATGGAACAAATGTCTGCTTTAAGAACAGGTCTTGTAAATACAGAAACCGAATATAATTCATTATTATCGCAATTACAGCAGATAAATCCAAATCTGGCGGACAGATCCTTTTTATCGTTCGCAAACCGCTTAATCAGCGGCCCCGCTGACGTTAACGAAGGAATGATCGGAACCCTTGACCGTTTTTGGGATTCCAATATTACCGGAGCGGAAGCCGCGGCCGCCGTTTATGCCGCAAATAATTACGCTGACGCACTGCAGGCGCTAAATTCAGGATTGTACGAAGACGCACTTCCGTTAATTAATATTGCGCAGCAGTACCTTGCAATATCAAAAGAATTTATAGATTCCTGGAATTCTTATATGGAATCCTCGGAAGCCGTGTCTGTTTCGATTTTCGGCAATCCGGTGACAGAGCAAAAAGCTCCGGATTTTCTCGATTATAGTTCCATGGGCCGCGCCCTGGATTTTTTTAAGATATCTTCTGATATCGGGGTAAAAGAAAAAGCACTGGAGTTTTCCGCCCTGGATTCCTGGCGGGAAGGCAGCATGGAAATTAACGCCGCAATCTCGGCGGAGCAGAATTCGCGTCTTGCCTTTTATGCCGCGGAACTTGATTCGGCTTCTCTTATGGAATCCGTCAATTCCGAAATCCTGACCTGGGAAAACAGCCGCAGCCAATACACTCCCTATTTTAATGCCGATAAGGATCCGTTTAGTTATCTATATCAGGCCAGAACAATAGCGGCAAACCTGGCGGCTCATATTAAAGATCAGGAAACACAGGCTTTTGTCAGGCAATATACCATTTCCAGCGAAGATCTTGAGAACAGGGTAACAGCGCGGGAACAGGAATTTGCCGATGCCAACAGCCAGATTTCCGGAATTGTAAGGCATGTTGATAATGCCGAAGGCGAACAGGGAACTACACAGGTTGTTTCTTATTATCCGTCGGAAGGTCTTGATATCCTTACAAAGATGAATCAAAGCATAACAGACGACCTGGACAGCGGGCAGCAAATTCTTGCCAGTCTCGGCAATGAAACCGACAGTGACAGGAATAGCGCGGAAGGCAGAAGCATTAATACCGCTGCAACATCGCTTATTAACAGGCTAAAAAGCCTTCAGACAAGGTCTGCTCCGATTGCCGCGGCTGCACGGACCCAGATTAACCAGGCCGCGGCGTTCAGAATGGAAGGCGACAGGCTGTACCAGGAAGCCCAGACAGCACTCACGGCGAATAATTTTGATTTGGCAAGGGAGCGGCTTAGCCTTTGCCAGGATCGCTACAGCGCTTCGCTGGCCATACAGGAATCGGATACACTAAGACAACTCAGGGATACAAGGCTAATTTCTCTCGGCGCGGATATAGTCCGTCTGGAAAACGAATACGTTGTGCGTGAGGTGCGCGACAGGGTTACAAAAGCCAGAGACGCCTATTACCAGGGTAATTTTGATGAGGCCGAAACTCAGCTTGTAACCGCCCTTAACCGGTGGCGGACCACTAACTCTACGGAAGAGCCGGAAATCAACTACTGGCTCACCATGACCCGCAACGCGATTTCCCTTAGTTCCGGCAGGGAAATTCCGGTGACTGCTCCCCTTTACGCGGAGATGAGCCAGCTATTGTCCGAGGCCAAAATAAATTACGACGAAGGGGTCAGGCTTATCAATGCCGGCCAGAGAACTCAGGGGCTCAGTTTCTTTGATTATGCCAGAAGCCTTACCCAAAAAATCGAACTGATGTTCCCGCTCAACCGCGAATCCCGGTTACTTGACCTGCGCATAGAGCAGTTTACCAACCCAACAACCTTTAACGCTTCTTTCCAGCAGAGGCTCAGCGCCGCTGTTGCCGGTACAAAGCCCAATGTCAGATCAGTCGAATCTTTTGCGGATCTGCAGAACCTTGCGGAAATCAACCCTAATTATCCCGGCATAAGCCAAATACTGACCCAGGCCGAAATCGACATGGGTTACAGGCCGCCGCCGCCGGATCCCCAGGCCCTTGCGCGTTCAGACAACCTTACAAGGCAGGCCAGGCCGATTGTAGAAAACAGGAGCAGCACATTGTACGATACTGCCCTGGACTGGCTTAACGAAGCGATCAGCCTCAATCCAAATAACAGCGCGGCCGCCGCGTTAAAAGACACTTTACTTATCCAGTCTACAGGCACCGGCACCATTGTAATGGACAGCAAGTCTTATGACGATTACCAGCGCGCCGTAATGGAATTTCAGCGCGGAAACAAGTACACTGCATGGGCAATTGTGCAGGACCTTATGCGGAACCCAAATAACCAGAAACAGGCCCAGATTTTGGAATTGCAGCGCAGGATAGAAGCATCGTTATGATATGGTCCAATAAGAAATTTTTTTTGTTTTTATTTCTCATTTCTCATTTCTCATTTCTTATTTTTTCACAGGATCTATTGTATTGGGAAACTCCCCAGAATTTTTCATCAACTCCGGGAGTTTTTCCCGTAACGGCATTCAACGGCGATTTGGGAGTAATATTATGGCAGGAATCACAAACCGCGGCCTCCGGAAGCGGCAATATACGCGTATCGCTGGCAGTCAAAGATAAAGATAACTCCTGGGAAAAACGGGGAGTTATCGGCGGTCCGTACAGTTTTTCCGGCACGCAGCCGTCGATATTAAGCACCGTGATCGACAATCAGGGCCGGATTATTATCGCGGCGGCAGCTTCTTCCCTGGAAACAGAAATCCTGATATCCGATGACCGGGGAAAAACATTCGACAGTTACAGGATCAATAACGGCGCGGAAGTTTCTGTAGCGCCCAGAATCGCTGTCCGTTCCGACGGAGGATACATTCTCTTTATTACCAGGGGAAACGAAACTTCCCTTTCCATTTTTTACGCACTTTCGCAGGACTGTTATAACTGGACTCCGTTCCAGCCTTTTGTTACCGAACCCGGAATGCAGCTAAACTTTCTCCCGTCGTACGCCAGTTTGGGTTCCGTTGATTATGTTGTGTTCCAGTCTTTTATGGGAAGTACGGACAGTATTCCCGCATTCCAGCTTTTTATCAAATATTCACAGGACAGCGGAAGTACCTGGAGTACGGCCGCAAGGATTACAAACTTTCAGGATACATATACAAACACCACCGCGTCTCCAGATTATTTTGACAACCAGCGGCCGTATCTTTCGGTACAAAATAATTCATTATTTTTGGTTTGGGAGAGGCGCTACCGTACCGGTTCACCCCAGATATATTCAGCGTGGTTAAACAGCGCCGGCGCTGTAACCGGCATACCGGAAAAAATCAATTCCGCTGATGCTTACTGTAATAATCCGGTTGCTTTTAATTACAAAGACAATCTTTGCGTTGTCTGGTTTGATAACCGCCGGGGGCAAAACAGAATTTTTATAGCCCAGCGTTCCGGCGTTAACTGGACAAACAGCGATCTGTCCGGGGTCATTGCAGGGGACGCTTCGTTCGGCCGGCCTGTAGTCGGAAACGACGGTATTTATATTTTTTGGCAGACCACCAACCTTAACATTTCCCGGATATACGGAATATTTCCAGATACCAGCGTTAACGCGCCCAGGCTTACTGCCGGGAACTTTAGCCCAGGCCGGCGGACTCGCGGCGATATTGCCAGGATCTCCTGGAATGTGCCGCCGGATTCATCGGGTATAATGGGATTCTCATATATCTGGACAATGGACGAAAATGCCGTCCCGGATCAGGAAATAAAGATTTATAACCAGGGAGATTCCGCCAGCACAAATATTCAGGTTCAGGCTCTCGAAGACGGAGCCTGGTATTTCTCGGTTATAGCCCGGGATTATGCCGGGAACTGGTCTCAGCCTGACCGGATTGCTTTCGTAAGGGATACAACGCCTCCGCCGGCTGCGGTCATGATCCAGCCCGCTGTTGATAATAACGGTTACCTGGTTTCAAATACATTTACCCTTAACTGGAACGCGCCTCCCGCTTCCGATATAGCCGGATATACCTGGAGTCTTGATTATCTTGGTTCGGCAAGTCAGTTTGCCGGCATGGAAAATACGGAATTTATGGCCGCGGCCGCGGAACGGTTTCCGGGCCAGAGGATCAGCGCGCCGCAAATCCGCGGAACCGATACTTATGTGCCGTTTAATAACCAGGATAACGGGTTATGGCGTTTTGTTGTCCAGGCAATTGATGAAGCCGGCAATATCGGCCCGGTTTCAGAATTGTATTTCCGCACCAATAAGTATATTCCCCATACATACATAACCTGGGTTGACGCAGCGCAGGACGAGCAGGGCATACTTCATATGCGCATACTTGGCAGGGGTTTTTCCGATAACGGCAATATCAGCCGGATTACCCTTGAAAAAGCCGGTGATTCGTCCTGGCATATGGATTTTTATTATGAATCAGGCGATTACAGTATTGTTTCGGACAGGGAAATCAGCGGGATCAGCGCCGACGGTATCGAAGAAGGCATGTACAGGATCATTCTTGAACATCCTGTCCGGGGCATTTATTCAACAGATCCAATTGTTTCAATCAGCGAAACAGGAACGGTTAAATTCGGCGATTATACAAATATCTGGGAACCTTCCTGGCTGTTAAGGCAGGCAAGAAGTATAAACCTGGATACAGGTTTCCTTGTAATTATTGCCATTTTGGTACTCTGTATTTTGGGCCTGGTTATTTCCCTGCGCGGAATCGGTGAGACAATTACAGAGAGCGCGGCGCTCAGACTAGACGCGGCCGCCCTTATTTCAGGAGATTTTATGCCATCAGAAAAGAAGAAACGCATGGCCACAATCAATAAACGCGGCATAGGGCTGCGGGTCAAGCTGGCGTCCTTTACCGCTGTTCTGGTAATGGTGGTAGTCATCATGGTTTCTGTCCCCCTGTACCTGCGGATGATACAAACCCAGCGGCAGACCCTGCTGCAGGGCCTGTGGGACCGTTCAAGGGTCCTTCTTGAAGGCCTGGCCGCCAACGCCAAAGCCTACCTGCCATTAAAAAATGTCCTGGAACTGGGATTTTTACCTGCCCAGATGAACTCGATTCCGGAGGCCAAATATGTAACCATTACCGGCTTTAATCCGGATACAGCGATCTTTGACGATGTGGTCTGGGCGACCAACGATCCGGACATTTCCGATAAAATTGACACAGCAGAAATGTCGCCCGGTGTTTCCAGGATCACAGACGTATTAAGCCCCAGGCTGGCAGATATTGCCAACGACCTTAATACCCGTTCCAGGCAGCAGATTGGGAACCTTACGGATACCATTAACAGCCTTAACCAGGAAGCCCGTGAAATCGCGGAACAGGCCGTAAACACCAATACCCAGGCAGATACCCAGCGGCTTGATCAAATCCAGGCGACACTGCGCGGACTGGAGACCAAACTAAACGATACATTGTCGCAAATCGGCAGTACCATCGGATCCGAACCTGAGTTCTCGTTTGACGAACTGTCCGAAAATTCCGGCACCGAATATATTCTTTTCAAACCTGTTATGTACCGCCAGGGTTCGGAGGATTATTATTTCCGGGGCCTTATAAGACTGGATGTTTCGATCAGTTCCATTATAAAAGATATAGCGGACGCCCAGCAAAACATTCTGCAAATTATCTCAATGATCGCGCTGGCAGCCATAGCCATTGGCATAATAGGCGCGCTTTTGCTGTCAACCATAATAATTTTGCCCATAAAGCGGCTGGTTTCCCACGTAGAACAAATCAGGGATACAGAGGACAAGGCCGATCTGGAAGGCGTTGATATTCAAATCAAGTCCCATGACGAAATCGCCATTCTGGGCAATACCATTAACGAAATGACCAGGGGTCTGGTCAAGGCGGCCGTCGCAGCTTCTGACCTGTCGATCGGTAAGGAAACCCAAAAGAAATTCATTCCGCTGGAACTGGACCGGGAAGGCAACAAACTAAGCACCGGTTCAAAGGACACAAAAAACGCCAGCTTCTTTGGTTATTACGAAGGCGCCAAGGGCGTATCCGGCGATTATTTTGACTACCAGGATTTGGACGGCAGATATTACGCGGTAATTAAATGCGATGTTGCAGGCAAAGGAATCCCTGCGGCCCTTATTATGATTCAGGTTGCCACAATGTTCCTCAATTATTTTAAGCAGTGGAAACCTACAGAAAAAGGCATGCATATCGAAGACCTGGTCTACCAGATTAACGACTTTATCGAAACTTTGGGATTCAAGGGAAGGTTTGCAGCGTTCACCCTTTGCCTCTTTGATTCCCAGACCGGCATCGCCCGTTTCTGCAACGCCGGCGACAATATACTGCATTTATACGATACCTCGCAGAAAAAACTCGTAACCATCACCACTCCGGAAACTCCCGCAACCGGAGTGCTGCCCAATTTCCTGGTAGAATCCAAAGGCGGGTATAAAGTTCAGTCAATCGAAATGGATCACGGCGATGTACTGATGCTTTACACCGACGGCATCGAAGAAGCCAAGCGTAAATTCAGGGACAGCGCTTTTAAGGAAATAACCTGTACCGAAGGCCCTGTCGATACACCGCACGAAAATCATTCATCCGGACAGGACGGGGAAGAAATGGGCCAGGAAAGGGTAGCCGCAATTGTCAACGCTGTAATGAACAGACAGGTTTATACACTTCATAAATGGCATAATCCAGAGGGGCAGACCGATTTGACTTTTGATTTTAGCAATTGCAAAGGCAGCGAAGAAGACATTATAATGGCCATGGTTTCGGTGGAAAAAATATTCCGCTGTTATAAAGATCCGGGAGCCACGGCAGATGCCAGGGTGCTCATAGACAAAAAAGTTGACGCCTTCCTTAAGGAACATTTTCTTCAGTACCGTAATTATTGCTCGTACACAAAGGAAATACCTGGCAATAATTCCTATTTATACTATACTAACATGAAGGAAGACGATCAGTATGACGACCTGACCATTCTTGGCATCAGGCGCAAATAAATTCGGAGGATGTTTATGACTTTTAGCGACAGGATGAAAGAGATACTTGATCAGGGAGTGGCCGCCTCTAAGGATTTTGCGGTCAAGGCCGGCGGAAAAGCGCAGGAGCTTGGGGAACGCGGCGTTCTGATGCTGGAAATAAAGCAGCTGGAAAGTCAGGCGCAAAAACTCATCAACCGTCTGGGAAACGAAACATATCAGCAGTTTGGAGAACAGGGAAAAGATACGATTTACTCGGATAATCCTTCGGTAAAGGGAATTCTTACCGAACTGGCCTTAATCAAGGAAACTATGGAAAAGAAGGATTCTGAACTTCAGACCAAAAAGAAGTAAATAATCATAAATGTTCCATTGAAGATTAAAGCGCTCTTTGACGACAGGCAGTTTTACAAAAGCCTTTTTTTGCTCGCAATACCGATAATACTCCAGAACCTCGCCAATACTCTGGTCAATACATTTACAACCGTTATGATTGGCAGAATCGGGACAATCGAAGTAGCTGCGGTAGGCCTTGGCAACCAGCTTTTTTTTCTGTTCGACTTATGTCTTTTTGGAATCTGCTCGGGCGGAGCGATTTTTACTGCACAGTTCTGGGGCAAAAAAGATATTGCCGGCATCCGCCGCAACATGGGTTTTACCATGACCCTGACCATGGCGGCCGCCATTGTATTTACTTTTATTTCAATAACGTTACCCGGGGAATTTATCGGTATTTATTCCCGGGATACCGAAGTAATCAGGGCCGGAGCTGCCTATGTCAAAGCCATCGCCCCATCATTCATACCCTACGCGGTCAGCATGGTTTTTATTCTGACTCTCCGCTCGGTGGAAAAAGTAAGACTGGCCTTTGCCGCGACCTTAATCTTTCTTTTTTTTAACAGCATACTGAATTACATTTTCATTTATGGCGCAGGACCTGTACCGGCCATGGGAGTTGAAGGAGCCGGAATTGCCACCGCCGCAGCCCGTCTGATACAAGCATTAATCCTGGCGGTAATGACCTATTATTTCAAATATGTGCCTGCCGGGAGCCTAAGGGAATTAACCGCGTTCAATCTGCAGTTCGCCGTCAAATTCCTGCGCCTGACCCTGCCGGTAATAGCCAATGAATCGCTTTGGGCGCTTGGAACAACTATCCAGAATATTATTTTTGCAAGGACCAGCACCGAAGCCATAGCCGCATTTAATATAGCCAACGCTGTCTGGAATCTGGTCTGGGTATTTTATTCCGGTTTGGGAAACGCGGTCGCTGTTTTAATAGGTAAAAAAATTGGAGAAAATAATGAAAAAACCGCCCGAGATTACGCGTCCAGAGCAATTCATTTTGTCCCGTTAATTTCTGTTGCGGGAGCATTACTTCTGTTTATATTATCCCGTTTGCTGCCCCTTGTATTTAATGTAAACCCGCAAACCCTCCTGTCGGCATCTTACATGCTGGTAATACTGTGTTTTGCTTTTCCGTTCAGGGCCTTTAACAATTCCATGGTAATCGGCATCTGCCGTGCCGGTGGGGATACAGTTTTTTGTGTTATATATGACGTATTAATAATGTGGACAGTCGCTATTCCCCTGGCGGCCATTGCAAGTTTTGTTTTCGGCGCCCCAATTTGGGTAATTTATCTATGCCTTGCGTCAGAGTTTTTCCTTAAGTCCCTCCTGGGTATCTGGCGTTTTAAGTCGGGAAAATGGCTGCATAATGTCACTTTATAAAAAAAATATAAAAAACATCAAAAATAATGAAAAAAAATGAAAAAAAAGTAAAAAAAGTTGAAAAAGTACTTGACACGAAATATACTTATGATGTAAGGTCGAAAAACCCGCGCACTGAACTTGTGGTTCTGCCATTAAGCGTATGCGCGGCC
>WQZG01000116.1 GCA_009780855.1 Treponema sp.
GCAAATAATGCTTTACTACCATTTTTTCTCCGGAGATTACAAGCTGTTCGTATTCCGGTTTTCCCCTGACTTTTACTTCGCACTGTTCAAGATCGGACAGTTTATCTTTGTCTTCGTTTTCTACATACCAATCACAATCATTATTGTCTGTAATAACCATGCTTGGAAACATGGCGCTCCCGACTATGCGTACTGTGCCGGTTATTACAATTTCATCGGAATCGTCATTGATAGGTATTGCGCATGAAACGGCGAATAAAAAAATGAGTAAAAAGGCCAATAAATTAATCAGCGCCCTTTTCTTCATAATATTTTTTAATCTCGTATAACCGCTGGAGTAACTCCGTTGAATCGATCGAGGAAGTACCGAGCCGCGTCCCAATCGTAAGGCTCCGGAATTACATCGAATGGCTGGAATGCAGGGACATCAGGCCCGGATTCGCCGCTGCCGCTCCCGTCACCAGAACCAGTGCCATCACTGCCGCCGGAACCAGTGTCGCCTGGGTCTGTGCCTCCCGTACCGCCGCCGGTATCACCAGGGTCTGTACCTCCGGAGCCGCCGCCGGTACCTCCGCCAGTGCCAGGGTCTGTGCCGCCCGATCCGCCGCCGGTACCCCCAGAGCCGCCCGAGCCTGAACCTCCGGAACCAGAGCCACCCGAACCAGAGCCGCCTCCTGAGCCAGAGCCGCCAGAACCTTTATCTTTATCTTTATCATTACAGCCTTTTTTATCTTCTGTTTTTTTATTATTAATGACATTGGTGCAGTTGTTTTTCTCGTTGTTTTTACCGCTGCTGCTGTAATTAAGCGATAACTGGGGGATGATCAGATTTGGTGAGACAAAACCCAGTTCAAAGTTTTTTTTGCTGCTTAGGCTTGTCAGTGTATTTGAGTTAAATGTTAACAAATATGTACTGCCGCTGCCGGCAGGGTTAAAAGGAACTGTGCGCGATACAGTACCGGCGCTGCCGCTGATTTCCGCGTACTTAATATTTTGGCCAAAGGGGCTTCCTGCCGGAGGATTGAGTGTTGATGTTAACAGGGTATAAACACCTTCTCCCGGCGCCATGTTGAGTTGACTGGCGGCAGTTTTTAACGGGTTTACATAAAGATTGGAAATATTTCCTTTATACCCGTAAAGACCAGTGGGTTTGCAAAGAATGTTGGCCGTGAACCAGTCTGTCATAATGGTTTCCCAGTCTGCGCCGGTTTGGCCTGTGTATTTATTAAAGGCGTTTACAACAGCCCGGTAATCATTGTATTGGGAATCAATAATATCGGAATAAATCCTGCTGTCTCCTGCCTGTATCCGAAGCCACTGGAAGAACAGATAAACGGTCGAATACTCTGTCAGCGGATCGTTCCAGTCGTCATACCAGACATAAAAAGTATTGCCTTTGGTTCTGGTTCCGTACGGGTCCTGGCGGAAAAAATTTATCCGGTCATTGTTGAGTTTGCCGCTGTAAATATAGGACGCGGATTCGGCAAGACCTTCGTCCATCCAGAGATCCATCTGGCTGCCGTTTGAAGTTACCTGGTGTTTTGTATAATTAATTAGATGCTGAAATTCATGGGCTGTTGTACCGTATACATTTGCCGCTCCGCTTGATGTGGCTAAACTGGAGGGCCAGGTATCTATGTAGAGCATGTCACAATTGTTTCTGTATGGAGCTGATGCGGTTGGCTTGGATATTACCGCTGAATGGAAAAATCCCGCTACATAAGGATTGCCTAAATTACTGTAGCCGTCCTGAATGTTAAGGAGCAGCAGTACAATTTTGCCTCGCGCGGCGGCATGGTCACTGTTATTCCAGGGATAACCAAATGTATCTGTAATTGGCTCATAGATTTTACTGTCAAATTCATCTGCGACAGCTGAAGCCTTGCTTGTATCAATAGCAGGGCTCTTCTGTGTGTAGGCTTCGATTTCCTGATAAACTAGACAATGTTCGCCTTCCTTGACCAGTTCTGCCCATGTTTTATAAAAACGCCCCGGAACAGTCAAATCCGCGGCCCAGAACGATACATCTTCTTCGCCGGGTGTTTTACAGCTTATATAATCTGAAGGGACGCTTGTACCGATTTTGTTGCGAGCCGTTATTTTATAATAAAAAACAGTATCGCCGGCCAAATTACTGTCTTTCCAATCCAGGTTCCCGGTTACACCTATTTGGGTGTACTGATCGTCAGAATCAGAAGCCCTGTATATGCAGTACTCTGAAGCGGACCTGGAAGCGCTCCATGTCAGCAGCATTTCGCTTTGTGAATTGGCGTATACCCTAAAATTATCCGGAATTTCCGGAATTGTTTTAATGGACGAATTACAGGATATTAAAAATAATAAAATGAATATCGATGAGGCGAGTAATCCCATAATTTTCTTATGCATTTACAGGTTCTCCTTTAGTATAAATATATCGTATATTTTTAAAATTTCCAAATTCGGTCACAAAAACATAAGGCGGCAACCGAAAAATTCGGTATTGTACTGACCACAAAAATCTACTATAATACTATACCATTATAAATTGTTGCCTGCAATCAACCCGCCGGATATAATTCTGAGGGCAAGCAAGAGGAGTTAAAATGAAGGTAAAAGATATTAAACACCCAAAACTTAAAAAATGGGTAGAGGAAGCTGTGGGTCTAATGGCTCCTGATTCTGTGGAAGTTTGCGACGGCAGCAAAGGTGAATACGACAAAATGATGAAGATCATGGTTAACGCCGGTTTGGCTACTTCCCTTAATCCCAAAAAACTGCCGGGCTGTGTACTCTTTAGGTCGGATCCTTCAGATGTCGCCAGGGTAGAAAACCGCACTTACATTTCCAGCGAAAAACAGTCCGATGCCGGACCTACCAATAACTGGATTGATCCCAAAGAATTAAAACAGACAATGAACGGCCTCTATAAAAATTGTATGAAGGGCCGCACAATGTATGTCATACCGTTTTCCATGGGACCGGTAGGCTCCGACATTGCCAAAATCGGGGTAGAGATCACAGATTCACCCTACGTTGTGGCAAATATGCATATAATGACCCGCGTCGGCAAAAAAGTTCTGGGTGTTCTTGGCAAGGACGGTTTCTTTGTTCCCTGCTACCATTCAATCGGCAAGCCTCTTGAGCAGAACGAATCTGACCGCGGCAAGTGGCCCTGCGCTCCGCTGGAAAAGAAATATATTTCGCATTTCCCGGAGACCAGGGAAATCTGGTCCTATGGTTCCGGTTACGGCGGAAACGCGCTCCTTGGCAAAAAATGTCTGGCTTTGCGCATTGCCAGTGTTCTCGCAAGGGACGAAGGCTGGCTGGCCGAGCATATGCTCATTTTAAAAATCACCAATCCCGAAGGAAAGGTCAAATACATTACCGGCGCCTTCCCCTCGCAGTGCGGCAAGACCAACCTCGCCATGCTTGTCCCCAAACTTCCCGGCTGGAAAGTAGAAACTGTAGGCGACGATATCGCCTGGATGAAATTCGGCAAGGACGGAAGGCTTTACGCCATTAACCCGGAAGCTGGTTTCTTCGGCGTCGCGCCCGGTACTAACATGGAGTCAAATCCCAACGCGATGCTTTCGATTAGCAAAAATACGATTTACACCAATGTGGCCCTTACCCAGGAAAGGGATGTCTGGTGGGAACAAATCGGTTACGACGCGCCCGGCCCGCTTGTTGACTGGACCGGCCAGAATTGGGTGCAGGATAAAAACAACAAAGAACAGAAACCGGCCGCCCATCCTAACAGCCGCTTTACATGTCCGGCAAAGCAATGCCCGGTAATAGCAAAGGAATGGGAAGATCCCAAAGGCGTTCCCATAAGCGCCTTCCTCTTTGGCGGCAGGCGGCCCAAAACAATTCCGCTGGTTAACCAGGCAAAGAGCTGGGTCCACGGGGTGTTCATGGGTTCCATTGTCGGTTCAGAAGTAACTGCCGCGGCCCTGGATGTCAAGGCCGGTACAATACGCCGCGACCCATTTGCCATGCTGCCCTTCTGCGGTTACCACATGGGTGATTATTTTAAACACTGGCTTGACATCGGCAAAAAATCCGACGAATCAAAACTTCCAAAAATTTTCTTTGTTAACTGGTTCCGCAAGAATGACGCCGGCAAGTTCATATGGCCCGGCTACGGGGACAACTCGCGGGTGCTTGCCTGGATCTTTGATCGCTGCGACGGCGCCGACAACTTTGTTGAAACGCCGATAGGTAACCTGCCCAAACCTGAGAGCATTGTAAGGCCGGACAGTGTAAGCGCCGAAGATCTCAAGGGAATTCTTGCTGTGGACATTGAAGGCTGGAAAAAAGAAATTGCCGACGTAAGGCAGAATCATTATCCGCAGTTTGGAGACAAGCTCCCGCAGGAACTTTACGCCGAACTGGACGCCATAGAAAAACGTCTTAACGCTTAATTTTTCTGGATTCTTTTCTCACGGAGGCACGGAGCTCACAAAGCACACAGAGGGAAGATAAGAAGAGAGATAAAAGTTAAGAGAGCGGTATGCAGTCAATGCGTGTATTATACGCAGCGATTACTTACCGCTCTTTTTTTCTAACTTCTCATTTCTAATTTCTACTTTTCCTTAGTGCTCTCCGTGAGCCCCGTGTCTCCGTGAGAGATCTTCCGCAGAAATAATTACAAATTCCTCATTCGGTTGCGCAGCAAAGGTCTGGGCGCCGGCGCTTGCCTTGGCATTTGCATACGGGGATTCATCGGCATCTGCATGCGGGGCTGGCCCGGCGTTTGCTGATTAAGACGGTTCTGCGGATTGAGCGCCGGTCTGGCCAGATCGTAATCTTTGCCGCCCACTGTCAATTTTGACACTGTAAGGACTTTATTGTTCGCATTTTGCGGCGAAGTTATTGCGTTTCCTTCGAGGGTAACTTTTGCGCCGTCCTTGAGGGTGTCGATAAAACCAACGTAGCGGTTTAGACCCAAAATAAAATACGTTGTATCTCCGTCTTTAACCGCAAAGTTACCGCGCACCAGGGTTAGTTCCCCGGTTACCGTAACCTGTTCGCGGGTTAATTGCGGCGCGCCGGGAACGCGGTTGAAATTATTCGGAACAGGGGGGCGCATATTCCGGCCGGGATTGGTATTCTGTCCCGGATTATTATCCCGGGGAGCAAAATTTCTTCCTTGTGCAGATACAGCGGCAACAAGACCTATGGCTAGCATAAATAATAATATTATTCGTTTCAAGTTAATACCTCCGGGTATTTTGTTACAGGCCGTAGGTCCAGGACCTTTGGCATTACAGTATTGCAATCTGTACATTAATAACAATATACCCCGGAGAAGATTACACGGCGCTATATGAATCCAGTCTTCTATACAGTCTATTTTACGGTACAGCCTAATCTTCCGTTAGCTTGAGATTTATCGGGAAGAGCGCGCCGACCATCAGATATACAATAATTCCAAGCTGCAGCAAAACCGGGAAACCTCTTGAGACCGACAGCAGTCTGGCCATGGCGCTGCCGACAAGAGAGAGGCCTCCGTTCATGCCCCAGGCCCAGGGCAGCAGGTGGGGTTTGGTTTCCTGGAGACTGTCCAGTCCGTTTGGATAAGGCACTCCCATAAAGAACGCGGCCGGCGCGATGATCAGGGAAGCGGCCAGGAACCTTACCATTAATGTGGACGAATGGAAAGACGCCAGGTAACTGTCGAGACCAAGTATGTAAAAAAGCAGGCTCGCGCCGATTAACACACTTGCTGCCGGTACAACAAAGACACGCCATTTTTTTAACGGCTGGCTGGCAATGTTTCCCAGCGCCGAGAATATCAGCATGACCGTTATTACTATACTGGTTGAATACGTTGGATTGGATAAAAAAACGGCCAGCCGCTGTATCAAATAAATTTCGATAAGCATATAGCCCAGGCCCAGACCCGCGTAATAAAAAATTATACCCACCGTTCCCCTGCGTTTTGTAAACAGGGTTTTGCGGCGTCCTATTACCGGAATAAGGATTACGATGAGCCCGAAAATACAGGCCTGCAGCAGCATACCCAAAAGCAGCAGGTAACCCCATTCTTCAGAAATATTGCTGATCTGGTCCATGTACATGGGCAGTTCGTTCATCTTGAGATAACCTGTGTAATAAGGCCTTGTATCAAGAATCGGCCTTATGTCAAAAATATAGCCGGCCTCGATTTTTGCCGCCTCTCCCGCAAAGAAGCGCGGGATAACAGTCCGGTACATATCGGCGTTTGTAAATGTTTCTACCGAGGCGCTGTCTGATTTTTCAAACTGATAACGGTAACTGGCAAGCAGAATGTCCAAATCGCGCAGCGGCAGATCCGCGCCCGGAGCGTAAAAAAGATCAAAGGAACAATTGTGTACAAAGGTATTGAGATCGTTCAGGTCCCTTGCCGTAAAAGCTCCCTTCTTTACAAGAATGGTCGATGTGGAACGAAGCAGGCCGAACGAGTAAAGGCATTTTTCCGGCTCGGGGAAACCTGCTTCCTTCATGGCCAGTATTACTGTGTTTAAAAGTCTTGGGACATTTCTGGGCGGATTGAGGCGATCCCATACCGTTACCGAGAGAATCCCGTTGTCCTTTAAGCCCGCAAAATATTCTTTAAAAGCCTCAACCGTATATGTAAAATCTTCGTGTACCGCATAACCGCCGGAGTCCGTGAGCCCCACAGAATCGACAAGGCTTAACTCGATCAGATCGTATGAATCCGGATTGTTGGCGCACCAGGAACGGCCTTCGCCGCGGATTACCGTTATATTGTCCGCGATATTGACTGAAGCGCTGTCAGTACTGTTGTCTGCGCCGCTGTTTGCGCTGCTGTTTGTAACAGCCGGACTGGGGTTCAGCAGATTTCCCGTAAACCGTGATACATTTGGATCGTCCCTCATCAGACTGATCATTTCCGCGGAAGGCTCGACAATGTCAATTTTTTTGGCGCCGTTGTATTTTGCAATCTGGGTGTTTATGCCGCCGTTGAGGTTTACAAGGAGAACGTCGGGGTCAGTGATCATAGTGTACGGAGCGGCCATCGGCAGATAGTCCATATAGACTTTTTCATCATCGTTGAGGCTGCCCATAATGCCTATTGGACCGGAACCGTCAATAAAAAGCCCCCAGTAAAGCTGTGTAGGCATATTGGGAATTTTTAAGACCGCGTTGTCAGACAGCCCGGGCGCGAAATGAAAATACCTGGACGCGTAAACGTGGAATTCACCGGCAGGTCCGTACGAATGATGGACCAGGGTCGAGTCCGCGTATTTTCTGGCGTAACTGATATCTTTGTAATCGGAGACACGGATGTTTCCCGCAAAGAAGGTAAGAAAAACAGAAGCGATTGCCGTAACGGTCAGGGCAATTATATGAACAAGTGAAAATCCGGCCGCACCGCCTTCTCCGGAAATCGAACAGAACAGGGCCGCTATTATGGTCAGCCCCAGTATCGGCAGGATTAAATATTGAGGGGGAAGCAGGAACATAAAAAGTACGATAAAAACTCCGCCTACCCCGGAACCGATCATGTTCCAGAAGTAGACGCCCTGTATATTTTCGCGCAGGGCAATAAAAGCGATACCGACGAACGCCGCGATAATAAAAAACGGCGTTCCAAAGATTATATAATAAGCGCCTATAAACCAAAGCTGTCTTGAATCGGAAGCCAAAAAAATCGGATTAAACGGAACCATCTGCGCCAGTATTACGGACAGTGCCATAAAAAGCGGCAAAATAATCGCAAGCACAGAAAGGATAAGCTGCGGCCTCTCCTTAACCCATTCCTCGATAAAGGTCAGGATAATTCCGGCAAGGCCAATACCCAGCAGCGCGGTAGAGATAACCAGTGACCCGAAGTTTGACCAGTTCCCCACCGAAAAAATTCGCATGACATACAGTTCAAAAGAAATCCCGGCCGCGGAAATAAAAAACAGCGCGGTAAATTGTGATTTTTTCATGTATGTCTTAATATAACAAAAAACATGGTGCAGGGTATAGAGGCGGTATATTAAGTTCAGGTGTTAATCTACTTCCGAATTGGAAGTTTCAGGACAGGTTTCCGGAGCAGATTTCGATTTTTTTTACTTGATCTGGCCTATATATTACAATATGATCTGTACAGGAGAATTAGTATGTCAAATCGTGCCTTTTTACTGAAAGAAATAGGAACTCTTCCGGCGGCCTGTTTGGGTGAAGTAGCAGATTTCGTAACATGGATAAAACAACGAAGGCTGTCTCAAATCCCTGAAACAATGTTAATGAGTGAAGATGTTTTACTTAAAGATTGGGATTCACCTGAAGAAGATAAAGCATGGGCCGATTTATAAAAGGCGATGTAGTCATTCTTCCTTAAAAACATTATCCTTTCAGTTGCCGGTCATCTTTCGGAAAAAATTATCCGTGATATCGTCAACTCGGTCATTTCAATTATAAGCTGTTAATAATCAAAAATCAGTATGGAATGCCGGGAATTATCTTTGATTCAGGACCGGTCCTTTTCCAGACTTAATTATGTGTACCAAACACTTGACACACATCCTGCCCGAATCTACATTTATATCCAGCCATGACCGGATTTTTTTTTAAAACAATTCCTGTTTCAATTGTAATTTCTGTCTGTTCCGGCATTGTTGCCGGCGCCGCTTTTGGGCTTTCGATTCCCGCGGTTGTTAATGCACATTCAGAGAGGGTAGCTTCCTTTGAGGAAGTATCGGCAAGGTACATGATTGACGACGCTCTGCGGAACGCCGGCGGGACAAGTCCTCATGAGGAAGGTTATATTTCGGTGACCCTACCCGGTATCCAGAAGTACGACGGTCCCAGGCTTGCGGAATCAATGCCCATAGAAACAAAGGAAGCCTGGCTTTCCTGGATGAGCAAGAACCGCAGCGATGATCCGCAGTTTCTCGAACAAAGATGGGACTGGGCCCGCGACCTGATATATTCGGGAGAGCTTAAACGGCCTGAAGACGTACGGGCTTTTCTTTTAACCCCCAGGGAACATTTTGTAAGGGAGATGAACAAGGGTTACGAATACGCCAATACCTGGCTTCCGATCGGGTACGGCGCCACAATCACGGACCCCGATGTAGTCGCGATGATGACTACTACCCTGAATGTCAACCCGGGAGACAAGGTACTGGAAATCGGCACCGGTTCCGGATACCAGTCGGCCATTCTTTCTTATCTTACCAAAGATGTTTACACCATTGAAATAATCAAACCTCTGTTTATAGAAACCGACGCACTTTTAAAAGACCTGGAAAAATCATTCCCTTCGTATTCGGTAATAAACCGTAAACTTGGGGACGGTTATTACGGCTGGGAAGAATATGCCCCGTTTGATAAAATAATTGTTACCTGCGCCATCGACCATATACCGCCTCCCCTCCTTAAGCAGTTAAACCCCGGCGGGATCATGGTACTGCCGCTGGGGCCTCCCAACCGGCAATATATTATGGAAATAGTCAAGAATGTTGCTGATGACGGAACAATTTCGCTCAGCCGCAGGGATGTTTATAACGGAATGAGCGTTAAATTTATTCCATTCAGGGATGAAAAAGGCAGTTCATACAGCGCTCCGCTGCCTCCGGACAATCAATAATTTTCATTTGTATTGATATACTGCTGTATACTGTTGTTATACAGTTAAAAAACTGTAAAAATTCAGAATGCTGGACAGCAAAACCGATATAATGTATAATATTGATGAAAATGTCAGGATTATTTAGTTATAAAAGTATTTTAAAGCGCCGGCGGTCTGTTTTTTCGTTAATCCGGCGGCGTAATTCGCCAAAAAACCTTTTATTTAGTATTTTAAGCTTTTTTAAGTATAATCCCATGGCGCCAAGAATCGCAGGAATTACGTTTCTTTTGCTTTTTGTAGCCGGCGCCTTCTTCCTGGTTTTTTTCGCAATATTTTCGCCGGAATTACCGCCCGGCAACCTTGTTTCTGCCCTTAATGAAATTTCCGCATACTACCATAGCCCCGGCAATTCGCAGCAGCACACGGTGGTCCTTGCTCCCGAGGAAGATTGGGCCAGTCTTACTGCGTATACCGAGTTTGAAACCGGCGCCGGCCTGGATGAACAGGATCGGACCGCAGATATCGCTTACCCGATTAGGCCCGGCGAGACACTTTCTGAAATCGCCTGCGCCTACGGGCTTCAGTATGATTTTCTTGCCTGGTACAACAAAATAAGCAATGCCAACAAGATCCGGATGGGGACTGTTATTACAATTCCTTCCCTGGATAATATTAAATTGGCGGAGCCTCAGTTCCTGCAGCAAAAAGCTAAAAAGACCCAGGAAGCGGCTGCGGCAAAAGCGGTAAAAAGTATTGATATTGCTTACGAAAGCCGGAACAACGGTGATCTTAACGGTTCAGGGGTAACGGTTCAGTTTTCCATCAAGAACCCGCCTGCCGATCTGC
>WQZG01000117.1 GCA_009780855.1 Treponema sp.
CGCAATTGCTGCGCCTGTCGGACGGGTGTCCCTGCCCATTATAATATCGCCTTTTTTATTCAGCTTTTTTAAATACCCCGAAAAAGCCATTGCCGCTGCCGCGCAAAAAATCCTGCGCCCTGCCGAAATTTCGGAACCGAAACTCTCATCCCCGCTGTTTGCAGCGAACACGCCTCTCCAGCCGGAAGCCGAGAGTATCATTCCTGACAAAATTTCGTTTTTATCCGGGATCGTATTTATTTCCATGGGCGGTCAGTATAACTTTATTGCTGTCTATTGTATATAGGCAATTGCTCATATGCAATTTAAGATATTGACTATACAGACTTTTTTAACTTAAATATATAATACATTACTAAAATCATAAGGAAACATCATGGCAGAACGAAAGGTTTATATAGATTATAACGCGACTACCCCTATCCGGGACGAAGTCAAATCCCTCATGATTGAGGATTTAAGCATTTACGGCAACGCCTCCAGCCTTCACGCGTCGGGCCGGGAAGCGCGGACCAAAGTGGAAGAAGCAAGGGCAAACGTCGCGAAACTTATAGGCGCGGCTGCAGGCGAAATCATTTTTACTTCCGGAGGTTCGGAGTCAAACAATACGGTTTTCAATTCCATGGGCCGTCTTGCAAAGGAAGCAAAGGGACCAGTTCCGCGGAATGAAATAATAACTACTTCAATCGAACATCCGTGCGTGCTTAATTCGGCACAATATTTAAAAGATACCGGGCTTAAAGTTGTTTTTTTACCTGTTGATAAATACGGCAAGATTGACATGGAGGCGTACAAAAATGCGCTTAACGCAAGGACACTTTTTGTTTCTGTTATGGCTGCCAATAATGAAATCGGCACCATCGAAGATATCGCGCAGATAAGCGTACTCGCGAAAAAGGCGGGAGCCTGGGTACATACTGACGCGACCCAGGCAGCCGGCAAGATTCCTGTCAATGTAAAGGAAATGGGAGTTGATTATCTGACGCTCTCGGGGCACAAAATCTACGGCCCCAAAGGAATAGGCGCCCTGTTTGTAAAGAAGGGCGCGCCGCTTTACCCGCTTATCAACGGCGGCCACCAGGAAGACGGCCTGCGCGCCGGTACTTACAACAATCTTGGAATTCTGGGGTTTGGAAAAGCCGCGGAACTTGCGCTGCGTGATGTTGAAGAATACGGCAAAAAAATGAATAGCCTGCGGCTGCGGCTGCGCGACGGCTTCCTCGCTAATATTCCGGACATACATATGAACGGCCACCCGCAGGATGTATTGCCCAATACCCTTGATGTTTCTTTTCCAGGAGCAGAAGGGGAGGCAATTCTGCTTTCCCTTGATCTTAAGGGCATTGAAGCGTCTACCGGGTCGGCGTGCGCGTCAGGCAGCCTGGATCCTTCGCACGTGCTTATGGCTACAGGCATCGGGCCGGAGCTGGCACACGGTTCGATTCGTTTCAGCATGGGCTGGGGAATAACCAAAGAAGATGTAGATTATATTATTGAGGTGCTGCCGCCCATCATTAAGAGACTAAGATCAATGTCAACGCTGACCAACGCGGCCTATACCAAAAAAACGGAGAATTAAAATGAACGACTGGTTATATTCTGATATTGTAAAAGATCACTTTACCAATCCGCGCAACGCTCTGACGGAAGACGAGAGTACGTTTCCCTACAACGCCCGCGGCCAAACCGGCAACATCAAATGCGGCGATCAAATGCTGATGCTGTTAATAATTGAAAATGACGTTATTAAAGACGTCCGCTGGAGAACCTACGGCTGCGCGAGCGCGCTGGCGTCCACTTCGATGCTCTCCGAGATCATTAAAGGCATGAACATCCGCGACGCTTATAATATCAAGCCCGAAGACCTGGTGGAGAAACTCGGCGGCCTCCCCGAATATAAGATCCATTGTTCGGTACTGGGCGACAAGGCTCTGCGCGCCGCTATCGACGAATACCTTGAAAAAACCGGCCGTCCGGGAATGTTAAAAGAAGAAGAAATAGAAATCTGCCACTGCATCGGCATTACCGACAAGGACATAGAAAAAGCCTTTTTAAACGGCGCCAGAACCTGGGAAGCGCTGCAGCTCGCGACAAAGATAGGCACAGTCTGCGGTCAATGCAAAGAAGAAGCCGAGGAACTGCTGCATGGACTTATTCATATACATGGTATGTGATTCGCAATAACAAAAATATATGCTCCCTACGAAATTCTCCGGGGTCCTGTCAGGGAGAAACCGTGGCGCTTTGCGTCCCGGCTTTCTCCCGAACCGTTGGTTCGATGACACCCCGTGTAAATTTATATGGAGCATACATTTTTGTTTACTTACCGCTTCTCCGTCAGGTCATTTAAGTTCAGTAATACCGCTGAGCCGTCGGCCCTTTGTGTAATAAGGTAATTGTCCGAGAAAGTCACCGCCGCGAAGGGATGGACTGTCATGGATGAACGGGCCTGGCGGACCAGTTCGGCGTTGAAGCGGGCCAGATAGAAATTTCCGCCCGATGATGTTACTGCGAAAATGTCTGTGCCGTTGGTCCACGCAAGGCTCTGCGGCGAAATGTCATCGTCGCCCTGTTTTAGCATTTCCAGAGTGTCGGTGCTTAATTCGACGAGTCTGATCGCGCCGTCGCCCCTCGCTTCGCCGGCGACCGCGTACAGCCGTCCGTTAACCTGGCAGAGGCTTCTTGCGTTAACAGTGTTGAGGATGGAGCGTTGGACTTCCTGGCCGTTATCAGGGTTAATTTTTACAATGCGGCCCAGAGAGGCATTGGGAGTCAGTATCGATACTCCCAGCAGTCCGCTTGTTGTTATCGGCATTATCGGTTCCTGATTAATAATCGCCTGCTGATCATTGGCTATGCCTTGCCTGTCCTGCTGCGCTTCATCGGCCTTCTGGTCCGAATACTGCTGGACCTGGTCTGCCTGCTGTTGCTGCTGCTGGAGCTGCTGCTGCTGATCTGCTATCTGCTGCTGCTGTTGTTGGGCCTGCTGTTCCTGTGCCGCGGCCTGCTGCTGCTGCTGCTGCGCCTGCTGTTCCTGTGCTGCAGCCTGCTGCTGTTGCTGCTGGGCCTGCTGCTCCTGCTGCTGCGCCTGCTGCTGCTGTTGATCCAGGGCATTTTGATCGGCGCCGGGCTGCTGGCGTTCCTGCGCTATGCGCTGCTGATCAGCCTGGGCCTGCTGCTGCTGCTGCTGGGCCTGCTGCTGTTGCTGTTGGGCCTGTTGCTGCTGCTGCTGCGCCTGCTGCTGCTGTTGCTGGGCCTGTTGCTGCTGCTGCTGCGCCTGCTGCTGCTGGTCTGCCAGACGCTGTTGTTCCTGCTGTATCGCTTCCAGCTGAATCTGGGCCTGCTGGGCCGCCTCATCAGCCTGGCGTTCCTTTAAGTCAACCATATCTTTACGGGTGTCAAGGCTCATGTCCGGCGACTGGCGGAGCTGTTCGGTTACGCTGGTATCGGTAAGCGGAGTTGTATTTACATTACTAAGTGGACCAGCGCTGCCCATGCCAAGCGGAATGAGCATGAGGGTTTGGCCCGGCCATTCGTCATAGCGGATGGATAGGCCGGCTTTTTCCTGGGTCAGGTTCTTCATTACATCTGATTTATATTTGGAATCAAAATATTTTAGATCGCCGCGGTGGACGGCATTGTAAACCGTTACATATTCGGCCAAAAGGGCGGCGTCCCTCTCTGTATAACCGTAAGCGGCTTCAAGGTAACCCTGGATAATTAGTCTTAGGTTGCGGATATGATCAACGCCGACATCCACTCCAAGGCCAAAGATATCCGCGTCAAGCTTAAAGCCGTCCGGCGCCGATACGGAATGAGTAACAAAATATCTGCCCGCGCCCCCGGCGTTATTTATTCCGTTCCTTACCATGACGCCCAGGGTATACCCTATGGCCCGGATTTGTTCCCGGGTTTCTATTCGCGTATAGGGCCCTTCGTAGTTAATAAATTCAACGGGCCCAAGGTTTTCCATTTCCTGCTGGTTAACCTGCGCGTTAATAACGGGAGCCGCAAGGACCGAAAGGAAGAATAAAAACATAACACTGCATAAAAAACGGATTAATGTTCTGCCCTGAAATTTTTTCATTTTTTTTAATATTCCTCCTTAAATACGCAAACAAAGCGCCGCGAAAGCCAGTATACTTGTTTTTTTTTAATATCGCAAGCTAATTATTTCCCGTTCGGCCCGGTTCCTTACCGCCGGAGGCCTGTCGGCAGCCGATAACGAGGTTAAAATACGAATCCCCGTTTCGCTGAGCGGCGGGCCGGAAAAACGGCAGAGGGCGCCGGAAGCAGCCGCAATGGCTGTCAAAACCTGCTCGTCGCGGAGCGGAGCCGGCGGAAAAACCGCCTCCGAAAAGGCGTTCATCGCCAGACCTTCTGGATCAACGCCTATTCTGCCAAGGGCTTCTGCCGCCGCGGCTCTGACAACAGGGTCCCTGTCCCTTGCAAAAAGGCCGGAGAGGAATGGTATGGTTTCCGCAGAACCCATATAAGCTAGCAGCCTTGCGGCCCTTGCCCTGGGCGGAACCAAAACCGGCGGCCGGTTGCCGGGATTGTAAATTCCCAGGGTGCTGCCGGCAATTTCCATCAGCCATGAAACATATTCTTTTTCGTTTTCTCCGATCTGCCCCTGCCTTATGGCAGTCTCAATTTCCCTGAACCAGGCGTTCATTTCATTTTCGTTATATATATTAGGATAATCTGACCAAAATCCCGGCTGTGTGATTGCCGTACCGTAGTTACCTTCGGGAGCGGGGCCGTAAAGCAGATGCTTTTGAACCTTAACCCTTTCTTCGAGTTTATAGGCGTATAGAATCCAGTCGGTTCCGCCGGAATATAAAATCCCCTCATCGCTGAAGCAGGGCAGGGAAGCGGCCCCGCGCAGCCTGATTAACCAGAGGCGTCTGCCGTCATCGGTAAATGCCGACGCTCCGCTTTTTGTAAGGAGGTAGATCCCCCTTTCATCATAAAAAAAAGTGGATTCAAAATCCGGACCGGCCAAATCCGCAGCGCCAAGGTGGGTATCTGCTGTCCATAAAATTTTTTTATCGTTAAGGGAAAGCAGGCATACCCTGCCGTCCGCCAGCAGATACGCGGCGCTGTTTCCCCGTGTTGTAACATTGACCGGGCGGCCGGGAAAGGTAATTCCGTCAAGTTTAATCCGGTTTGATTTAGCCGAGTCTGTTTTTATTTGGTCCGGCATTAATTGGTCCGCTTTTAATTGGTCCGCGCCGCAGGAATAAATTTCGGCAGTGCCGGTGCTATATGTTAACAGGAAAGTTTTTTCCGCTCCGGCCCCATCCAGCGGAGTTATATTTATGGGAATTTCAGCCAGGGTTTCGGAATCTGTATTGCCAAAAGCGTCGTAATTCTGGAATTCGCCGTCTTCCAGGACAAGGAAAAAACCGCCGTGTCCGTCATATTGGGGTTTTATGGCTATTGCCATGCCCGGATTCTTTGACCAGAGCTGATATCCTGACGCGGTAAGACAACGTATCCTGTTTGCTGTGAAGACAAAAAGCCGGCCGTCCCAGCCGACCAGTACCGGCGAGATCAGCGGTTCTGACAGGTTGATTTGCCATAATTCGCGGCCGGCGCGGTTAATGGCAATCAGAATTCCTGTACCGGAATTTGAAGATCTGCATACGTAGGTTGTGCCTTCCCTGGATCGGGTTATAAAAGGCTGGAGCCTGCCGCGCGCAAAATAATCCCAGAGCGGTTTGCCCTGCCAGCCGAATGCCTTGACATTGCCGCCGTCGCTGACCATTACTACGGATTCTGCCTGGCTAGCCGGAGATCCGATTACCGCGCCGCCGATGGCCTGCCGCCAGTAGGGAGGATCGTTAAAATCGGAATTCTGACTAAAGACAGGTATAGTTACTAACAGTAAGAAAATAATATGACATAAAAGTTTAACTGCGATTTTAATGTTTTTAAATGTTTTTGATTTCTTCATCTTAACTTTCCTCTTATTTATCCTCTTTTACAAAGACCGCAAGGCTCTCTATATGGGAAGTTTGGGGATAAAAATCGTATAAAGTAAGTTCCTTTAAAAAAAACCCGGAATTAATCAAATCCCTGCTGTCCCTTGCCAAAGTAACCGGATCGCAGGAAACATAGGCTACCGCCTGTGTTTTACAAACCCGCAAAAATTGTTTTATTCCGTTTGTAAGCCCGGTTCTGGGCGGATCAAGGACAATCAACCCCCATTGTTTTACTGCCAGATTTTTTTGCTTTACCCAATCATCGGCCTTTACCGCATAAAATTCCCGTTTTTTAACTCCGGTATTTTCCCGGGCCAGGCCAAGGGCAATTTTATTTTCCTCGACCAGCACGGCGTTCTCAAAGAAGTCACCTAAAAATACTGAAAATGTACCTACCCCGCAATAAATATCGGCCATTGGCAGACCGGGATCGCATTTTTTGGCAAGAATAATCAGGTCTTCAAGCAAGAATTCCAGCATTATCGAATTACTCTGGAAAAAAACTCCTGCGTCAACCGTCATTTCTTTTTCTATTTTTTTTCCCAGCAATATTCTGCCCCTGCCGGCCGTTCCTTCGGTTAAAAAGACATCTCCCCTTGAATAAACCGTAAAGCGGTCCTTTTGCACCGGCGGTTTAAGCAGATTTTTTTGCGGATTTTTTAACGCGTCCCGTATTCCGGGATCGGCTACAGGACAGTCGGGGAGGGGAATAATTTCGTTCCTTCTTCGTTCCATAAAACCGATTATTTTTCTGTTTTCCCTTAAAGTATGAAATTGTACCCTGTTCCGGTATTCGATAGGCGGCGAAGGAATTACCCGGATTTGCGGTGGGGTAAAACCGCCTGTTCTTATAAAAGATTCCAGTAATATGCTTTTTTTGGCTTCAAGCTGGGCGGCATAATTTATGTGCCCAAGGTTACAGCCTCCGCAGTTTCCGCAGAGCGGACATACTGGTTGAACTCTTAACGGTGAAGGCTCCAAAATCTCCAATAAATCTGCTCTGGCCCAGCCTTTTTGTTCGGTTGTAATACGGACACGAACCAAATCATGCGGAGCGGTTAAATCAACAAAAATACAGCCGTTATTTATATGCGCGAGCCCCGAGCCGGTGGCGGTTATTCCTTCAATACGGCAATCTGCCATATCACCTGTTGCCATATATAACTTCACTATATCATTATTGCAAGAAAAAATTACAGGTAGTAATATGTTATTTATGGAATTGATGCCAATGAATGACGGAGCCAAACTGAATTTACGGCAATGGCTCCTGCCGGCAGACGGTTTGCTCCCAAAAAAATCAGTCCGCGGTATTGTACATATAATCCACGGCATGTCCGAGCACTCCGGAAGATACGCAAGACTTGCAGGGAAGCTCAATGCTGAAGGTTTTGAAGTCTGGGCTGCCGACCAAAGAGGTCATGGCCTTACCGCCGATAAAACGATTAACGATCCGGGGAAGGGCGGGCATCTTGGGCATTGCCATGATAAAAGCGGTTTTGACCGGGTTACCGCTGACATTGATCAAATAAACCGACGTATACGAAAAGAAAATCCCACTGTCCCGCTATTTTTGCTTGGACACTCCTGGGGATCATTTATAGCGCAGAATTATATAGAAACTTATTGTTCCGCAGGAATGGAACCCGTAAAACTGGCCGGCTGTATACTATCCGGCACCCGCGGTCCCGCAGGTATTCAGGCAGCCGCCGGATACCCGTTAATGACTTTTCTTTCTTTTATAATGGGCAAGAGAAAAGGTTCAAAACTCGCGCGCGCCATGGCCGACGGCCCCTATAATAAACATTTCAGGCCCAACCGCACTCCCGCGGACTGGCTTTCCAGGGATGAGGCAGAAGTTGACGCTTTTATAAATGATCCGCTTTGCGGTCAGTTGTGTTCCATAGGATTTTACAGGGATTTGGCCGGCGGTTTAAATAAAATCCACCAGGCGGAGGCACTGGCGGGAATCCCTGCCGATCTGCCTGTGTTTATATTTTCCGGCAGCGCCGATCCTGTAGGCGGTATGGGGAAGAGCGTTACGGATTTGGTTAACATTTACCGCGAATTAGGTGTAAGTGATCTTGAATTTATTCTTTATCCTGACGCGCGGCATGAAACCCTGAATGAAACCAACCGGGAAGAAGTAATGGTCAATCTGCTTGCGTGGCTGATTAAGCACACAGATAAGGAAGCATAAGAGAGGATTTTTTGCGTTTTCGTTATTCTACGAATGAAAAAGGTGAGCCTGTAAAAAAAGCGGCGGTTTATACCTGGAATGAACACGGGATTGACAACGGAGACGTGGATCCCCAGGCGGTTTCAATTATTGAACGGCTGCGCGCAAACGGGTTTGAAAGTTATATAGTCGGCGGGGCTGTACGGGATTTAATTCTCAAAAAAAAGCCCAAGGATTTTGATATAGTCACCGCGGCAAACCCCACCCGTATAAAAAAAATTTTCCGCAACTCACGGATTATAGGCAACCGGTTCAGACTGGTTCACGTATTTTTTGGCCCCAAGATTTTTGAAGTATCTACCTTCCGTTCGATAAAGGACGGCCCAACCAGCAATACCTTTGGCAGTATTGAAGACGATGTTCTGCGCCGGGATTTTACCCTTAACGCGCTTTTTTATGATCCCATAAAACAGGTTGTGGTTGATTTTGTCGGTGGGATGAATGACATAAAGTTAAAAAAAATCCGTCCGATTATTCCGATTGACCGGATTTTTACCGACGATCCCGTAAGGATGATCCGGGCCGTTAAATACGGCGCCGCAACGGATTTTAAATTATCTCTGCCGCTCTACTGGAAAATCCGCAAACAGTCGCATCTTCTTGCCGCAGTATCGCCGTCCAGACTGACGGAAGAAATTTTTAAGATAATTAATTCATCGCAGGCATCCCGGATAGTAAACGATTTGGATAATGCCGGCCTTTACCAATACCTGCAGCCGCAGGCCGCGGCCCTGTTCAAAAGCAGGCAGGGATTCCGGGGATCATACATAAAGAATTTTGAACCCGTGCAAAATCAAAATGAAAAAAAACCTGGACAGGCGCTTTCTGCCCTGATCCGGAATTATATGGAAGATGTAGCCGACTGGAACGGAGGCGGCGCAGATCCCGTCCCGCCATTACAGGACCGCTACAGGGCGGCGTTTATCGCAGCAAGGAAATTTATCCTGCCCATGAATCCTCCGCGCGTCGAACTGGACAGCGCTGTCAGGCTGCTGTTTGCTGAACACGGAGTAGTTGTCAAAAAAAGCCGTTTTCCTCCAGGCTATTTAAAAGATATAAAAGTTAATATCAAGGAGACAAATGAATCATGATGAAAATTACAGCTCACCGCGGATATTCGGGACAGTATCCGGAGAATACAATGCTCGCGTTTGAAAAAGCCGCAGAAGCCGGCGCGGATGAGATCGAACTCGACGTCCAGTTAAGCAGGGACGGGAAAGTGGTTGTCTTCCATGACGAGTCGCTTGAACGTTTGACAGGTGTTGGAAAAATGGTAATGGAGCTGACCTTGGACGAACTGGCCAAGCTGAATGCCGCCAAAATGGTCCATGGTGAAAAATTCGGATTTAACAAAATACCGTCATTTGAGGAATATCTTGCTTGGGTAAAAAAAACCAACATCGTAACCAACATTGAACTCAAGAACGGCAGGTATTATTACGAAGGCCTTGAAGAAAAAACCATTGAATTAATTAACAAATACGGCCTTGCGGACAGGGTATATTTTTCTTCTTTTAACCATGTCTCCCTTATGAAATGTAAAAAACTGCAGCCGGCCATTCCCTGCGGCGCCCTTGTTTTTATGCCCATGGGCAACGCCGGTTACTGTGTAAAAAGCAGCGGCCTGGACTTCTACCACCCTGATATGAAATCCCTTAACGATGAAACCGTAGCCAGCTGTAAAAAGCACGGTGTCGGCATCAATGTCTGGACCATAGACGACATGCCCGGCCTGTTAAAAGCCAAAGCCTGCGGCTGCCGCAGCGTTATCACGGATTTCCCGGATGTATGTAAAGTTTGGGTGGGGAGTGGTAAGTAGGGAGTGGGGAGTAGTAAGTGGGGAGTGGGGAGTGGGGAGTAGGGAGTAGGGAGTAGGGAGTGGGGTTTCAACAGTTTGTTCTACTGGACTTTACCCCAACAGGTACACACAGTTAAGCAACGTTACTTAAGTAATACACATCAGGCGCAATATAATCAAGTACTGAATGTATACGAATCCGATTATAATATGCTTCAAGATATA
>WQZG01000118.1 GCA_009780855.1 Treponema sp.
ACAGGCCCGGTTCTACACCCACAGGGCAATACGCGGCGACATACACCAGGGAAACTGGTTCGATAACGCTCCGGGCTACCGTGGATTTGGATGGTTCAATGGCCTATCTGAACGGTCCCAATTCTACGAAAGACCGGGTAGAGGATCCGTATATCACTAAAATAAACGGCCAGGATACATACGTATTCAGGATGATGGTGCCTATCATTGATCCCCAGACCAATCAGGTGATAGCAGGAGTTGGCTGTCTGATGAGTATTGATCAAATACAGCCGACGGTTATGGATACTATTAAAACCCACGATGAAATTGCCGCCATGGCTGTATATACAAACACCGGGTTTATTATGGCAAACCTGACTCCGGACCGTATAGGCAAGAAGCTGAGCCAGGTGGAAACGATCTACGGAGATCAACTTCAGGCCGCGAACAAGGCGGTTCTGAATGGGGAGTCTTTCTCCTGCAGCAGTTACTCCCAGGTACTCAAGACGAATGTGGAAATTGATTTGATGCCACTTACCGTAGGCAATTCAAATACTACCTGGACGGTAATGATCGCGACTACAGAAGATTATATTCTGACGGAAGTCAGGGCTTTGACGCAATTTGCCGTTATAATCGCAATAATCGCGATTATAATATTCGCGGCAATCAACTTCTTTATGTTAAGCAGGGTAATTAAACCCATATCTATTGTAGCGGATACCCTCAAAGATATCGCCCAGGGCGAAGGAGACCTGACCAGAACCTTAAATATTACTGCCAAAGACGAGACAGGAGAACTGGCTAAATACTTCAACCTTACCCTGGAGAAAATTAAGAATCTTGTTATTAATATAAAACACGAAGGCACAGTGTTAACCGAGGTCGGACAGGATCTCGCAAGCAACATGAACGAAACCGCGGCGGCCATTAATGAGATAACCGCCAACACACAGAGCATCAAAGCCCGTGTTCTCAACCAGAGCGCCAGCGTAAGCCAGACCCATGCGACAATGGAACAGCTTACCGTAAATATCAATAAACTCGACGAGCATATTGATAATTTAAGCAACAATATTTCCCAGGCCTCCGCTGCCATAGAAGAAATGGTAGCCAATACCAGATCGGTAACCGAAACACTTGTTAAAAACGGCGCCAATGTAAAGGTATTAATGGAATCTTCTGAAGTAGGCCGCTCCGGTCTGCAGGAAGTTTCTTCTGACATTCAGGAAATCGCCCATGAATCCGAAGGCCTTCTGGAGATAAACTCCGTTATGGAGAATATTGCCAGTCAGACCAATCTGCTGTCGATGAACGCGGCAATAGAAGCGGCCCATGCAGGTGAGGCGGGAAAAGGCTTCGCGGTCGTCGCGGAGGAGATCCGCAAGCTGGCAGAGAGTTCCGGCGAGCAATCCAAGACTATTGGGGCGGTGCTAAAAAAGATAAAGGAATCCATTGATAACATTACCAAATCAAACGAAAATGTCCTGAACAAGTTTGAGGCCATTGATTCAAGCATCAAAACCGTTGCCGAGCAGGAAGAAACCATCCGCAACGCCATGGAAGAGCAGGGGACCGGCAGCAAACAAATACTTGAAGGTGTAGGTAATATCACCGATATTACACGCCAGGTAACCAGCGGTTCCCAGGAAATGCTTAACGGAGCCAAGGAAGTCATCGAAGAGAGCAAAAACCTGGAGAAGGTAACCCAGGAAATAACATCGGGTATGAATGAAATGGCCGCAGGAGCGGACGAAATTAACGTAGCTGTACACAGCGTAAATGATATTTCCAGCAAGAACCGCCAGGGAATTGATACCCTGATGAAGGAAGTATCCAGGTTTAAGGTCGATTAAGTTTACGATAGGTTTATAGAAACTGAACAAACCCGCGTCTCTGCTGATAAGCTGTATTTCGCAGTGTGCAATGTTTCACTGCGAAATACTGGCGTGTTCGCTCTGTCACGCTCATTGACTTTTTGCGCCATATAAGTAAAATAAGACACAATACTAGGAGTGTTAAAACATGTCATTAAACAAAGAACAAACATCCTCCATCATAAGCAAATTCGGTAAGAACGACAAAGATACCGGTGCTTCGGAGGTGCAGATTGCCCTTTTGACCGAGCGGATTAACCAGCTCACAGGGCATACCAAACAATTTAAAAAGGATAAGTCCGGCCAGCGGAGCTTATTGATTTTGGTCGGTAAACGCCGCAGGATTTTAAAATATATTCAGCGTGTAAATCTGGAAAAATACCGTTCAATTATAAAGGAACTGGGACTCCGCAAATAATACAATGATTCAAAAAGTTACATTTCAAATAGCCGGGGAAGAGCTTATTCTCGAAACCGGCAGAATCGCAAAGCAGGCCAACGGCGCTGTCTTTGCGCAGTACGCTGGATCCGCGGTATTGGCCACGGTCTGCGCGTCTTCGGAGTCTGTTGAGGGGATGGACTATGTTCCCCTGACCGTTGATTACAACGAAAAATATTATGCCGCCGGCAAAATTCCCGGCGGGTTTATCAAACGGGAGAGCCGCCCCAAGGACAAGGAAATCCTGGTTTCAAGGCTCATCGACCGGCCAATGAGGCCGCTTTTTGACAAGGCTTTTGGCCGCGAAATTCAGATTATTCCCATGACCGTATCCACAGATCAGGTCAATCCTCCGGATATTCTGGCCATCATCGCGTCTTCGGCCGCTGTCCATATCTCCGACATACCCTTTGACGGGCCGATTGCCGGGGTTCGTCTTTGCCAGGTAAACGGTGAGCTGGTAGTAAATCCGACTTACGAACAAATCGAAAAATCCACAATGGAAATCGTGGTTGCCGGCACCAAAGACGGGATCACCATGGTTGAGGGCGGTGCATCCGAAGTTGGCGAAGACCTGATGATCGAGGCTCTGGAAAAAGCCCACAAGGTTATCATAGAGCTCTGCGGACTTCAGGAAAAACTGCGCGAGCTGGCAGGCAAATCCAAGCTGCCGGTTACCAAAACCGAAGAAAAACTGGAAAACGAACAGGCCATAAGGGAAGGAGCAAAGCCAAAACTTGAAACAGCATGCTTCCTTAAAGGCAAGCAGGAACGCCACGACGCGATAAACGCCGTAAAATCTGAATATAAAAAACAATACTCGGCCCAGCTTGAGAATGAGACGCAAAAGAAACTCTTTGACGCCCTTTTTGAACAGCTGCAGTACGAAATTCTGCGTTCTTCCATTCTTGACAGCGGCCGACGCGTTGACGGCCGGGGCACAGAAGATATCCGCGACATTACTTGTGAAATCGGTATCTTAAAACGGACTCACGGTTCGGCCCTGTTTACGCGCGGCGAAACCCAGGCTCTGGTGGTTACCACTCTTGGGACCGTTTTTGATGAGCAGGTTTACGACGACATCGACGGGGACAAGCGCGAGCATTTTATCCTGCATTACAACTTCCCGCCCTATTCGGTCGGCGAGGTAGGACGGATCGCAACAGGCCGCAGAGAAATAGGCCACGGCAACCTGGCGCGGCGTTCGCTTGAGGCAATGGTTCCGTCAAAAGATGTTTTCCCCTATACAATCAGGGTAGTCTCCGAGATTACCGAGTCCAATGGTTCGTCATCCATGGCTTCTGTCTGCGGCGGGACTCTGTCAATGCTGCACGCCGGAGTCCCAATGAAGAAACCGGTGGCCGGCATCGCCATGGGTTTAATTACTGAAGGCGCCGGAGCGGACAGCCGTTACGCGGTTTTGTCCGACATCCTGGGCGAGGAAGATCATCTGGGCGACATGGACTTTAAAGTCGCCGGCACCGAAGACGGAATTACCGGTTTCCAGATGGACATAAAAATCGCCGGCGTTAACCCGGAGATCATGAGGAAGGCCCTGGACCAGGCCAAACGCGGCAGGCTTCATATCCTTTCCATAATGAACAAAACCATTGACAAGCCGGTGCAGGCAATCAGCGAATACGCTCCCAAGATCGTTACAATGAGAATCGACATCGACAAGATCGGCGCTCTTATTGGTCCGGGCGGCAAAAACATCAAAGCCCTGTGCGAACAGTACAGCGTCAAGATCAACACAGAAGATGACGGGACAGTAACGATATTCGGTAAAAGCAGCAAAGACGCGGAAGACGCCAAAGCCGCGGTGCTCGGCATCGTAGTTGAGCCGGAGACAGGCAAGGTTTACCAGGGTACGGTCAAACGCATCATGGAATTCGGCGCCTTTGTAGAGATACTTCCGGGCAAGGAAGGTCTGGTGCATATTTCCAAACTTTCACGCCAGCGCGTCAACCAGGTTACAGATGTCGTCAAGGAAGGCGACAAGATACCGGTAAAACTTCTGGAAATAGACAGAATGGGACGGCTTAACCTTTCCTACATTGACGCCATTGATCCCGACGGCGCGCCTGCGCAGACAGAGGGACGCGGTGAAGGCAGAGGCCGCGAAGGCGGCGGACGTGACGGCGGAGGCAGCGGACGCCGCGATGACAGGTATCGCCGTCATGACAACAGGTACTAAAGACAGAGTCGTTATAAAAATATTAAAAAAACCCGCGGCGGTTATTCCGGCTTATGAAACCGGAGGCGCTGCGGGCATGGATTTACGCGCGCTGCTGCCGGAAGCCGGTTTGACACTGCAGCCCTTCGAAAGGGCCAGAGTACCGACCGGCCTTTTTTTGGAAATTCCGCAGGGCTTCGAAGGGCAAATCCGGCCCAGGTCGGGGCTGGCCGCGCGCAGCGGAATAACAGTTCTTAATGCTCCGGGAACAATTGACAGCGATTACCGCGGCGAAATTGAAATCATTCTGATTAACCTGGGCAGCGAACCTTATACAATCAGGAACAGCGACCGGATAGCCCAGCTTGTTATCGCTCCGGTATTGCGGGCGGATATTATGGAAACCCAATCCCTGGGGGAGACCGAACGGGGAGAATCAGGATTCGGGTCTACAGGAATGCGGGGATAGCAAATTGAACCCCAGCCGTCGCGCAGAAAGCCGCAGAGGCGTCTCCGGAATAATTTTCCGCTACCTGGCCGGTGAGGCCTTTTTTTCATTTTTGGTATCCTTCCTTTTTTTCTTCTTTATTTTTTTTGTTAACCAGCTCCTGTTAATGGCCCAGGATATCCTTACCCAAAAAGTTCCCCTTAACCAGGTTGCTCTTTTGGTACTGTATGCCCTGCCTTCGATAATCGCACTCTCCGCGCCCTTTGCCGCGCTGGTCGGAATCCTTATGACAGTAGGGCGGCTTACCTCCGACAACGAAATACTGGTCATGCTGTCTTCCGGGCTTTCTTACCGCAATATTTTTATTCCCGCCATGCTGGTCGGAGTCGTAATTTCCATGCTCTCGTTCTTTACAAATGATGTCCTGCTGCCTGCGGGCACGGTGCAATACCGAAGGCTTTACAGGCAGATTCTGGCTTCAACACCGGCTCTTGAACTCGAACCCAATTCCGTAAAACGGTTCAAGGATACCGTCATTGTGACAGGGCCGGTCAGCGGCCGCGCGTTTGACAACCTGTTGATTATGGACAGAACAAGCGAAGGGGAACGGCGGATTATTATGGCGCACGATGCCGAATTTGTTGACTCAGGCAGCGAAGGGATCAGCCTGGATCTTCACGACGCTTTTATTCAGTCTTCCGGAGAAATTGTCAGGGAAGACTACGACTACGCGTCGGCCGGCTATCTGCAGTACTGGATCCCGCAGGATGATTTGATTCAGGCTGTGTCCGCGATCTCGCCTGCAGAAATGAGTTCGGTAGATGTTAAAAAAGAAATCGATACAAGGAACGCGGAACTCCTGCAGCGGCTGGACGACAGGCGCATAAGGGCGATGCCTTACGCGATGTCCATTGAAAATATTTTAAGAAACGGTCCGCAGGGCGCTGACTGGAACAAGCGGGATAATACTTTTAATACATTTTCCCGGGAATATCAGGCCGTGCAGTCGATCAAAAAAGATATGAGCCTGCGCAACTATCAGCTTGAGTATTATAAAAAATTTTCCATCCCGTTCGGCGCTTTTTTCTTTGTATTCCTTGCGGTCCCGCTGGGGCTGCTTGCAAAAAAAAGCGGGCAGACAGTGGGATTCATTTTTGGACTGCTTATAGCCGTCATTTACTGGGCGCTGCTGCTGGGCGGACAGACCATGGGCGCCCGTCTGGGCTATTCGCCGTTCTGGTCAATGTGGATGCCCAATATACTAACCGGCGCAATCGGACTTATAATGTGCGGTGTAAGGCTGCGTAAATGATACTTGACCGTTATCTGATAAAACAATTTATACCGATTTTTTTAATTTCGGTTTTTATGTTTATCCTGCTTGTGCTGCTTATCGATCTCTTTGCCAACCTGTGGCGTTTTTTAAATAACGATGTAGCGGTAATTGATATAATGAGGGTTTCGTTTTACTACCTGCCCAAGAGCTTTTCTTACGCGCTGCCGGTTGCTTTGCTTTTCGCTTCAGCATATACCCTGGGCGATCTGTATGCCAGGAACGAACTCACTTCGGTTTTTTCGTCGGGAATACCGTTCAGGCGGTTCAGCCTCCCGCTTCTTTTTATCGGGCTTGCCGCGACCCTGCTTACATTTTTTTTTGATGATCGTGTAGTTATTCCCACCCTTAAAATGAAAAACGATCTTACCCAGGTCCTGCTGCATCAGGTAAGAACAGAAAATAATTCGGATATTGTAATCAAGGCCCGCAACGGCGATTTGATTTATTCGATCGATTATTTTGATAATAACGCAGGAATCCTTAACGGAATAAGCATTATCGAAAAGGACTCCGATGGCAAACTGGTTTCCCTTGTGCGGGCAAACCGGGCGGTCTGGAACGGGGAGTACTGGGAGCTGAACAACCCGGTAATTTACGAATGGATTGACGGAGTTTTCAGAATACACGATCTTGGAAGCACCGATGTGTACAGGGAGCCGCCGGATACATTCCGCAGGAACATGGTCAATGCCGAAGATCTCAATGTCAGGGACGCCGGCGGACTTGTTCAGGATCTGCGGGCCGCGGGGCTGCCCATTACAATAGCGCTGTCAGAATATTACCACCGTTTTTCTTTTCCAACCGCCTGCTTTATTGTCATGATATTGTCTGTTTCCATGGGCGGCAGGTTCAGAAAAAACATTATGCTTATGAGCCTGCTTTCCAGCCTGTCGGCCGCCGTGCTTTTTTATGTAATTGAAATGATAAGCATGATGATGGCCAGGCTTGGTTATATTCCGCCGCTAATCGGCGCCTGGTTTCCGGTTTTTGTTTTTATATTAATCGGACTCCTGCTGCTGCGTACGGCGAAGACCTGATATTTGATGGAAAATTTATATTAATGGAAAATTTTTTTGAGATAACACATAGTGATCCGGGCAGCAGGGCCAGAACCGGAATCATGAATTTGCCTCACGGTAAAGTGCAAACCCCGGTTTTTATGCCTGTAGGAACGAACGGGACAGTAAAGGCTCTGACCAAAAATGATCTGGAAAATATCGGATTCCAAATAATTCTTTCCAATACTTACCATCTTTATTTAAGACCCGGGACAGAAATAATAGGCAAGGCAGGCGGACTGCACAATTTTATGGGCTGGGAACATAATATACTTACCGATTCTGGCGGATTCCAGGTTTTCTCGCTTGCGCCGTTCCGCAAAATTACAGAGGAAGGCGTAAGTTTCCAGTCCCATATTGACGGTTCCAGGCATTTTTTAACTCCTGAAAAAGCCGTTCAAATACAGACCATTCTTGGCAGTGATATCCAGATGCAGCTTGATGTATGCACTCCCTGGGGAGTTACCGAAAAAGAAGCTTTATTGGCAATGGAAACTACGGATTTATGGCTAAAAAGAGCTATTAATGTATGGAAAAGTGAACAAGTTAAAGTAAATTATCAAGGCCAATTATTTTCAATTGTCCAGGGGAATTTTTTTAAAAATTTAAGGGAAGAAAGCGCGGCAAGGGCCGACCTGGCTCCGGGAATCGCGATAGGCGGGCTTTCTGTAGGTGAGCCGGAAGAGGTTTTTTTGGAATATCTGGAATATACGGCTTCGCTTTTACCGCAGGAAAAACCCAGATATGTAATGGGTATCGGAACCCCGTTATATATATTATCTGCCATAGAAAACGGAATCGACATGTTTGACTGTGTTCTCCCTACCAGAACAGGCCGCAACGGCCGCGTTTTTACGCACAAGGGTCCATTTTCCATTAAAAAAGCCGAAAATGCGGCTGACTTTTCGCCGATAGATGAAGAGTGCGGCTGCCATGTCTGCCGTACATACAGCAGGGCCTATTTAAGGCATTTGTTCAAGACCGGAGAAATACTGTGTTCTATGCTGGCCAGTTACCATAACCTGTATTTTTTACATGAACTGATCCTGGAAAGCCGCAGAGCTATTGAAGAAGACAGATTTACAGCGTTTAAGAAAGAATTTCTTGCGAGGTTTGGAGAGAATGATGCGGACGTCAAATAATGGAACAATACTAAACAATAAAAATAATCAAAACAATCAAAAATATATTCCTGAAAATAATTTTTGGGGTCCTGTCAGCTGGGAAACCGTGCTGCTTCGCACCCCGGCTTTCCCACTGACACCCCATAGAAAATTAATTAGGAATATATTTTTGATTGCTCTTTTTTTTATTTGTTCAGTATTATATTCGCAAGATGTTAATCATTCGGCGCCGGGGGCTGGTACTGGTTCTGCGCCAGGCGTTGCAGTAACCGGTGATTTAAATAACGATACGGAGTCATTGGATGATCAGTGGGATCAGGTTGGTCCCGGCGACACTAACGCGAATGCACCGGATTCTTCACCGGTTGAGCCGGCAGAACCGGGAACAACGGCGCCGGAGCAGCCTGCATCCGCCGCGCTCCCGGCGGCGCCGCCGGCCCAGGCTGTGCCAGTCATACCGGAAGCTGCGGCGCCGGCTGTACCTTTAAACGAAAAATACATCAATACACTTAAGTACGGGACAGAGACAGAGATCATTACCCTGATCCAGACATTGCGGAATAGCAATGATCCGTCCATGGATGACGCGCTGCTTGACCTGGCAGAGACTTCCCGCAATAAAACAATTTTGTCCGGCATTCTGACCTTTTTTGGGGAAAGGGGAAAACCGGGGCTGGAAGACAGGGGGATTAGGGTTATACAGGAAAGGGATACTGAAGCAAACGAAACTGTAACCGCGGCAATCGATTATCTTGGCAGGGTTAAGGCGGTATCGGCGATTAGTACCTTATGCGAAATAATTGACTCCGGGGAAACCAGGTTTCAGAATAACGCCATCAGGGCTCTGGGCAGGGCGGGCGGGGGAGAAAAGGAAGCCGGGGATAACGCTGCGGATTTTTTAATAAATCTTTATCCGGATATTCCGTTTAATACTGAAAACCAGAGGGAAACAGTTATCGCTCTGGGAGAGACCGGTTCATTATCAGCGGTATCATTTCTGGCAAACATGGTGGATAATACAAATGAGCGTTCTGCACTAAGAATGGCGGCTCTGGATGCACTGGGAAAAATAGGCGCCGCGGCCAAGGCTTCTGCAGGAAGCAGCGTTTCCGCAGGAAACGACGGGTCTGCAGGAAACGACGGTTTGTCCGGAGACGACCCAGGAAACGCAGCCTCCGGCGGAATTGATTCAGCAATGGGAAACATTTACGGCCTGGACGCGATAATCAACGCCGTATCTGACCAGGACCCAAATGTGCGATCGTCGGCAATCGCTGCTCTGGGGCCTTTCTCCGGCGAGGAAACTGACAATGCCATTCTCGACGGATTCAGGGATTCGTTTTACAGAACCAGGATAGGTTCGGCACAGGCCGCAGCCCAGCGCAAAATGAATGAGGCTGTTCCTTTTTTAAAATTCAGGGCAGAAAACGATGATGTTCAGGTAGCTAAAGACGAAGCCATAAAAGCACTGGGCGCAATCTGGAGCCCCGATTCAATTGCCGTACTTG
>WQZG01000119.1 GCA_009780855.1 Treponema sp.
ATCATCATGTAAGCCTGGCCTGAGTCCATGTTTACCGACAAAAGCGATCGTAAAAAAAGTATCAGGTAGAGACCGGGTATCAGCATAAAAAATTCCGCAAAGCGCATGATTGCCCAGTCGGTCATCCCGCCGAAGTAACCGGACAGGCCGCCGAACAGCATCGCCAGTACCAGGGAAATCGCGGTAGCCACAAAACCTATGGTCAATGAGATGCGGCTGCCGTAAATAATGCGGGAGAACAAATCGCGGCCCAGGTTATCGGCGCCCATTAAAAAGATTGGGTATGTGCCCTCCTGTGTTGTAAACAGATGCCTGTCCGCCGGTATTAATCCCCACAGTTTGTACGGCTCGCCTTTGGCAAAAAATTTTATTTCATCATACTGATCTTTGATGCGCACATAACGCCAGCTTACAAGGTTGACAGCGCGGCATTCCTGGGCCTGCGGCTTAATGCCCAAAAAACGCAGGTTGGGCGGATGATATGTATGATCGGGAAATGATGTGTTGGCTCCGTAGGGCGCGATGAATTCGGCAAAGCACATCATCAGGTACAGGATAATAATCAATATAAGGGAGATCATGCCCAGCGGACGGCGGCGCAGGTAAACAAGAAAACGTTTCGTATCAGCCTTCCTTCCCGTAACGGATGCGGGGGTCAACCAGCGCCAGACAGATATCAGATATTACCATGCCAAGCAAAACCAGGAATGAAATAAACATTGTATTGGCCAGCACCAGGTTGATGTCCTGCTGCATAACCGCCTCATACATAAGCCGGCCGATACCGGGATACGCGAAAATAATTTCCAGGATAAGTGAGCCGGAAAAAAGTCCGGCCAGCAGGTTGGCGCTTCCCGTAATAAAGGGATTGAGGGTGTTGCGGAATGCGTGCGCCAGATAAATGCGCCATTCGGCAATGCCCCTGGAACGCAGGCTCGTAATGTAGGGCTGCCCCAATTGGTCCAGCATTGTGGCCCTGATCATGCGCAGGGTTCCGCCAAGGCCTCCCAGGAAGGAAGCCAGCAGCGGTAAAAAAATATGGTGCATGTAGGAGAAGACGAATTTACCGGGGGCCTCTGTCCAGGGGAATGACGGATACGCCGTTACCGGGAACAGGCCTGTTACCGCGGCAAAAAGCTGGAGCAGTATAAGCAGCAGAATTCCGGGGAAGGCGTGCAGCACCAGGGCAAAAAATGTAACTGCCGGGTCCGCGGCTGTGCCTGCTTTTGTCGAAAAATAAACCCCCAGCAAAAACGAAAATACCGTTATCAGCAGGAGCGATATCAGATTCAGCATTATGGAATTCCAGATGCGCGATCCGATTAAAAATGAGACAGGCGCGCGGGAAATTAAGCTGGTTCCCAGGTCGTGGTGGACTATTACCCGGTCCAGCCAGCGGAAATACTGAACATAAAACGGCTGGTCCAGCCCAAGGTAGGCGCGCCGGGCCGCGAGCTGATCATCGGTAATGCTGATGTCCCTTTGTCCGGCCCTGCCGCTTGATTCGCTGAATACCTGCTGGATCATGATCTGATCAACAATGTCGCCGGGCGCGAGCTGCATCAGCGCGAAGATTGCGAAACCAAGAAGAAAGAGCAGGGCTGCCATAGTAAGGAACCTGTACAGTATATAGGCCGCAAGCGGGAAACGTCTTTTAAAAATATAGAACGGCGAAAGCAGTTTCCTTAAAGCTTCCGCAGCCGCCAAAAGTTTCATTTGATGCCGCCGGCTTTATTGTCCAAGAAAAATATGGGTGGTTTCAAATCCGTTGCGGTTATCAAAATAAACATTTGAAAAATCCCAGCGGTTGCTGAGGGCAACAAAACTGTTCCGCCTCATCAGGTAAATAAGCGGACACTGTTCAAGAAGGATCTGCTGGAATTCATCCCAGTACGTTTTTGCCTTTGCCTGGTCGATCGTATAGCTGCCTTCGTTGTAGAGGTAATCGACGCGTTTTTCCCAGTCGGTCGCCGGTGTTTTTTGCGACGGATTCCACATGTGCAGATTACCGGTTGTGGGCCAGACATTGGATCCCTGGGACGGGAAAATCTGGCTTCCGCTCAGCGATATAAAAAGGGTCTGCCAGTCATAAGTCCTGGTCAGCATTTCTACTACCTTCTGGAATTCAAGAACCCTTATGTTCAGCTTTATTCCCACTTTGGAAAGTTCGTCCATAAGTATGGAAGCCATGTCGGTATAGACTGTGGTATCAGTCTGAATTATCAGGTCGAATTCTATTGCGCGTCCCTTGCTGTCCCTCATAACACCTGCCGAATCCTGTTTGATTCCGATTGAAGCCAAAAGCGACAGCGCGCGTTTTGTGTCATAACGGTACTGCAGGGTTATATCTTTATTATAGAAGGGATTGGGCTCCGGAAAAATATCGTACTTTCCCTCGGCAAGCCCGCGGTAAACCTGGGACGCCATGCGATCGCGGTTTAGCAGGCAGCTCATAGCCTGGCGGAATTCCTTTTTTGTAAACCAGTCGTACCAGGCTTCGCTTTGTTTTGCCGGGTTCTGGTTAAAAACCCAGAACGGACTTGTCAGTGTTCCTTCCGCGTTGAATACCGTATACGCGTTGCCTTGTTTACCGATGATCTCATCAAGATCTTCCGGACGCAGGCTGTAAGATTCCATTTCGCCGTTCTGGAACAACAGTTTTGTAGTGTTTGTATCCGGTATAATTCTGACTACCTGTTTTTCGTAATACGGGATCGATGTTCCGTTTTTGTCAGTGTTCCAGTAATTGGGGTTGCGCTCGTAAACAAGACGCTGGCCCGGTGTGTATTCGGTCAGAAACCATTCGCCCATGCTGGGTATGGTTTTGGGATCAACCGTTACATTAAACAGATTCAGTACCGCTTCTGTACCGCCGAGTTTGTACGCGTCCTCGTAAGCTGCGCGCGGGGCGATGGTTGTGTTTGTGGTAAGCAGAGGTTCGGCCACAATCCGCGGAAAATGGTAGACAAAGCGGAGGTCGTCAATTTTTTCGATATCAATGTGGGCCACAGTCCCGTCCTGCATCATCATAAACTGACCGTTATAGGAGGTCATCTGCAGATCGGCGTTTCCCTCAAGTTCGTTATACCAGAACACAATGTCGTCGCTGGTAACCTTTATCTTACGGTCAGAATTATAATAGCTCCAGTAAAGATCGTCTCTCAAAGTATAGATCACGTCCAGGGTCCCTGCTGCATCGTTTACCTTTACCTCGGCAGAAGCGCAGCGCGGTTTCCAGACGCGGGCTACCACGTCGTAATCCAGCAGATAATCCTGCATCGCGTTCACAATGGCGCCGGATGTCGCGTCGCCGTCGGCAAGCACTATATTGAAGGTCTTTGGTTCTTCTGAAGTCCTGTCGTTCCAGACGCCTGCGAGCTTGCCCGGGACAAAATCCTCGCCCCGCCAGGGTTTTGAGACGGTTTTGGCCAGAATCTCATTGACTCCCTGGGCCTGGAGAGCATCCGCTTCCTCCAGCGAAATTTCATCTTTTTTACCCAGAGCCTGTGCGGTCTGCGGCAGCAAAAACGCGGCCAGCAATATCAGCAAAATAAGGCCGAATGTTTGTTTTATGGAAATTTTCATAGCTATATATTACTATTTGAGACTGAAATGTTCAATAAATGGCATTTGAATAAAATAATTTGACAAATAAATATTTTTTGGATATACTTAATATATCCAAATATGCGGAGGTATTTATGCAAACATCAGTAGTAAAATGGGGAAACAGTCATGGTATAAGGTTACCCAAAGCATTTCTCAAAAGCATTGATATTATGGAAAATGATCCTGTTGATGTAACTCTTGATAATAAAACAATAATTATTAAAAAAATAGAAATAAAACAGCGTAAAAGACTTGAACAAAGACTATCTGAATTTTATGGAGAAGATTTTGAAAAAATAGTTGAAACGCAAAAAGAATATGATTGGGGTAAGCCTGCAGGAAAAGAAGTATGGTAAAACAAGGCAGCATAATAATGGTTGATTTTGATCCCCAGTTAGGTCATGAGCAAAGAGGCAGACGTCCTGCGCTGGTTATCAGTAACGAAATTTTTAACAAGTACTCAGAAATGGCAATAATATGCCCCATAACAAATACAGATAAAAATCATCCTCTTTATGTTAAATTGAATAAAAAAACAAAAACCACCGGTGTAATTTTATGTGATCAAATTAAAACAATGGATATAAAAGCCCGCAATTTTAAGATTTTAGAGGACATTCCGGAAGATATACTTGAAAATGTTTTGGATATAGTTTTTTCTTTACTGGAAAAATGAAAATTAAGTAAATATTTTGTTGCGTCTGATACCTGTTAATTAAAATCACGGTATTGCCGCATCAAAGTTGAATTTGTCTTTCTCCCGCAATTTTTTAACGGATTCGCCCTTCAGCTTAATTGTAGATAAAATTACCTATATGTGCTATACTGTTTTATACTGGTTTGTACCGGGAGGAACTGCATAGAAATGAAATCCGGCTTTTTTCGGTATGGGATTATACTTTTTTTATTTCTGTTTACAGGGGCTTTCCTTTATTCTGCGGAAAAATACGCCCTTTTGATAGGCAACAGCAATTACCGGGATAAAAACATAGCAATACTTGCGACCCCGGTCAACGATGTAACAGATGTCGCGGCAAACTTAAGAACTCTGGGGTATAATGTTAACCTAAAGACCAATGTCGGACTGCGGGACATGATCAATTTAGTCAAGGAGTTTTCGGTCAATTTGGGACGCAGTCCGGATAACGAGGGGTTTTTTTGGTTTGCCGGCCATGGCCTGTCTGTCAAGGGGATTCATTATTTACTGCCTGTCGATGTTGATCCGGTTGATGATGATATTATTTCCAGGGGATCTTATTCGGTTGATGACCTTCTTGAGGAAATCGGGAATGCCAGAAACAGGACCAACCTGATCGTAATTGACGCCTGCCGGAATGCACTGTTGCCGGGTTCGTCGAACCGTTCTGTCGGCTCGCGCGGATTGTCGGTTCTCTCCCCGGATTCCATGAGGGTTGCCGGCAACAAAATTATATATTCTACACTGGCCGGCAGGACTGCCGCAGACGGCCCCCCCGGCAGCAGGAACAGCCCTTTTGCGCAGGCTTTTTTATCCAATATGATGAAACATGAATCCTTTGACGATGTGTTTCTTGATATAGCCAATGATACCATGCGCTTGACCAACGGCGATCAGCAGCCTTATTCCATGGGCAGTTTCGCCGTAAAAAGTTACTCTCTGGATCCGCAGCCCGCCGCTCCTGCCGCGGCGCAGGTCTCACCGTCACAGGCGCAGGCATCGCAGGGCCAGCCTTCAGCCGCGGCCCAAACGGCGCCTGTTGTCCCATCTGAACCGTCTGCTGCCCGGCCCATGCCGGTACAAACAGCGGCGTCAAAACCTGCAGATGATTCCGGTTTTATTATGGACGGCAGAAGGACGATGAATGTAAGCGCGGGTCCTGTCCTTTACGGTTCAACTTTTTCCGGCAAGGGCGGCGGATTAAATGTCTCATTCACCTTTTACGAAAAATACGGTTCCTGGGGAGAGTTTTTTTTAATACCCAATTCATTCTTTTTTGGTGTTGATTTGTTCATGGATCAAACCGACATGAAATGGAAATCCGATTATCTTGAATCATTGGGTTATAATATGGGCGGTATACAGAAATATTCAGGACTTATCTGGAATTTGGGTACTTTATGGAAAATACGTTTTGATAAAAGCCAGAGGTTAATCGGTAATTTTGGTTTATCGCTATCTTTCTTTACCGCAGGTGCGTCATTAAATGATGTGGATGAAGTTGAAATTTATAAATATGATCTTGGATTTGATCCGGGTTTGGGATTTTACGCGGGTATTAGTTACAGGGTAACTGAACTTATTTCCCTGGATTTTAATTTTTTAGCCCAGATTTCACTTGATCCCAAACAGTATAAAGGTACTTTTTATGATACATATTATAATGTTCATAGTTTAACAGCCGACGATCTTTATCCTTTTACAGCCGGCGCCCGCCTGAGCGTTTCATTCTGGTTTCCAAAATAAGAGGCAATTATTATTTATGAGGCATTTATGATAAAAAAATCTTTTTTAGAAAGCAAAAAAATTTTTTTTACGATGTTGCTTATTTTGTCATCAAGCCTCGTTTGGGCACAGCAGGCAAATCAGGTAACCTGGACCCTGGCATTGGAGAATTATAAAACAACAGATATGGTTCCGTTCGACTCGCCTGTGCAGTCCTTTAACGGAGAACAGTACCGCCTCGTAATAAATCCCGCGGCCGCCTGTTTTTGCTATGTCGTTTACGAAAGCCCCGACGGCAATGATGTAAGTGTCCTTTACGCGGGTCCGCTCAAACAGGGCGAGCCATGGTATTCGGCGGTGCTTGAGCTTACGCCGCCCCGCGGTTCAGAATCCCTTTACATTATTACCTGCAGGGAAGAACAAAAAGTCCTTGCGCAGAGGATTGCGGCTTTTAAAGCGAACGCCGGGGCTGCCCAGCGCAGGGCGCTTATGAACGAGGTATTCAGGATCCGCAGCGATGCTTCCAGATTCCAGGGAGCTCCGGACAAGCCGGTGCTTATGGGCGGCGCTTCCAGGGGAAATAATGATAAAAATATCGGAGTACAGTACTCCGGCTCGGAAATTTATGTTAAAACAATCAGTATTGAACATTAAAAAACTGCCTGTATCTCTTGCCTTCGTTCTTATAACCCTGGCGGCCATGGCTCTGTTGTGGGGAGCCGGGTTTTTTTCGAAATTTGACATTACCCTTTATGATTTTTTACTGGGTGTAAAAGTCCAAAACGCTCCGCATCCGCTCAATCCGTATGTTGTTCCGGTTGACCTCAACGACAAGACAGAAATGAACATGGAATCCCGGCTTGATGATCGCTCGGCTTTTGGGGACGTATTTTCTGTAATTGCACATTCCCGCGCGGTTGCAGCCCTGGACTTTATCTATAAGGGTGAACGCAATGCTGACCGTTATATTCTGGAGTCGGCTGCCGGTCTCCAGGCTGTTTTTATTGCGGTAGTTCCTGTGCCAAAAGGCCGCGAAAATGTTTCTTACAGAATGCTTACAGACAGGGAAAAATCCCTTATGGAAAGCCAGCTTTGGCATCCAAAAGTTTTTGGAAAAAATGAGATTCCGGAAGCCGGGACTTTTATCATGCCTTTTATTGAACTTGGTGAAATTTCCACTCAGCTCGGCCATATTTCCATTGACCCGGATTCCGACGGCATCTACCGCCGTACTCCGCTTTTTTATGCCTGGGAAGACGGCTATGTGCCGTCTCTGTCGCTTGCCGCAGCCTGCTGGGATCTTCATGTTGATACAAGTAAAATCGAAATTTACCCCGGCAGGGAAGTGGTGATTCCGCTGGGGCCTGATGATAAAATTTCCATACCTATTGATTTGGCAGGTAATGTTGTAGTTCCTTTTGGCGGCAAGTGGGCAGAGCCAACCCACCGTTATTCTTTTGACGATCTTGCCAACGCCCTGTATGACGAAGCAAAATTATCTGAAGTCCGCAACGACCTTATGCGCAGTCTTTGTTTTGTTGCCGACACCACGTTTGAGAAAAAAGATCTTGGGCCGGTTCCTTTTGAAAAAGTCTATCTTCTGTCCGGGCTGCATACATGGGTTATAAGCGCCATCCTTGATGCATCCGCGGGCGACGATACTTTTTATAAACAGGTACCCATGCAGTACTGTGTAATTATTTTGGCCGGATTTACATTAATTTTTATTTTTGCGGGGCTTTCCGTAAAAGATTGGCTGTTCAATTCAATACATGCATTTATATTTCTGGCGTTTACCGGGATTACATTGTACCTTTGGTTTGTCCGCCGTTATATGCCCTGGTACGGCGCCGCGCTGCTGCTGATATTAATGCCGTGGATTTTGGGATTTATCCGCCGTTTCCTTACACAGCGCAAAATGCAGTCTGTCCTTAAACGCTATGTGCCGCGTTCCGTCTCTCATAAACTTGCGGCAGAAGAGAGGGGAAACCTGGTTCCGGTTAACAAAGAACTTACCATCATGTTTACTGACATAAGCGGTTTTACTACATGGAGCGCCAACAGGCCTGCCAAGGATGTCCATGATTTTCTCGATGATTATTTTGGATCTATGGTCGATATACTGTTTAAACACGAAGCTACAGTTGATAAATTCATCGGCGACGGTATCCTGTCTTTTTTTGGCGATCCCGTACCTATGCCGAACACCGCGACTGCCGCTATCAGCGCAGCAATTGCCATGCAGCGGGAAATAAAAAACCTTGCTGCTGAATGGAAGCCCAAAGTCGGTATCGATTTAAAGGTGCGCATGGGTATCAATACAGGGAACGTAGTCGTAGGAGACCTTGGCACCAGCAAGCGGATCGAATATACAGTCATCGGTTCGGCCGTAAATCTGGCGCAGCGTATGGAAAGCATTTCAAATGCGGGAGGCATCCTTATAACTGAGTTCACCAGGAACGCTGTAAACAGATCCCGTATATCCCATCCTTTCAACTTTAGTAAAAAAACCGAACATAAAGTCAAAGGTTATCCTGAACCGGTTGCCACTTATGAGGTTATATTTGAGGGAATGCCCGGGACGGGAAAATAAAAATTTAGTGCGGCGTACAAGAACATGAAAAAAGGCAACAGTTTTTTTACGCGGCTATTGATCTGCATTTTGGGCGCCTGTATTATTCCCAGCATTGTTACCATTACCGTTTATTACAGGAACATATCCGGGGAAACCCTGGACCGCATCGGCAGAAGCAATATTGTTTCGCTTGAGCAGATATCCTCGTACATGGACGATCTTGTTTACACACTTACAACCATGCCAAAAACGCATAAATCATTTGCCGATGCTTCCCTTATATGCGAAACGCACTTTGGAGACTGCATTATCAATGTGTACAGGATGTTCCGCGGACTGTCGGAAATGCCGGAGAAAATTGACATCGCGTTTCTTTACAGCTTTAAACTCAATTACGCTGTCGGAATATTTACCAAAAAATCTTCTCCCATGCTGCAGTATTTTCCGCAGACAAGCGCAGGAAATCTTCAGTTTATCGAAGGCATATATCCCTGGAGTACATTGATCAAGGCCAAATCTGATGATAATTACGAATGTCTGTTAATGGCAACTCCGGTAAGGAGCGCTAATTATTCTGTAACCGGAACAATTTTTACCGGCGTTTATATCCAGACAATTAAAAACTATATTGCCTCCTATATGCAGGAATATACGGGCAATGTTGCGGCGTTCGGCAGGGACGGCGGAATCTTGTTTAGCGTTGATGAAAGTGACAGCGGCTTTATCCAGGAAATTTCGGGGCTGGCCGGCAGCCGGACCGGCAATATGGTAGCCAACACTTCGCATGGCAAATATCTTATTACATCAAAAACTTCGGCCGGCAGCGGGATTAAAATTATTTCGTATATACCGGAAACTTCAATCCTTTCATATTTCAATCCGCTGAATTATTATTCGCTTTATGTAATTATGATGTTCGCTGTTCTGGCCCTTATTGCCGGCATTTTCGCTTTAAGGGTTGTTTACAAACCGCTGCGAAGCCTGGCCGACTACGCCAAAAATCTTGACAATGACAACGGATCCAAAAATGAGATTTTGATCATTAAGAACGCGCTTGACAGCCTAAATTCCAGCAAACAATCGCTGTCTGCTATTATAAGGGATAACCGCTATATTATTAAATACAGGACATTTTGTGAATTTATTTACGGGCAGCCGCAG
>WQZG01000120.1 GCA_009780855.1 Treponema sp.
AAAAATCTGGAACAAAATGTTCATCAGCGTCTTTTTCGCCAACCTGGCCCTGAACGCCGGACAGTCTATGAGCAATTCCCTGCTTGCAAAATATGCAGATTCAATGGGTACACCCTCTTCGCAGATCGGTATGCTGATGAGCATGTTTGCCCTTACCGCGCTGATATTCCGCTTTGTTTCAGGTCCGGCGATGGATGCCTTTAATCGTAAGTATATCATTATGATCGCCATGACCTTTATGACTACAGCTTACCTCGGCTTCAGTATGTCAACGAATATTGGCTCCCTTATGGCATTTCGTCTCGTGCAGGGAGTTGGCAACGCGTTTGCTAATGCGTGCTTTCTGACTATTGTGGCGGATGTTCTGCCCAAAGACAGGCTCAATACCGGTATGGGATACTATTCCGTCGCCCAGGTAGTCATCCAGGCCATTGGCCCCTCTATCGGCCTTCAACTGGCGGCATGGTTTGGTTACGGCCGAACATACACCATTAACGCGTGCCTGATGGCCATAGCGATTTTGGCGGCTACCCAGATTAAGCTTCCTCCGCGTGTTCCCCGGAAGTTTTCCATGAGGCTTAAAAATATAATCGCCAGGGAAGCGGTAATTCCCGCGAGTGTAACTTTCTTTGTGGCGATGGGCTTTAATACGATCAGCGCCTTCCTCATAGTGTACGCATCAAAACGCGGCGTCGATCAGGGCATTGGCTTATTCTTTACCGTTTACGCTTTAACTATGGTAGCAACCCGTCCGGCGGTCGGTAAGCTTACCGATAAATACGGATTTGCTAAAATCGGTATCCCGTCCATTGTAATGACTATCATTTCCATTGCGCTTATTGGATTCTCCAATAAACTTTGGATGTTTCTCCTCGCGGCCTTTGTGAACGGGTTCGGCTACGGCGCCATTCAGCCGACCATACAGGCGCTGTGTATGAAATCGGTCCCGGAATCGCGCCGCGGTTCGGCTTCGGCTACGCAGTATATCTTTTTGGACAGCGCGACCCTGATTGGTCCGACAGTCGCCGGCTTTGTTGCCGAAAAAGCAGGCTATACACCGCTCATGTGGATCGTCATGGTAATCCCGTTATTTGCGGGCCTCGGGATTGTTTTCTTTTTCCGGAATAAAATCACCGCAATTGAGCAGCGATTCAGCGCCGGGAATACTACTTCATAACAGAGCCGCTTCAACTGTGGTATTTCCTGTATTCGCTTGGAGAGATCCCCTCTTTCTCCTTAAATTTTTTGCTGAAATACTTTGCGTCCGAAAAGCCGGTTGACGCGGCTATGGCTTCGATCTTTGTTTTTTCCCTGGTGAGGTAGGCCTTTGCTGCGTTTATTTTACATCTGATCACAAAATCCGTAAAATTAACGCCGGTTGTCTTTTTGTAGAGATGTGAAAAATAAATGGCGTTGAGGCCAATCTGATCCGCCACATCACTCAGGCGTATCTCCTTCGAAATATTTTCCTTGACAATATATTCCGCTTCTCTGATCATTTTGTTGTTTTTTGGAGTATGCTCAATTATTTCTTTAAAAAGTGAAGTAAAATGAACAGTATAGCAATCGAAGTATTCTTCAAGTGTAGCCACTTTCTTGTGGGCATCCCGTATAGCTTTATGAACCAGAGCCACATCTGAAAATTCGGAAATGGGATCACGGTTTACTTCATACATGTACAGTTCTACTTCGTAAAGCAGGGCCCGGGTTTCCATGCTGGCCAGAATACGTTTGGGAAGGGAAAAAAATTCTTTAATGGTTTGCTGAAAAGTAGTGATATCCAGCAGTGCGCATGCTTTTTTTAATTTACGTTTATAATTATCAAGATTTCTTAAATATGAAGCCGATAGGGCATGACCTTTTTCCCACTCAATAACCTTGCCTGTACCTTTAGAATACCGCAGCCAAATAGCTTCCATGGCTTCTTTCAACGCTTGATGGGTATCCACAAGCTCCCCGTAAGATAGCGAAAGTCCAAAAGTCACATTAGCGGTAACCGCTACGCTCGGTAACTTCTTGATGGCCGCAAGACTTGATTCTATGGCCTGTTTGACCTGCTTTTCATTTTCAGGAGCGTAGTTCAGCAGCCCGCGGCAGATCATAAAGTCATTGGCAAGCAGAATGTCATGGCAGAGCCCAGTCATATTGGTACGGATAATTTTTATGCATTCTTCCTGAATAGTTGCCGGGATAGCGTCAATGGTCTGTAATACTTCGGGGAAACAGTCAAATTTGATATTACAGACCCGAAAGATCCCATCCCGCATTGCCATTCCAAAAGCATTGTTGAACCATTCAAGTGTCTGCGTTTTCAGATTGAAATTGGCTACCGCCGAGGAAAAAAATAAATTAGATATCAAATCTCTGTCATCATTATCCATATAGCTACCCATAAACCAAGGTCATACAGGTCTGTCCTTTTCACCGGTATCTTGAGTATTTCCAGTATACGCACTTACTGCAGATCCGTAAAGCAAAAGAAAAGGGGAATTGGGAATAGGTGCAACACGATAGAATATACCCTGCAGCTTGTGTCTTTACATCAAATAACGTAAACATTCTGGGGCCGGGTAAAATCCCTGATAAAGGTGCATAAACTGAGCCAGGCTGGATTAAGGAAAAAAGCGTTAACGCGAATCCAAAAACTCACGCAGTTAAAACAGACAACGGCACTACATTAACATTGTCCTTGCGGCGGCAGGCGAAACCGTTCGCGGTTATTACAGTGAGCGCGGAGGGAGCGCCCATTCTTTCCTGGTTGATTTTTTCGCTGAATTTAAGGAGATTGGCAGCGGCCTCATCCTGGGCGCCGAATCCCATTTTGATTTCAAACGCAGCCCATGTGCCGTCCGGGTACTCCGCAATGGTATCAATTTCCAAACCGCGGGAATCACGGTAATGAAACAACCTGCCATCGTTTACATCAGCGTAAATGCGCAGATCCCGGATAACCATTGATTCGAACAGTAAGCCAAGATAGTTTAGGTCGGCATGCAGCTTTTGAGCTGAAAGGCCCAGTGCGCCGATAGCCAGGGAAGGATCGGTGAAATGATGTTTTGGCGCCTTGCGTAAAGTATCCGCTGAACGAATATGCGGACTCCATGCGGGGAGCGGCTCAACGGCCATAAGCCGTTCCAGCGCATCAAGATAACCGGTTATTGTTTCATCCGTTACATTGCCGGTATCTTTAGCAAGCGAAGTGACCGAAGCTTCGGTGGAAATATTTCTGGCCAGGGACTGGAGAAGACGCATAACTTTTAATGGATCACGTTTTATGTTCGCGACGCGGCTGATGTCGATTTCTGCAAGGAGTTTAATGTAATCCTGCAGAAAAATTAAGGCATCATGACTGTCAGCGCCGAGCAGTCCGGGCCAGCCTCCCAGGATCATTTTTTGTATCAATTTATCAAGGTCAAATTCCGGCGTTTGGGATTTGGGTGTTTTACCCCTGACCAGGCTTTCAAGACTGACTTCTCCCGTTGACCATCCCCTTTCAAACATTGACATGGGCCGCATCTTCATAACAGAGAAGCGGCCTGCACCTGAATGTAACCTGGCCCGTTCCTCAGGGTTGGCGGAACCTGTCAAAATAAATAGACCTTTCTTCTTTCGATCATCAACTTCACGCCTGATATAATTCCAGACTGAAGGATATTCCTGCCATTCATCAATCAGCCTGGGGGTGTTTCCTGTTAATACAGATCCGGGATCGATTTCCATGCGTATGCGGATATCGTTATCAACATCAAGCCGGGCAATGCTTTTGGCAGCCTGTATAGCTGTTTCGGTTTTGCCGCAGCCCTTCGATCCCTGGATCAATACTGCGCCGGATACTTTAAGCCGGTTTTTTAATATCGCATCGGCAAATCTCTTGTAATAATCCATAAATATTTTATAATTATAAAATATAACCGGAAAAATGTAAACATTTCATCAGGTAAATTGTAAAGTTTTTATTCGGTAATTTGTAATAGTTTCATTCGGTAAATTGTAACAATTCTAACCGGAAAAATATAACAGTTATATCAGGAAAAATGTAACGATTTCATTCGGTAAATTGTGAATTAAATCCCAATAGCTTCCAGTATGGTTTTTTTCTGGCTGCCAAATCCGGCCGACACAGGAAACCCGCTGTCCCTGGGCCGCGGCGGCTGTACTTTGAACCGCGCGGTAATACGGCCGGGGCTGCTATTCAGAATCAAAATTTCGTCGGACAGCAGTAAAGCTTCGTCTACATCGTGGGTAATAAACAGGGTTGAAAGCCCAAGGGTTACGGCTATATTTTTATACCAGTCCTGCATCTGCCGGCGTGTTATCGCGTCCAGCGCGGAGAAAGGTTCGTCAAGCAGAATTACCCTGTTATGCGTTAAACAGGTGCGAAGGAGCGCCGCCCTCTGGCGCATGCCGCCGGAAAGCTGGCGCGGGTATTTTTTTTCGTAGCCCGATAAACCAAATTGTGCAAAAGAGGAGGCGGCCTGTTCCCTGGCAATTTTTTTCTTTTCACCCTTTATCAGAAGCGGCAGAATTACATTGTCAAGAACTGTCCGGTATTCCAGAAGCAAATCTTTTTGCAGCATGTAGCTTACTTTGCCGGAAACTCCGGTTACGTCTTCGCCTGCCAGAAACACTTTGCCGGCGTCAGGCCTGTCTACCCCGGCCAGCACATTAAACAGGGTTGTCTTGCCGACCCCGGAAGGCCCAAGGAGCGATTTAAATCCAGTCTCCTCAATTGCCAGGCTTATGTCTTTTACAACAGCCTTGTCTTCGTAATTTTTGGTTATGTGTTCGCAGGAAAAAATCGGGGTCATTTTTTGTTAAATCACAGCTTTATCATTGCGGCAGAAACTCATTGGTAAACCCGCCTGGTCTTCCAGAGGCCAGGTTCCCCGGACTCTGCCCGATCTGCGCCGGATCAATTTCGAGAAGGCCGCTGCTGTACATCCATTGATAAAAATTATTCCAGCGTATTGGATCAATTTCGCCCCACCGCGAAGCATCACCCTGGTAACGGCTTGCCAGATATTGCTGGCTTTTTACAACAAGGTCCCTGTCAAGCTCGGGGGCGTATTTGAGCAGAATATCGGCGGCTTCTGCCGGGTTCTCCATGGCAAAATTATAACCCCGGTTTGCGGCCTTTAAAAATTTTTTAACTGTCTCCGGATTTTTCGCGGCCCAGTTATTGTTGACAACAAGCACTGGCGTATAAAAATCAAACAGCGGATTGAGCTTTCCCAAATCCAGGTAATTGGTTTCGATGTTCTTAACTTCCGCGGCGATACCGTCCCAGGCGTAATAAATCCAGACAGCGTCCACATCGGTCTGCATGGCGGAAAACGCGTCAGTCGCGTTATTGGGGACCATCTGTACTTTGCTAAAATCTCCGCCGTCAGCTTCAACAATATTTTTTATAAGCGCGTTAACAACAGGGGTCTCCCATGAAGCAAAACGTTTGCCTTCAAGATCTCTGGGTCTTTCGATTCCGGAGGAAGCAAGGGAAATAATGCCTGAAGTATTATGGCTGATAATCGCGGCAACCGCTGTTACAGGAAGCGCGTCCTTATTCTTCGCGATAGCTGGGCCCAATGACTCCTGGAAATCAACGGCAAATTCAGCCTTACCGGAAGCCAGCAGCAGCAGCGCGCCGTCCTCCGGCGGCTGTATCAACCGGACGTTGAGCCCTTCTTCGGCAAACCAGCCTTTATCAAGGGCTACGTAAAGCCCGGTATGATTGGTATTGGGCGTCCAGTCAAGGCAAACCCTGACAAGTCCGGGGTCAGCGGGTTTGGCGCAGGAAGCCAGAAACCCTATTGCAGCAAAAACAGTAAATACCTGGGGAATACCTCGTACTCCCTTTGGACTCCGAATTCCGGATTCCGAATTCCGAATTCCGGCTTTCTTCCATGGCATTGCAGCGCGTTCAAGTAAAGATACAAGTTTTATCAGCACCAGGCTTAAGGCGGCGGTAAGCAGAATTACAGCGAACATTTTATCAAAAGAATAAGAACGCCTTACCCTGGTCATGTAGACGCCAAGGCCGGATTCCCCTCCCAGCCACTCAGCGATTACCGCGCCGATAATGGCGTAGGAACTGGAAATACGCAGCCCGGCAAAAAACGCAGGCAGGCTCTGCGGCAGTTTTATGTAACGGTAAATTTGCACCCGGCCGGCGCCCATGGACTGGAGCAGTTTGACAGCGTCAGAATCGGCCTGGTCAAAAGCGCCCAAAAGGCCGATGGTCATGGGGAAAAAACAGGTTAAGAATACAAGTGTTATTTTGGGAGCCGATCCATAACCAAGCCACAAAATAAGCAGCGGGGCAAGCGCGATTACCGGCATTGTCTGGGTAAAAAGCAGCAGGGGCGAAATTGCTTTTTTTAAAAAATTAGCCGCATCCATAATTATGGCCAGCAAAAATGAAGCGATTACAGCGGCGGCAAGCCCCCAAAAAGCTTCTGTTAAGGTGGTAAGCAAATGCGCCATGAGCAGCTTAAAATCGCCGATAAAAGCCGCGGCTACATTAATCGGCTGGGGCAGCATATAACCGGGAACAAGGCCGGTCCCGCTTACAAGCTGCCAGATTAACAGCAGCAGGATTACAGGCATTACAGGCTGCCAGCTTCTACTGAGTAAATTCAGGAATTTATTATTATAATTATTTCCGCGGACAATTTTTTTTGACATACGCCTCCCTCCGCCGGCATTATCCGGATCAGGTTCTTGGGTTTAAAGGGTTAATCCCTTCCTCTCAGCCGGAAACACCAGCACCCCAGTTGGTTTTATTGGGATTATTCTATAGAATTACAGCGTAAAAGTAAATAGGAATAAATAGGAGTTATTTTCACCATGAATAAGAATCCGGTTGCCGAATACCTTGCTGCCACACCTGCTGATAAAATCAGCAACAGTTATCTGGCCTATTTGTGCAACCTTACCGAAACAGCCAAAGTCGCGCCGGAGATCGCGGCTTCCATCGTAGCCGAACTTGAAAGCCAGCGGACCCGCGTAAAGCTTATTGCCAGCGAAAATTATTCTTCAATGGCGGTCCAGTTATCTATGGCCAATTTATTGACCGATAAATATTCGGAGGGAATGCCCGGACACCGTTTTTACGCGGGCAATGAAAATGTTGACGCCATAGAGACGCTTGCAGCAAAAGAAGCAAGGGAACTTTTTAACTGTGAGTACGCGAATGTCCAGCCGCACTGCGGCGCTGACGCGAACCTGCTGGCCTACTGGGCAATTTTAAACACCAGGGTAGAAATGAAGGCGCTCCAAAAATTCGGCGAAGCCAATAACGGCGATACAAACCTGTACAAATTAAGCGACGCCCAGTGGAAAGAGCTTAAGGCCGAACTTGGAAACCAGCGCCTTTTGGGACTGGATTATTTTTCCGGCGGACATCTGACCCACGGTTACCGGTATAATTTTTCATCCAAATTGTTTGACATTTACAGTTATTCGGTTTCCCGGGAAACCGGGCTTCTCGATTACGATCAAATTGAAATCCAGGCGAAGAAGGTCAGGCCGCTGATATTGCTTGCAGGTTATTCAGCATATCCGCGCAAAATTAATTTTAAACGCATGAGACAAATCGCCGATTCGGTAGGGGCGGTTTTTATGGTAGACATGGCGCACTTTGCGGGCTTGGTCGCGGGCAAAGTTTTTACCGGCGATTACGATCCGGTCGCACACGCCCATGTAGTCACGACCACAACCCACAAAACCCTGCGCGGCCCAAGGTCAGGGCTTGTGTTGTCGGTAAAAGAATTCGCGGAAAGCCTGGACAAGGGCTGCCCGCTGACAATGGGAGGCCCCCTGCCCCACGTAATCGCTTCAAAGGCGGTAGCGTTTAAAGAAGCAAAAACAGAAGAGTTCCGCGAATACGCGGCAAAAATTGTGGAAAACTGCCAGAGCCTGGCAGCTTCCTGCATTAAGAACGGGCTGGATGTTCTGACCGGAGGCACCGACAATCATCTGTTCCTGGCCAACATAGCGAAACTGGGACTTACAGGCAGACAGGGAGAAACCGTATGCAATGACTGCAATATCATACTGAACAGGAACAGCCTCCCGTTTGATCCAAACGGCCCCTGGTATACATCGGGCCTGCGCATAGGAACAGCGGCTGTCACTTCGCTGGGCATGGGGAAACCGGAAATGGATGAGCTTGGGGAAATTATTACAGGTATATTGAAAAATACCAAAGCAGCGGCCAATCACAAAGATCCGTCAAAGCCAAGCAAGGTAAAATATATTATAGATGAAAATGCCAAAATCCGCGCCATGGCCAGGGTCAGGGAACTGATGTCGCGGTTCCCGGTATACCCGCAGATTGATTTGGAATTTTTAAAGAAAAGTTTTTGCCGGTAAATTAAGACAGAAAAATTCAGGAGAAAATTTCGGCCCTTAGTATTTTCTTCAGCGATTTTTTTTCTTTCATGATTTCACTGTGTTCAAAGAAAAATAACTCGACCGCTTTCCACATGAATACCCATGCAACGACCAAAAGGAACTCGCTTATCGCAAAGTGCGAAACCATTGTCGAAAAAAAGTGCTGTACCATGAGCGGTATAATTGACCCCAGCACCAGAATAACGGAATGCCATCTTGTCTTTATGGAAGTAACATGCAGCCTGAAATATTTGCGCTTAAGTTCTGTTTTGATCAAATCGGCAATCAACGCAAGTTCTTCCTGTGTGCGTCCTTTGGCGCACAAATCAATATTCATACCGATAATACGGGGCAGAACAGCCGCTTCCTTTTCAAGGTACTCGATTAATTCGCGGTTAATGTCGGACGGGCTCGCCGCTGCCAAATCGATCTTTGAATCTGGATCTCTTTCGGTATTCAGGGAATATCTGCTGAATAGATCACTGTCATCGTTAATGTAAAGTTTTACGGTCCTGGTTTGCAGGGAACGCAGCTTTTCATTAATCTTCATAGGCGGAAGGCTGTTCTTGTTTATGGCCATTGGGAAATTATATTAATACCAGCCTGGAGTGTATAGGGCTTCGGATAAAATTATTTGACCTCGATAAAAGCACCAAATATATTATTTATTTCAATCGTAATGGATGGATATGGATCTGAAAATACTGTCCCTGTCCAATAACATGGTCTGGTAACGCCGGTAATATCATTATGATATTCACCTGTTGTATAAATGGTACCATTAAAAACAAAAATTCCGAATGCATTGGATTCAGTCGTAGCCGGTCCACTAAGATCTGTACGTGATGTTCCTGTCCAATAAGATGCTTTTAATCCGTCTGCAGTGACTAAGTAGCCTGCAGTATAAATTTTACCATTTACAACAGTAATTCCAAATGTAGAAGAACCATTATCAACAGGTGTATTGAGGTCTGAACGTGTTTTCCCAGTCCAATAACATGCTTGAGATGCCCAATCTCCGGTTACAGCATCAGATACATAATAAAAACCTGCAGTATAAACAATACCATTTATTACAGTAATTCCAATTGCCCTAGCATTAGATCCATATGCATTAATAGGAACAGTAAGGTCTGTTCGTACTTTTCCAGTCCAGTAACAAGGGGTGTCAATATCGGTAGCAGGATTATAATAATATCCTGCAGTATAAACAATACCACGAATTGCCTCAAAACTTTTCTAGCCGAAAGGGGGGTGTGCCTCAAAACTAAAAATCTAGCCCAAATTAAACTGGTTCCTGCCGGAATTGGAGGAACAAATGAGGCTGGATATGCACACCAGA
>WQZG01000121.1 GCA_009780855.1 Treponema sp.
GGAATGTACAACACCTATTGGGCCATCATAATACCGGGCGCTGTAAGTGTTTACAACATGATTGTTGCCCGTACTTTTTTTAAAACCAATATTCCCCAGGATCTTCTGGAAGCCGCTGTAATGGACGGATGCAGTGATTTTCGTTTTCTTTTGAAAGTCGTCATTCCGCTGTCAGCTCCCATAATCGCAGTCCTTACAATGTTCTATGCCGTAGGGCACTGGAATTCATATTTCAGTGCGATGATATATTTAAGGGACCCGGCCAAAAAAACTTTGCAGCTTGTACTGCGCGATATCCTTATCGTAAACCAGGTAGGCGATGAAATGATGAGGGATGCTGCGACCCAGGCCAAAATGGAAGGACTGGCGCAGCTTTTAAAATATTCGCTCATGGTAGTGGCGAGCGCTCCCATGCTTGTTTTGTACCCCTTTATCCAGAAACATTTTGTCAAAGGAATAATGGTAGGGGCAATCAAAGGGTAACAGGAGCTGTCCCGTAAATCGGGCAGCCCTTATATTTTTAATGGAGGATAGATAATGAAGCAGAAAAAAATTATCATCGCGGTCCTGCTGATACTGGCAGTGTTATTTCCTGTCTTTGCGTCGGGCAGGGTGCAGCAGTCTGCGGGAACCGGTTCAACCACGGCTGTAACCGCGGCGCCCGGGCAGTTCCCTTTCAGCAAGGACAAGACACAGCTTTCGGTTTTGTGCATAAAGCCGCCTTATCTGGGCGATTTTAACAACAATCAGACAACAGCGTGGCTGGAAGACAAGACCAATGTCCATGTCAATTATATCCACCTCCCGTATGACGGTTCCAGGGCAGCGGCCAATCTGCTTATCGCAGCCGGCGAGTACCCCGATGTTCTGATGGATGCCGGATTGTCCACGGTTGACGCCATGAATTACGGCAGCCAGGGCATCATTATTCCCATTACCGATCTGATCAAACAGCAGTCCTACTGGTTCAACGAGGCCATCAAGCAGGTTCCGGATCTTCTTTCGATCATCATGATGCCTGACGGAAATATCTACGGTTTTCCAAATGTTAACCAGGCCTTCCATACTTTCTATAATAACAAGGCATGGATTAATCAGAACTGGCTGACCAAACTTAATCTCAAGACCCCGACTACAACCGATGAATTTTATCAGGTTCTCAAGGCATTCAAAACCCAGGATCCCAACGGCAACGGAAAAGCCGATGAAATCCCCATGATGGGTTATAATTCGTCAAATTCCTATACATTCCCGTTTGGATATCTGTTGAATTCTTTTGTTTACTTTAATCCTGATTCATATCTGGGACTAAGCAACGGAAAGGTAACGTTTGTTGCCAATACAGAAGATTACCGCGCAGGTCTGCGTTATATGGCGCAGCTTGTAAGCGAAGGCCTGCTTGATCCGGCTTCGTTTACCCAGAATGCGGCGCAGGCAAAACAGATCGGCACAGATCCGGCCGGCCCGCGTATCGGTGTATTTACCGATTTTGTCTGGTGGAATTTTGTTGAGTATAACTACAATATGCCCGACAAGAGGGCGGATTTTTATCCGGCCCTGCCGCCCCTCAAGGGACCCAAAGGCGTGCAGTACTCCCCGGTAAAGGGCAACGGACTTAACCTCGACTGGGCACATATTACCGATCATTGCAAGGATCCGGTTCTGGCTTTCCGCTGGCTGGATGCCCTTTACAATCAGGATGTTACCGAGATCATGCAGTTCGGAGTCAAGGGACTTTACTGGGATGATCCGACTCCGGGCGCACTCGGAATCAACCGCAAGCCGGCTCTTTGGCAAGTTCTGCAGCCGTTCCCGGCCGAAGGCGATACAGGTTCTGCCCGCAACGTTTTCCTTGGGAACCGGTATTCGGACCTAAGGCTTGGCCAGCAGACCGACTGGTCCAGTCCTTCTGCCCAGTACGATCAGGAGCCCAAACTGTACATGGAAACCATGGACAAGTACTACCCGTACAGACCCGCTGAAGGTTCATATCTGCCGCTTATAATCACTCATACCATTGCCGAAAGCAGTGAAATAGCGAGATTATCGGATCAGATTAACACCTATACTGCGGAAAACCTTGTTGCTTTTGTAACCGGAAACAAGAATCTGGACAGGGACTGGGATTCCTATGTCGCCGAATTCCAGCGTCTGGATTTGGCCCGTTATCTGCAGTTAAAGCAGACAGCCTACGACAGACAGTACGGAAGCAAATAGCATTTTTTAATTTTCATAATGAATCAAGGCTGTCCGGTATTCCGGGCAGCTTTTTTTTATTTTCAATGGCTCTGCATTTATCAGTGGCTTTGAATCTGTCAGCGGCTTTGCATTTATCAGCGGCTTTGAATCTGTCAGCGGCTCTGCACCGGATTTATGCCGAAGTAGCGTTTATACGCCCTGCGGAATGTATTTGGAGATTTATAGCCGCACCTGTAGGCAACTTCTTCGATCTTGAGATATTGCTTTAGATAGTCCCTCGCCTTGTTGAGCCTTGTGATTTCGGTAAATGTGGAAAAATTTCCGCCGGTAATTTCTTTGAACATCTGCGAGAAATAAGTTTCAGAAAAACCAAAGTGCCTTGCTGCCAGGCTCAGCGAAAGCTGTTCCTCGCTAAAATGGGCTTCGACAAATTCAGTAAGTTCTTCTTTTTTAATGGTCAAGTTTTTTTTGGATTTTTCCTGCGCATAATATTCGGTGATGTTCTTCGCAAGACTTTGGAAATCCATTTCCAGATCATCCGGAGACTTGCGGAAATCCAGACTCTGGATTATTCCCCTGTACTGTTCCGCCGTATTTCCTTCCAGCGCCCTCAGGAGACAGCCCTGGAGTGTAGTATAGAAAATTATCAGCATGCTTTCCGCCAGTCTTTTTTCCCAAAGGTTGGCCCTGAATAATGAATGAATTGACGCAGAGGCGCCTGCCGGGTCTCCGCTTTGAAGCTGGTTTATAAGTCTTTGCTCGGCTTCCAGCGGAAAAACAAAAATATGTCTAAAAGGCAGATGCAGTATATCAACCCAGATTATACCTGTATTTTGGCGGTCATTGCAGACAAGGGTGTATTCCCTGCAGATTCTGTGCTGGTTTGTGATATCGCCTATGTTTTCCATAGGTCCGGTTCCTGCAATGCAGAAACCTGCTGCGGTATTATCCTTAACCCGGACAAGATTTTCCAGATCATTGCGGAATTGCGTTAAATGATCCCTGTCAAAAGAAAACAGGATGTCAAGGTTGTTTTGATTCCGGCGGTAAGCGATCATCTCGGGATTTGCGCTGCTCCCGGTTTCTGCAGGCTGTATAAATATTTCCAGACAACTGCCAAAATTTTCTCCCGGCTTTATGTAACTCCATTCCCGGGATTTTTTATCCAAAAACAAAACAAGAATACAAAAAAATTTTTCTGTTAAGCTGATGTCCGCCTGTACTGCCGCTGCAATGGTTTCTTTTGGGTTGTCCCATCCGCCGGAGAGTATCCTGTTAAAAAACGCGTTTCTCAGTTCTTTTCGTCCTGTATCCACGTTGCGGCGCAGTATTGTATTCGCGCTGACAAGACGGTTTACCGAGAGGTTCAGATATGAAAATATGTTGCCGCCGTTATAGGAAGGTATTGCGGGATTTTCGTGCAGCAGCCCAATGGCTTCCTCTATTCTTTTGGAATTCCTTACAGCCAAAAACAGGGCGTACCCCAGGGAAAGTACGGCCGCTGCTATATTGAGAATGAGCGTAAGGTTCTGCAGATTACGCATGTGCCCCAGAGCCGTATTCTCATTTAACGAAGATATGTAGAGGAGTCCGTACGGAGAATGGGAATACACTCCCAGAAACCCTGAGCCAAAAAATCCGTCCGGCAAAAAACCGTTATCTCCCTGGAGATCGGCAACCTGTATGACAGGTAACGCCTTTCCTCCGCCGGAGAAAATACTGTTTCCGTCTGAATCATATATAAAAATAGAATTATTCTGGTTTATTATCGAGGAAAAAATTTCAAGCAGTTTTTGCCCCGGCAGCAGGCAAAAAAGATAGTCATTTTCACTGAGCCCCAGCCGTATTCTGTAGAGTATGCCGTGCACAGGGCCGGATTCCCAGATATATGTCATATCCGGATAAATTACAGGCCCGCTGGAAGCCGCAAGAAATTTCAGCAAAAAAGCCGGAAAATCGAAGCCGCCGAATTTAAAAAGCGAACCGTAAACATTTTCCATATTTCCGGCATAGAATGTCGGGCTCAGAACCAGATCGGAATTACTGTAATAAAGCATCATGTTTATGCCGCGGCTGCCCAGTTCCAGTTTTTTCATTGATTGCAGGGCCTGCCAGATATTATAGTAATCTTTGGCCAAAATAGGAGCCTTGAGTTTTTCAAGGCCGGAAAGGGAAGAATCGTTGCGGATAAGGTATGCCGTGTTCTGACAGGTCTGGATAAAATTATCTACCTGCTCCCTGCCGTCATATAACTGGCGGATACACTCCTGCCTTTCGTTCTCGCCGGTGATTCTTATTGCCTGCCAGGCGATAATATTCAGAACCAGAATGGGTATAATAATAAAAATCAAAAATGAAGCAGTTATGCTTACAAATACCCTGCTTTTATTCTGTAATTTGTTTTTCATTCAGTATAATTATAGTATATATTTTATTTAATTTGTGTTATAATACAATTAACAGGGAGTCAACATGAAGAAAACGATTTTTATTACTTTAGGTTTTTTGTTATTGCTGTCATCGATGCTGTTTGCAGGCGGGGGACAGGCCTCCGGCGGCGCGGCGTCCGGAACTGCCGCTGCAGGCAGTATTCCTTCCTACATTAATCTTGACGGGTACCGCCCCATCGTCAAGCAGGGTACCAATGTTACCCTTTCCATGATGATACGGCGCGAGACAATCGCCAAATCCGACATCAACAGCAACTGGATGCCCCAGTTTATCAAAAGAATCCTGAATGTTAATTTAACTATCGAAGAGACTTTTGCGGATACTTACCAGGAGCGCAGGAACCTGGCGCTTGCGTCCAATGATTTGCCGGACATTATGATCAACCAGAGTTTGGGCCCCAGTGATTTGGTCCGCTACGGCACCGGCGAAAAAATGTTCCTGCCCTTAAGTGATTATTTTTCCAATCAGCTTACGCCAACGATTAATGCCCTATTAAAAGACAATCCTGACGGCGTCGCGTTTAACACCAATCCGGACGGCAAAATGTATACCATCGGCAATTATGCCGACGCGACCCGTTACCCGGTTGCCGATTACCGTCTTTTTATCAATACCAAATGGATGGCCCTTGCCGGCATTAACGCACCGCCCAAAACAGTGGATTCATTCATCGATATGCTGCGTAAATTCAAGGCGCTTAATCCGGCGGATGTCGGCGCAAAGGGAAAAATTACCCCGATGATCGTCGCCAACGAGCATGACCGCAGGTATTTCCTTAACGCGCTTGGTTTTGTCGGTCCCAATTCCGCCAGCACCTGGGGAACGGATCCGTGTATCAATGTAAATACCAAACAGATTACAGTCCCCTGCGGCGAACCGGAGTGGGCGGAGTTCCTGCGCATTTACAACACAATGTATACAGAGGGCCTGATCCATCAGGAATACTTTACAATGGCCGCCAACCGCGCCACAGCCCGTGCGCAGTTTGCCGAGGGCAATGCAGGCGTCTGTGTTGATGCTGCGCCTTATGTCTCAATGCCGGATTCATTCAAAGACTGGATCTCTGCCGTGCCCCTTACTTCCAGTGTAAACCAGATGGCCGTAGCGGCCAGGGCGCCCAATGTCGGTGTCGGAACATTTATTGTTTCTGCCAAAACAAAGTATCCGGAAGTTGTTATGCGGCTTCTTGACTGGATGTATACTCCGGAGATGGGCTATATTTCGACAAACGGCCCCATTGCAGGCACTGCCGATACACTTGGAATAGTCGGCGGAATCCAGCTTAACGACGCAAAGGATTATTTTACAACACTGGATGTTACAGCCAAAAAATTCGATTCAGACTGGGATTACCGTGTTAACGCCATCGCGCTTTCACAGGAAACACCCCGCAATACCAACGGTTCCTACATTAATATGATGAAGGCCCTGGGCGTGCCCAACCCGCAGCTCCGCGAGTATAACCTCAATGACGGCGATGACAATTACTACGTACAGTGCTACAACGGTCAGAACGGTTACTTCTATACATGCCTTCCGCCGGCCTTCCTTGATCTGCAGCAGGGAACACGGGCCGCCGATCTTAGGTCCGCGATTGAAAACCACGTAAAAGCCGAGACCGCCAAGTTCGTGGTCGGACAGCGGCCCCTTAGCGAGATCCCCGCGTATTTCGCAGAACTGAAGGCCATGGGATTTGATGAATACAAGGCTATCTATACTGAAGCCTATAAGAATTACATGGCCAACCGGACAGACTGGAGCACCTACAGAATCGATTATAAATGAACGATTTTAAATGAACAGAGAATCAAAATATAAGTGAAAGAACCTAAATGAAAAAAGTCAGAAAAATTGCCGTTGATCAAAAAACATGGCTGGCAGGTAAAATAGCCAGCGCCCAAAGCGGCCTGTGCGCCCAAAGGGGAACGGGCAGTCCGTACTGTCTGTTCTTCCGCGGCTCAGGCAGCGCGGTGTGGACCATTGATGTTGAAAAAGAAGACATCTTTGGCATGAAGCTCGGTTACTTCAGCGGAACTGCATCCAACGTGTCATTAATTCTGGGGGATCAGATCATCTCCCAGACTTTTGAACCGGTAAAAGGCTACAGCCAAAATAAAATCCCCATGCGCGATCCCTGGATGATGCAGAATCCGGAAGATTCAGAATCTGTTGATATTGTCGATACATTCAGGATTGGCCCCGGGCAGCACGAACTGCGCATAACTGTATCGGCGTGCACTGACTTTAGGGTTTATTATCTCGAGATGATTCCGCAAGCCAGTCTGGCTTCCATTAAAAAAATTGAAGCCAGGGCCGCGAGGCTGCGTCCGGACATTGCCCCAATCGCCAAAAAAGGCTACGGCCTTTTTATTCACTGGACAGCAAGGACCAAGCCGCTTTACGGCCCACAGAAAGCATATGAGCAGGCGGTCAATGATTTTAATGTTGAAATGTTCGCTGACCAGGCTGCCGATATGGGCGCGAAGTTTGTCATATTCACGGCGGAGCACGTGAGTCTCTGGTTCCCCGCGCCGCTTAAAGTCTGGGAGAAATACCATCCGGGCTGCACCACCAAACGCGACCTTATCGCCGATCTTATACCGGCTCTGGAAAAACGCGGTATCAAGTTTTTTATGTATCTGCATCTGCCGCAGATGGCAAATTACCCGGAGTCCTACGAGGGCGGCTACAACTACAACAACGATCAGATAAACAACCTCGGCCAAATGAACGAGCTTTGTTCCAGGCTCTGCGAAATGCTTGAGGAAATCGGTAACCGTTACGGCAAAAAAATCGCCGGGTACTGGCTGGACGGGTGGGGCGGCATTCCCCTCAAGTACGGCATTGACCCTACCGAAAAAGTTTACCGCGCGACCAAGGCCGGCAACCCGGGCCGGCTCACATCATTCGCGTTCGGCGTGCGCTGCCCAATTTTTACGCCCTGGGAAGACTTTGCCTGTGGTGAATACCGCGTAATCGGCGAATTGCCGGTCAAGGGATACCATAGCTGCGGACAGAACAAAGGCTACCAATACCACTCGATAATAGTCCTTGACGACGACTGGTGGCACGACTGGTACGACACTCCCATTGCCGAGCCCCAGTACACCGCAGATCAGCTTGCGCCTTTCCTGCGCGGCTGCATGGAAAACGGCGGCCTTGTTTCAATCAACACTGCGGTTTACCAGGACGGGACAGTGTCGCCGCTTACCAAAGCGGTTATGAGGCAGACCGCGCGGATGGTTTACGGGAAGTGATGGTTTACGGGAAATAAAAGTTTATAAATTACGCTTTTGCCTTAATTTTAATTTGCGAAGTAAGAATGATATTTATTACCGCGATAACTGCTGCCATTAAAAAAACCGGCTGGTAACTTCCGGTAACGGCCCACAGTATCCCGCCCAAAGTTGGGATGGACATTGACACCACATGATCAATACTGGTTCCGGCAGACAGGGTGGGGGTAATATCACTTTCCTTTACGGCGATTTTACGCATATAGGTTGAGCGGGCCATTTCTACCACGCTCATGGAAGCATCAATTACATAACAGGCGGCCACTACAACAAGAGTTATTGCGTGACTGAATATTTTGCCCGACAGTCCATACCCCAGACAGATAACAACGAGCAGTACTGCTTCCGCGGCAAGGACCTTCCTTTCTCCCAGACTGTCGATAGCCTGGCCGACAATTGTACGCGTTCCTACAGAAACAACACTGATTATTACACTTAAAACAGCAAAAGTGGGAGCGCTCATGCCAAACACCGTAATTAGCACCCAGGGGGCAAAAGTAAGAAAAATTTGCTTTCTTGCTCCATTTGTCAGACTGAGCGCGTAGTAAAGCATATACTCTTTACGGAAAATAAATTTTGGAGGTTTTTGCGTTGGTTTATCCGCCCGCATAAAGAACATTGCTGTTGCGGCGCAAAGGTAAAACGCGGCCGCAAAGATAAACAGAGGCTTGTAACCCAAACCCAGGATTCTCATTCCTACCCAAACAATCCCGTTGCCAAAAATTGTAGCCACAAGTACATACGCACTGTACCGGGCCAGGCGCTTGCCAAAATCTTTGGGTTTGGAAAGGGTCATGCCTATTTTAGGCGTAAGCGGCATAAATACATGCTGGCCAAGGGAAAAAATAACCAGCCAGATGATCATAATTCCGTAAGAAGGCGCAAAAAATACAAAGCCAAAAAGCCCGATAACATTGAGTATCATTGTCAGTCTGGCCAGCCGGATATCACCCAGAAAGGACATTATTGCCACAATAAACATGACAGCCAGTCCTGCGCTTTCCCGGGGAATTTCCAAAAAACCCCGCTGTTCTTCGGTCAAGTTATAAAAATCGTGAAGATAGTTGGGAAATATCGAGTTGTAGACACCGCCGGCCAGTCCCAAACAAAGTCCTACAAGGAGAAAAAACGAAAATTCCCTGTCCGCAAAGATTTGAGATTTGAAATTCCGGAACATCTTCGAAAATATTATGGAATTTTCCTCTGACTGTACGGAAGAACTGATGTTTATCTGTCCGGATCCTGAAAATTTATCCTTACTGCTGTCCGCCATAAACCAATAGTAACGCAATAATTTAAAATATTATACATGTCTTTACCCCTTGAGCGACCCAATCATAATACCTTTGACAAAATACTTCTGTATAAAAGGATAAAGCACCAGCAGCGGCAGGCTGGCTATAAACACAGTGGCGTACTTCATCGTATAGGCGGCGTATGCCCGTTTTATGCTGTCAATAAGCTGGCCGGGCGGCAGGTTGTCCTGCATTACCGCCTCGTTCAATGCCATCTCGTTCATTATTAATACCCTGCGCAGGACCAGCTGCAGAGGTTCAAGTTCCCGCTTTGTTATGTA
>WQZG01000122.1 GCA_009780855.1 Treponema sp.
GACAGGCGGCATGACCAGCCACGCGGCCGTTGTTGCCCGCGGAATGGGGACTCCCTGCGTTTCCGGCGCCAAAGGCGTTACTGTAGAAGGCAAACAGGCGACAATCGGCAGCGTCACTTTCAAAGAAGGCGACTGGATTACCATTGACGGTACCAGCGGAGAAGTTTACGAAGGCAAGCTTCCGCTTATCGCCCCGGATATTTCCAAAGATAAAAACGTCAACGCCATTCTTACTTGGTGCGACGAAATCCGTAACAAAGCAGTGCGCGGTAATTTAAAGGGCTTTGAAGTAAGGGCCAACGCGGACCAGCCGCAGGACGCCAAACGCGCGTTTGATTTCGGCGCTCAGGGCATCGGGCTTTGCCGGACCGAACATATGTTCTTTGATAAAGACAAGCTGACCCATTTCAGGGCCATGATCGTGGCCGATACCTACGAAGAAAGAATGGACGCTCTGAGTAAAATACTGCCGCTGCAGCAAAAGGATTTCTTTGGTATTTTCAAAGCAATGGAAGGCAAGCCGGTTACAATCAGGCTTTTGGATCCGCCGCTGCACGAATTTGTTCCCCATACCAAAAAAGAAATTGCAGAGCTCGCGAAGTATCTCAAAATGAAGGCCAAGGATCTGGAGCCAAAGATTGACAAGCTGATGGAAACCAACCCCATGCTCGGTCACCGCGGCTGCCGTTTGGCTGTTACTCACCCGGAGATTTACGATATGCAGGTTGAGGCAATTGCCCTGGCCGCCGCCGATTGTATACAGAAGGGTATCAAAGTTGATCCCGAGATCATGATTCCCATCGTGGTTTCTGACCGTGAATTGAAGCTACTGCGTCCCAGCGCGGAAAAAATCATTGCCAAAGTTTCAGAAAAAACAAAGATTCCGCTTCATTTCAAGATCGGGACAATGATTGAAGTACCCAGAGCCGCCATTCGTTCGGCTGATATTGCCCAATACGCTGACTTCTACAGCTTTGGAACAAATGACCTTACCCAAATGACCTTCGCGTTCAGCCGCGACGATTCTGCTTCGTTCCTTCCGGCCTATATTGAGAAAAAAGTACTCGATGTCGATCCGTTCAAAACAATTGACGAAGAAGGCGTCGGCTATCTTATTTCTTACGCGACCCAGCAGGGCAGATCGGTTAAACCGGATCTTAAAGTCGGCATCTGCGGCGAACACGGCGGCGATCCGACAACAATCGACTTCTGCTACCGCGCCGGGCTCAGCTACGTTTCCTGCTCGCCCTTCCGTGTACCGCTTGCCCGTCTTGCCTGCGCCCAGGCTGTGTTAAACAACCCCGGCGAAGACCAACCGGAAGATAAAAAAGCCGGCAAACCCGGCAGAAAAGCAAAAGCGGGGAAATCGGCGGACGCTGTAAAACCAGTTAAACCAACGGTTAAACCTGCAAAAAAAGCGAAAGCAGAGAAATCAGCGGACAGCGCCAAATCTGCCAAACCCGCGGCAAAACCGCGCGGCAGGGCCAAAAACGCTGATGCTGCCGAAAAGCCGGCAGGACGCAGAGGCAGACCGCCCAAGAAATAAGCTGTTTTCTTAATAATGGCTAATTCATTAATAAAGACCCTGGTAAACCTTAAAGGCAATCCCAGGGTCTGCGTTTTTACAGAGCCCCTATGGGGGCTCTCCATGAATCTATGTTTACCTTATGCCTCTGTTTACATGCTTGCGCTTGGCCTGCGCGACGCCCAGGTTGGTTTTATCGCAACAGTTTACATGCTTTCCCAAATGGTATTTGCTTTTATGGCCGGCCCCATAATAGACAAAATGGGGCGCAGGCTTTCCACCGCGATTTTTGATTTTACAGCTTTTTGTATTCCATGTATAATCTGGTGGAACGCGAGTAACTTCTGGTTCTTTTTTGTTGCCGCCATTTTTAACGGAGTAATGAAGATAACCCAAATATCCTGGGCATGCCTGCTTGTTGAAGACGCAGTAACCGAACAAATTCCCCATATTTATTCCATGGTTACCATTTTTAGCCAGTTCTGCGCGTTCTTTGCGCCAATCTCTTCGATACTGGTATCAAAATTAACCCTTGTTCCGGCTGTAAAAATTCTTTACATTAACGCCTTTGTACTAATGACCGCAAAAATTCTGACCCTGTACCTGCTTTCTACAGAAACAAGATTCGGCAGAATCCGTATGGAAGAAACCAGGGGAAAAAGCATACTGCATCTAAGCGCAGGTTACCGCAGCGTTATAAAATTGATTTTTAAATCCAGGGGCACAGTTTTTGCGATGGTAATACTCCTGCTTACCGGAATAGTGGCAATGATTAATTCCACATTCTGGCAGGTTATTGTGAGTAAAAAATTGCTCATACCGGATCCCCTGCTGCCGCTGTTCCCGATTATTAAATCTTTTCTTTCCATGTTCTTTTTGCTTTTTATCATGCCCGGTATCTCAAAACGGATGTCCTCCGATTCCGGAGACCGGCTCAAGATCCCTCTGCTTGCCGGTATTTTATGTTATATAGCCGGCCAGACTCTCCTTATAAATGTGCCTGTACACGGAGCGGCCACCTACATCCTGCTTTGCGTATCATTGGTTTTTGACGGTTTTGGTTTCGGCGCGCTGGGAGCCCTGTCGGAATCCCTTATCGCTATCAATGTAAATCCGGCCGAGCGGGCCAGAATAATGTCACTGCTTCATGTAATGGTTACCGCCGCAATGGCTCCGTTTGGATGGATTGGCGGTATTTTATCCGAAATCTCCAAAAATTTACCTTTTATACTTAACCTTATATTGCTGACTTCCGGATTATTATTTACAATTTTTTATTATACTGCCGCCAAAAAAACGCGGTAAAAACGCGAAATTTAAGCCATTTAACTGTTTTCTAACAAAATCAACATATCTCCCTAACATAATCCGGATAAGTTTCTTTCAGTAAGGAAACAACAGTTCCCTTACAAGGAGAAAAATATGAAGAAGAAAATTATCGGAACGGCAATTTTACTTGGCATTGCCTTCGCATCAGTTCTCTTTGCCGGCGGCAATAACAAACAAAAAGCCGGTGGCAATACAACGGCTGCCCGGATGTACACAATCGAAGTCGGCGGGTCCACATCGGTAACTCCGTTAATGGAACTTCTCGCAGACGAATACCAGAAAAACAACAGCGGTATCAAAATCAACATCAGCGGAACAGGTTCCGGAGACGGGATTGTAAACGCCGGTGTGCTTTATGAAATTGGAATGTCCAGCCGTGATTTAACACCGGCCGAACAGGGAAGGGGATTGATCGAGGAAACCATCGCCATAGACGGTATCGCTGTAATTGTTAACAATTCCAACCCTGTCAGTAACCTTACTTTGGACCAGATAAAAGGTATTTTTACCGGTACAATTACAGACTGGAGCCAGGTAACAGGCGGAGCAAAAAAGGGGAATATTGCGGTAGTTAGCCGGGAAGAAGGCTCCGGCACCAGGGTGGCTTTTGAAGAGCTTGCAGGGTTCGTCGGCCAGCTCGTACAGGGCGCAACCGAGTCTACAAGCACCGGCGCCATAAAAGCCGGCATTTCCCAGAATCCCGATGCGATTGGGTATATTTCACTGGGTTCGGTTGACAACAGCGTAAAGACGCCTTCTGTAGACGGCACCGCCGCGACAAACGCCAACGTAATCAACGGCAGTTACAAAATCGCAAGGCCCTTTATAGTGTTAACAGGTTCAAGCGCCGGACCGCAGGCCAAAGCCTTCCTTGATTGGATTCTTACTCCTGCAGGCCAGGCTATTGTAGGTACAAGCTGGATAAAGATTAAGTAAAAAAAGGATAACAGGAAAAAGGCCATGTCAATAATCAGCCGGAAACAAACCGATTTGTTCGCCAGATATCTGTTTACACTGGTATCTCTGGTTCTGGTTTTGGCACTGGCCTCCATTTTGTTCTTTGTTTTTGCTCAGGGCACAGCGCCTTTTTTTACATCAACTTCCAAAGGAATACAGCTTGTTGTTCAGAATATAAGCGAAATCGAAATAAATAATGTTACTTATAAAGACAGGTCAACCTATATCGAACTTGATCCCGGAACTACCAATATCTCACTTGATTTTTTAAAGGACGGCGAAAAAATTACCGCCGATATTGACACGGTTGCCGGGGAAAAAGATCCCCAAAAAATGCTTGATGTCAAATTATCCGCGGCCGGGAACGGCAGCGTCTCGTTTCCGGAAGCCTATGTTTACACGATTACCTGGCCGGCCAATATAAAAGCCCTGGATCAAAGGGTTCATATAATAATGCCCGAGCCGCCCTATAGTTTTATTGATTTTATTACAGGCCTTAAATGGTCGCCCAGCCGCGACAAAATCTACGGTATATTGCCCATGATTATCGGAACCATTCTTGCTGCCCTTGGAGCCGTTCTTTTAGGAGTTCCGGCCGCCCTGCTGTGCGCGGTTTTTATGTCTGAATTTTTACCGCAAAAAATCGCGGTCCTGGCAAGAAGCGGCATTGAACTGCTTGCCGGCATACCTTCGGTTGTTTACGGGTTCTTCGGTCTGATGGTTATAGTACCGGCTGTAAGGAATATTTTTAACATACCGTCAGGTAATACCCTGCTGTCAGCAGTTATAATTCTGGCCCTGATGATCCTGCCGACTGTAATTACCATTGCTGAAACATCGCTGAGGGCAGTTCCCCTTGCAAACAGGGAAGCTTCCCTGTCACTGGGCGCCAGTAAAATGCAGACCTGCTGGCGGGTAGTTCTGCCCCATGCCGGTTCCGGTGTTATTGCCGGAATCATTCTGGGCATTTCAAGAGCTGTCGGAGAAACAATGGCAGTGATCCTGGTTGCCGGGAATTCTCCCCAGATAGCCGGCCCGCTGCAGGGAGTGCGGACAATGACGGCTACCATTGCGATGGAAATGGGTTACGCTTCCGGCCGCCACAGCGAAATGCTTTTTTCCATAGGAGTCGCGCTCTTTATCATGATCCTTATACTGAACAGTCTGATTTTGTGGATTCGTAAAAATCCGGGGGCCGCATAAAAAATAAATATGAATAATAAAATCGCCAACAAAAAACGTAAAATCCTGGACAGTCTGCTGTACCTGCTAATGGCCGCTGTCCTGGCATTGGTTCTCATAGTCCTTGTAATGATACTGGTCTACATATTAAAATCCTCTGCCGGATTTTTAAATTTAAAATTTATTACAGGGCTGGCTTCTGAGGGCGGTATTTTCCCAATGATCGTTACAACGATTTATGTAGTTTTGGTTTCTGTAGCCATTGCCCTGCCGGCGGGAATCATAACTGCAATATTCCTAAACGAGTACCGGATTAACAAAAAAATAATACAGCTCCTAAGGCTTGCAATTGAAACTCTGGCCGGCATTCCGTCGATTATTTACGGTCTTTTTGGCCTTTTGGTTTTTTGCAGAATACTTGGGTTTGGGCAGTCAATCATCGCCGGAGGCTTTACCTTAAGTATTATGATACTGCCGGTTATTATAAGGACTACCGAGGAATCGCTGAAAAGCATACCGGATTCCTTCCGCGAAGCTTCCCTTTCCCTGGGAGCGACAGGATTCCAAACCATTATACACGTGGTTATTCCGTCGGCCCTGCCCGGTATAATAACATCGGCAATATTGGCAATCGGCAGGGTAGTCGGCGAATCCGCTCCGGTTCTGTTAACTGTCGGCCTTGCAAAAAATATACCGTCTTCCATTTTTGAATCCGGGAGAACGCTTACCATCCATCTATATTACCTTACCAACGAAGCCGTGAAGCCGGAGGACTTTGGCATGGCTTTTGCTTCAGCCTCCGTACTCATTATTCTGGTATTCTGCATTAATACTCTGACAAAGATCATATCGTCGGCATTCAGAAAAAAATCCGGAGGGCAAACATGAATAGCGAAGATGTCCCGGCAAATAAAAAATTGTCCGTAAAAAATCTGGATTTGTTTTACGGAGAATTCCGGGCGCTTAAAAAAATTAATTTTAACCTTAACCGCAATGAAGTTACCGCGCTTATCGGGCCTTCCGGCTGCGGCAAATCCACATTTCTGCGCGTACTCAACCGGATGAATGACCTGATTCCCGATTGCAGAATTACCGGAGAAGTCCTGCTTGACGGAGAAAATGTTTACCGTGATATCGACGCAGCAGATTTAAGAAAACGGGTGGGCATGGTTTTCCAGAAGCCCAATCCCTTTAACATGAGCGTATTCGACAATGTGGCCTATGGTCCGCGGATGCAGGGAATGCATGACAGAAAAAAATTGGCTGCCCTTGTGGAAACATCGCTTGTCAAGGCTGCGCTTTGGTACGAAGTAAGGGATCGCCTAAAGAAACCGGCCCAGAGCCTTTCGGGCGGCCAGCAGCAGAGGTTATGCATCGCCCGCAGCATAGCCATGGAACCGGAAATTATTCTTATGGACGAGCCGACCAGTGCACTGGATCCGATCGCGACAGGCCGCATCGAGGAGCTTATTCGCGAGTTAAAAAAGGATTATAGTATAATTATAGTAACGCACGCCATGCATCAGGCTTCGCGCATAAGCGACAGGACAGCATATTTTCTACTGGGTGAAATGATTGAATATGACGAAACAGGAAAAGTTTTTACCAATCCGGCAGATAAACGCACCGAAGATTATATATCCGGCAGGTTTGGATAAAAAAATGGTTTGGATAAGATGAGAACCTTAATAAAATGAGAACTTTAATAAGGAGAAAACTTGGACAGGGCGGCTGTATTAATAATCGAAGATGATCCTGATATCAGGGATATGCTGTCTCTGGCCTTTAGGGACGAAGGCTGGAAGCTTGTCATGGCAAAAACCGGCGAGGAAGGCATTGATATCCTGGGCAGGGAAACGGCCGACTGCATTATTCTGGATATCATGCTTCCCGGAATGGACGGTTTCAAGGTTATTAAAAAAATCCGGTCCATTGAAAAATGCAAAAATATTCCTGTAATTATGGCGACTGCCCGCGGCTCCGAGGCCGACATAGTCGCCGGCCTGGAACTTGGAGCAGACGACTATGTTGTAAAACCTTACAGCCCCCGTGTTCTGTGCGCCAGGATACGGGCCGTTTTAAGAAGGGCAGAAGACGGCGAAATAAAGCAGGCAACTTTGCAGGCAGGCGGAATCTCAATGGATACTGAAAAACACGAGGCCTCACTCAACGGCGTCCCGCTGGATTTATCCGCGACAGAATTTTCCCTGCTTTCTCACTTTTTATCCCGTCAGGGCATGGTTTTTTCCAGGAACCAGATCATTGCCGCTGTCCACGGTTCCGATTACCCGGCGACGGATCGTTCCGTTGATGTTCAGATACTAAGTCTGCGCCGCAAACTCGCAGATGAAGGCGCAAGGATCGAAACAATAAGGGGAGTGGGGTACAGGTTTAAATCGCCGTGATATATTTTATATTAATAGCCCTGTTTGCCGCTGCCGCAGCTGTAATCTTTTTTAATTTATATAAACGCGCCAATCGCAGTCTGCTTGAGATGCAGGCACAGGTACAGGAAAAAACAAGGGAACTGGAATTGCAATCCGGCATGGCAAGCCGGGCCGGAATTGAAAAATTAAGTACAGATTTGATTTTTGATAATTTAGCCGAAGCTGTACTGACTGTAAATACAAATCTGGAACTGCTCCGGATGAATGCCGCAGCCAGAACCATGTTTCCTGTTAAATCATTGCCGGTATCACTTCTGGAAGCAACAGGTCTTCTGGAACTTGAAACATCTGTCAAAAAAGCTTTTACGGAAATTATGCCGGTAAAAAACAGATTAAATATTTTTAAGAACGGAAGGCAGTATATCTACGCAGCGGCCATAATTCCCCTTGATACAGCAGCCGGGAAAGCTGCAGCCGTGATCCTGACCGACCTTACCAGGCTGCACAGGCTTGAACAGGTCAGGAAAGATTTTGCCGCCAATGTTTCCCATGAACTGCGTACGCCTATTCAGTTAATTAAAGGTTATACAGAAACCATACTGGAACAAAAACTGGAAAAGGATGAACTGCTTCACAGCATTGAAATAATATTAAAAAACGCCCAGAGAATGGAACATCTGACAGCCGACCTGCTTACCCTGGTAAGCCTGGAAGACGAAACCAATTCACGGCCGGATATGGCAGAAGCCAATATCAGCGGACTGGTTTTGGAAGCGATCCAGGCCGTTTATCCGCTTGCCCTTGCCAAAAAAACCCAAATCACAGAATCCTGTCCGTCCGATCTCAAAGCTGTTGTATACGGCCCCCTGATTGTTGTTGCCCTTATAAACCTTCTGGACAATGCCGTAAAATATTCTCCGCCCTCTTCCAGGGTTAAAATCAAAGTTTCCGCTGATGAAACCGCAAAAGATAAAACCGGGACTGTTCTTGTAATAAAAGTCAGCGACGAAGGAATCGGGATCCCGGGAGAGTACCAGGAACGGATTTTTGAACGGTTTTTTAGGGTTGACAAGGCCCGCCAAAGAACCGGAGGCAGCGCAGAAGCCGGCGGAACAGGCCTTGGCCTGGCAATAGTCCGCCACATCGCGATGCTCCACAACGGCAGCATAGAAGTGGAAAGCCACGCAGGGGTTGGTTCCTGTTTCACGCTAAAAATCCCATTAAATTAAAATATTACAGCATTTAATTGTAATTTAATAAAAAATGATATAAAAATATAAACATGGAAATTCTAATAGATGCTTGTGCAATAATGGCTGTAATAGTCAAAGAACCTGAAAGGGAATTAGTTATCCAAATGACTCAAAACGCCGTAATGGTTTCTCCCAATATGGTTTCATATGAAATTGCAAATGCATTAACCAAAATGATGAAAAAGAAAATAATCGAAAAAGAACGCTTGCTAAACGCATTTTACTATTTCAAAAGAATACCCATTAGAACTATTGATGTTGATATAGAAAAAGCACTTGAGATAGCATGGCAATATAAAATATATGCATACGATGCCTGCTATTTGGAATTAGCACAAAGATTGAATTTACCGTTATTGACCTTTGATGGAACCATGATACGAGTCGGAAAGGAACTGGGTTTAAAGATACTTGGAGGAAAAAATGTTAATATTTGATATTTCTGATTTTTCCCAAAATCTGGCAAAAGCTTTGGATGCCGCATTAACTGATGAAGTAATAGTTAATAATAAAGACGGCAGAAGTTATAAGATTCTCCCCATTCCAGATACTGATAAAAAAGGGAAATCCCCGCTGGAGGATATTCCATATATAACGGCTGATATTACAACAAAAGAAATTGTAGAGCTAATAAGA
>WQZG01000123.1 GCA_009780855.1 Treponema sp.
GAAGAAGGATCGGACCGGATATCAGAAGGGCATAAACTTATCAAAGATCTGGAAGACATCTTTAAAGAAATAAAAAGCGGCGCCGAAATTACTTCCGGCCAGGCTCAGACCATTACGGTTTCGACCAGGCAGCAGCTTAAATACAGCGAGCAGATTCACGCCGCTGTCGCCGAAGTCTCCGGCGAAATAAAAAATTTTACGGGCGCGGCCGGAAAAACGGCTCTGACAGCAGGTACGCTTACCGAACGCACATCCAGACTGGAACAGTTTTTAACATCGGAACAAGGCGAACATGGCAATTGATAAATCCAAATATACCGCAAAATTCTGTGAGGAAGGATTTGAAAACATCGCGTGCGTGGAAACCCTGCTTCTTGATATAAGGGAAACAAATTCGGCGCAGGACGATATTGTAACGCTGATGCGCGCCCTGCATACGCTCAAAGGATCCGCGCGGATGCTGGAATTTAAAAAAATTGAAACTCTTTCGCATACGATGGAAACAGTATTTTCTGCCCTTAAGGAAGAACGCATAACCGTCAGCGACAGGGCTGTACGGCTTTTGCTTGCAGCTCTCGATCAATTAAAAAACGGAATAAACCTGGTAAAATCAGGCGGCAATGATGATATAAACGCTGATATTTTCCAGAAGGAACTGCTTTCCCTGGCCGCGAACGAGGATTTTAATATACCTGCGATTGCGGGTACCGCGGCCGCGGCACAACAATCCGCAGCGCCGGCAGCTGTCCCGTCGCCGGCTGCGGTGCAAACTGCGGCAGCCAGACAAACATCGGCAGCTGCACAAACCGCGGCAGCCAGACAAAACGGGCCCGTTGTTCAGGAAACAAAATCAAAAAAAATTGAAGAAGCAAAATCCGACAGCATCAGGATTTCCATTGAACGTATAAATGAAATTATCTACAGCATGGCCGCGCTGCAGTCACTTGAAATTACTGCGAGAAACATCGCGCGCGATACCGAAGCCATTAACGGATCCCTGCGTAAATTATCCAGGATCGCGGGCGGCGGCCAGCCCCCTGATGCGGCTTTCCTCCAGGAATTCAGGTCAATGGAACTGATGGCTTCCAAACTTGGTTCAGCCGTAAAAAATTATTCGGTTGATGTTGGCAATCACATCCGCGGCGCCTATGACAGCGTGATATCACTGCGGATGCTGCCGCTTTCCACAGCGCTTGACGCCTACCCGCGTTACGTTTTTAACATGTCGGATGAACTAGGCAAAAAAGTGCAGATTAAAATCGAAGGCGCGGAAAACGAAATCGACAAAAACCTGATCGAATCGCTGTCGGAAGTTTTTTTGCACATGATCAGGAATTCCATAGATCACGGCATAGAAACACCGCAGCAGCGGCGCGATGCGGGCAAGAACAAAACAGGTCTGCTTGCGATCCGGTGTCTGCGCGAAAACGGCAGCATGAAGGTGACCATATCCGATGACGGCAGGGGCATTGATACGGAAAATATCCGCAAAAAAATTGTTGAAAACGGCCTGGTATCCGCAGAAGCTGCCGCCGCGCTAAACCAGGAAGAATTAATCAATTACATCTTCCAGAGCGGATTTTCCACAGCAGAAAAAATTACCGATATATCCGGACGCGGCGTGGGAATGGACGCTGTCAGGAGCAACATTGAGCGGATGAGGGGCAGCATCGCGGTGCAGACAAAACCAGGAGAAGGAACGGTTTTTACAATTTCGATCCCGCTTTCGATGGCCGCCCTGATGGGGTTCCCGGTAACTTCCGGCAGTATGAAATTTATAATACCGGCGAATTTTGTGGACACCGTCATGCTAATAAACACCGCCGACATTATTACCGTAGTCGACAGGCCGGGCATAAAATACGGTAATAAAATAATAAAACTGTTTTACCTGCACCACATACTGAAAATAAACGCGGAAGAAAAACACACGGATACAGGCTCGGTGTTTGCGGTTATTGTCCAGGCTTACGAAGAAACGGTCGCCATAGCCGTGGATCAAATCAGCAGCATGAGGCAGGTTATTTTAAAGACCCTTCCTTCGTTTATGGAAAACATGGAAGCGTTATCCGGAGTTGTGCTGAGCGAGGACTACGAAATGATACCGGCGCTGCATATACCGACCGTAATAAAAATGGCCAGGCGTACAAAGACCATAGACATGAAGAAACGCCACATTGATTACGATCGGCTGCGGAAATCAATTTTGGTTGCCGATGACTCCGGGCCCACGCGCGATATTATTAAAGATATTTTGGAGAACGAAGGTTACCGTGTTGATACAGCCCAGGACGGCTCAACCGCCCTTGCCGCCGCGAAAAAAACCCGCTACGACCTGATTTGCACCGACATAATCATGCCGAATATGGACGGTTTTATGCTTGCAGAAAACATCCGCAAGAACGACAGCATCAGCGATATACCGATAATATTTATCACATCCAAAACCGACGAAAAGGATCGCAACCGGGCCGCAGGATTTGGTGTGGGCTGTTATATTACAAAAAATTCATTTAATAACCGCGAACTGGTTACAGCTGTGCGGGAATTAATCGGAAAAGCCAATGGAAAACAATAATAAAAAACGTGTCCTGATTTTTGAAGACTCAAACATATTCGCGGATATGCTCATTGAATTTTTAATCAATGAAAATTATGAAACGGCAAGGGCGGAAAACGGACTTGAAGGTATAAAAATGGTCTACAGTTTTCTGCCGGATCTTATAATTACAGATGTGGAAATGCCGCTGTTCAAGGGATACCAGGCGGCCCGCCTTTTAAAATCCCGCAGAGCAACAGGCGGCATACCGATAATTATGTTTACTTCGCTCGGAGAAACAAAAGACAGATTCTGGGGAGAGCAGGCGGGAGCCGATTTTTATATTGAAAAATCACCGGAGAATTTTGAAACACTCTCGCAGAACATAAAACGTTTTCTCGGCGAAAACCGCAGCATTGATTTTGAATCCATAAAACGCGAAAGCAAAAAAATAAACGACAATTCACTTGTGGAGATGGTGAATAACCTCCTGGACAACAAACTTTTCCAGACAACAATAATCGGAATGCTCACCGAACTGTCGGCCAAAGCCGGTTCCCTGGAAGATACAGTTAAGGGCGTATTCTCGCTGCTGAATAATGTCTGCCAATCAGAAATTTGTTCGGTAATGATCAAGGATTCCGACAATGCGCTTGCGGTTTACAGCGCCAACAATGCCGGTTATACCGAAGCGATCGCGGAAGACTTCAAGGCCGTTACCATAGCGGATTTCAATACGAGGTTCACCGATTATAAAGTCATCGCAAAAGACATCAGGGATTTTTACCCCGCAGGCGAAAAAAATAAAAAAATCGAATCCTATGTCATGATACCGCTGGTAAATTCCGGCGAAGAATTCGCCACTGTTCATATAGGCACTTCAATCAGGGAATATTTTTCTCCGGTAATAATGGAGAACCTTAATGTTTTTCTTTCCGCTGCCGCTCCTGTAATCGCCAACTCACTGCGCATGAGGCAGATGGACATACTTCAGAAAAAAACCAGAAGCGCCTTTGCCCGTTATGTTCCGGTGGATGTAATGGATGAAATTATAAAAAAATCGGCCGCCCACTCAAGCCAGAGCGAAACGAGGATGGTGGCTATACTGTTCTCTGACATAAGAGGTTTTACAAAAATTTCAGAAAACACCTCCGCCCAGGAACTGGTAAATTTTCTCAATGCTTACTTTACCCTTATGGGCAACGAAATAATTGCCGAGGGCGGCAATGTGGACAAGTTCATCGGGGACGCGGTAATGGCAATCTTCGGTGCGCCCAGAACCCTGGAAAACGCCTGCGCAAACGCGGTCAGGGCGGCCTTAAGGATGGCCGGGAACCTGCCGCGCGTGGACACATCCGGCATTTCGCTGCCGGACAAAGTCTTCGCGACCGGCATCGGCATTAACTTCGGCGAATGCGTAGTAGGCAACATAGGCTTTCAGGACAAGCTTGACTATACAGTCATCGGAGACACAGTCAACCTGGCGTCACGGCTGGAAGGAGTAACCAAGTATTACCGCCAGCAGATCATAGTCTCGGAAAACCTGTATAACCAAACCAAAGACCTGTTCATCTACCGCAAGGCCGACAGTGTGCGCGTAATAGGCAAGGAACACCCGGTCGGGCTTTACACCGTATACAGCGCCTACAGCAATGAGGCCGAAGAAACAACACCGGCCAATCTGATTATAAACCGCGAAGCCCTGGACCAGTATAACAAGGGCTTAAAATTATATTACATGAGGGAATGGGAAACAGCAAAAAGCTTTTTTGCCAAAGCCCTCTCAATTACCCAAAAAGAAGGCCGGGATGATTATCTGTCATCGCTGTATTTGGCCAGAATAGAAGAATTCAAAACCAACCCTCCCCCGCAAGACTGGGACGCGACAATTAACATGACAGAAAAATAAGTAGTTAGGAAGGAGAAATTAAAAATGAGCGAGCATAGCAGACTTAAACATTAACTCTTAACTTTCCTAATTCCTCATTTCTCACTTATCACTTCTCATTTCTCATTTTTACTTTGTCTGTCTGGTCTTAGAATTTCTGCGCCGTTGCGGTAAACATGGACTGCCTCCGAACCTATTGGCAGGTAACAATGGATTAGTACCCTTATCACCCGTTCCAGGCTGCCCTTAAAATCGGCTTCCCGGGTTACAAAAAGAGCAGCCTCTTTCGCCCTGCCCTGTTCCCTTAAGGCCGCGGCCGGGTTCTTTGCATTTATGTCGCCGGTTACAGAAAATATCACAGAGACCAGGCCGGATTCGCCCAGATTGTTGCGCTGAAGCAGTTCATCGTAAAGAGCCGATGTTTGTTTTTTGATGTCGTCAGCGTCGTTTTGGCAGCAGACCGCTCCACGCAGAGCGTACAATTGTTTTTCCATTTAATCAAAACTCCCGTTAATAAAATTCCCTCTTAATTGGCATTTCCCGCAGTTACAACCATTATAAAAAAGGCAGACAGGGCCGCCAATCCGCCTATCACCGCGGCAGCGCAATAAAAAAGAAGACTGACCAGATAACGGATTTTTCTTTTGCGGATTAAATAAGATAAATCAATAAAAAAACCGAATACTGAAGAAACGGCAAGCATTATCCCGGATATTACGGTCATGTTCAGGAGAAGAATCTGTGTGCTGTTCATGAACCCCTGGTAAGTTCCCAGGTAATAAAGAAAGACAGAAAGAACGCACGCCGCCAAAAATAAAATTGTTATCCGGTTGAAAATTATTGTAAAAAATTTTCCCCTTAGATGATCGATTAAATTCAGTTTATTGCTCAAATTCAGTTTATTGCTGGAATTCAACTTACCCCCGGATATGCCTCGCTCGGCCATGCGAAAACAAGTTTTCGCGCGGCGCCCGCTCCGGCAGTCAATAAAAACCGTAATTGATATTTTAACATAAATGATATTTAATAAGAAGGGACCATGAAAAAATTTTTAATTTTTATGTTTATTCTCCTGGTTTTGGCGGGCGCGGTTTTTTATATGGGCTGGGCCCAGTTCGCGGTTCCGCCTGGTTCATACGGCGTGATGAGATCGAAAACCAACGGCGTAAATCCCGATGTTATTAAGGAAGGCGAATTCCGCTGGTACTGGTACAAGGCAATTCCCACCAACGCTCAAATCTGCGTATTTTCAATCAAACCGGTAAGCGGCAGCCTTAACGCTTCCGGCTCCCTGCCTTCCGGATCGGTTTATACCGCGGCCGCGGGAGTGGACGCTGATTTTTCATGGTCGGTTACCGGCGAATATTCTTTCTCGGTCAAACCAGAGGCGCTGCCGGGTCTTTGCCTGCGGGAAAATATCAGTTCCCAGGATGACCTGACTGCACTGGAAAATACATACTGCCAAAAAATCGAAACCTTGATTCTCAACCGGATTAATGTTATAGCGCAGGATGAAGATAAAATGAATTCGCTGGTCATGTCCGGAGTACTGCCCGAGCTTAACAGCGCAATCGAAAACTCCTTCCCGGAACTGGAAAAGATCAACTGCGTAATAAGGACTGTCCGTTACCCCGATTATAGTCTTTATAAATCGGTCCGCAATCTTTATAACGATTATATTTCCCGCCAGGAAAAAGTACTGGAATCCTATGTCACCATAAACGCGGAGAACAGCATGGGAGGCAAACTCAGGCTGGATGATCTGGAAAAAATCGGCGATCTCCTTACCAGGTACCCGGTGCTGCTGCAGTTTTTGGCCCTCGACAGGGACCTTTCATCCATTCTGACATTTAACCAGTAACGCAAATTCCGCAGGGTTGTTCTATTAGAAACGATGTTCTGTCAGAAATGATTGAAGAAATCAGACTGGTAAGGTATAGTAAAACGGGAGTAATAATGAAAATTTCTTTCATGCGAAAAGCATGGTTTTTATGGCTTTTGCTGCTGGTAACGGCCCTTTCTCCGCTGGCGGGACAGGAAGAAAATCCTGATTCACCGCCTCAGGAACAGCCGTCAATAAATTGGGATACCTATGTACCGGATCTGTACAGGGCCGGCGACATGACATTCGGGATATCTGCGGGGGTTATGATTCCGACTTTGTATACAGGGAAAGGCATGGACGGTAATTCATCCAACATAGGTCCCGGCGGGGTGCTTATGCTATCGTACACATATTTTTTATCGCCGCACTGGTTTATGGGCGGCGAAGTGGAACCGATGTTTGCGGGAACAGGAGGGGGCAACATGATTTACATTGTTCCCTTCGGAATGCATGTGGGTTATCAGTTTGTGATCGGCCGTTTTGAATTTCCCATCCGTTTAATGACAGGATTTGCGCCCCAGAAGTATCTGGAAAAAGGTTACTTTGGCTGGATTATCAAACCGGGAATTTCCGGATTTTTTAGGTATGACGCTGACTGGTCATTTGGCCTTAATGTCCAGTGGTGGATGCTGCCCCAGTGGCCCAAAAACGGCAAAGATGTCTTTGGGAATTTCCTGGAGATTTCATTCTCGGCCCGGTACCATTTTTAAGGCAGAAACATGAAACAGAAAAACAAAAATTCCGGATATATATTTATTTTTTACGCGGCTGTCGCGGTTATGGCGGCAGTTATATTCTCGGCCTGTAACCAGGATTCAATATTCGCCGACATTGCGGTCGAACCTCCGCCTGTTGATCCCAAAATAAAGGGATCACCTACAAACCTGATCTTTTTAAATGATGAAATGTATGTAGCTGCCGTAAATTCAAAAACAATCCACGTTTACTCCGGCGGCGGCACATGGAGAACAATTGCAGCTCCGGACAGAATCGGGGCCCTGGCCGCGTCCGTGCAGAACGGTGATCTGTACGCCCTGGCCGGCAGTGATCTGGCCGATATGACCTTGTATGAATATGATGCAAGCGGTGTATGGAATCCCGTCGATAAAGGTGAAGCCGATTCATACAGACTGCAGTCGGTTTACGGGGTTAACGGCCAAATTTTTATCGGCGCAAGCAAGGGCAGTATGTGGAGTATTTTTTATCTCGACGCCGGTGTATTGAAATTATTGATTGAAAATACCGGCCAGCTCAGGGGCGCTGAATTCGACAGCGGCAATTATTACATCGCTGCCTATGGCAAAGGTATATACGAGACCAATTCACTTTCCCTTATCGATACGGAAACATCCCCGCCGGTCACGGGTTCGGCCGGGAAAATTATGGGAATCCTGAATGTTAACACGGTTATTACGGAAGTTACCTATGACGGCAAAATTCTGGTTTACGACGGCGCGGAATTCATTTTAATATCGTCTGTTTCAGATTATAACTATACCGGCGCCATGTCGGTCTGGAATGAATGGAAACCGGATGATCCGCAGGCCGACCCGGTGGTTTATACTCCGCCGGTAAACGGCAGCCTCCTTTTGCTTGGAGTTACAGGCAGCGGCAGTTATACAAATGGCTACCGGGAACTGACCCTGGATATTGACGGGAAGCCGCTGCTTTCGGCAGACCAAAAAACGCTGACTCCGGGCGGTGCCCTTTCCAGCGTAAAACCCGATGATAAAAACAAATACGAAGCCAGTCTTGCCAGGTATTCTGTATTTAGTATCCGGCAGATTCCCGAAGATATAGACGACATAAATTCAAACAGCAGCGCTCCCGGCGCGTATACGGAACAGACAGGCTGGCAGCCGTTAATCTTTGCGTCCACGGTAAATAACGGATTATATGTTTTAAAAGACGGGCGCTGGAATGCCCAGCCCTAACGCCGGCAGAAAAAATCCGGACCAGAAATCACAGGGCGAAGGCCTGTTTTCAGCACAGGGTGCGAATCCTGACATAAATAACCAGAGCCCCCTTGCCGATCGCATGAGGCCCAGAACTCTTGACGATGTCATCGGCCAGGATCACATAGTCGGTCCCGGCAGGCTCCTGCGCCGCGCAATCCAGGCGGACAGGCTGTCTTCGATAATTTTTTACGGTCCTCCCGGGACAGGTAAAACCAGCCTTGCCAGGGTAATTGCCAACACGACCAGCAGCGTTTTCGAAAGCCTTAACGCTGTTTTAACCGGAGTCAAAGATATCCGCGAGGTAATTGATCGGGCAGACGAAAGGCGCAGGCTTTACGGTAAAAGGACCATTCTTTTTGTAGACGAAGTCCACCGCTGGAACAAGGCCCAGCAGGACGCGTTGCTGCCATGGGTCGAGAACGGCACTGTTATCCTGGTAGGAGCTACGACCGAAAATCCTTTTTTTGAAGTAAACCGCGCCCTGGTAAGCCGGAGCCGGATTTTTCAGTTAAAAACCCTTACCCCGGAAGATCTCAAAATTGCCGCGCAGCGGACCCTGGCTGACACACGCGGTTACGGCAAATGGAAAATTATTTTTGAAGAAGGCAGCCTTGAACACCTGGTTGAAACCGCCGGCGGAGACGCAAGGAGTTTATTAAACGCCCTGGAGCTTGCCATTGAGACAAGCGTTCCTTTATGGCCGCCCCCGGACAATACTGAAATTCACATCAGCAAAGAGGCCGCCGAGGAGAGCATTCAGAAGCGGGCCGTGCTTTACGACAGGGACGGCGATTACCACTTTGATACCATCAGCGCGTTCATAAAAAGCGTGCGCGGAAGCGATCCGGACGCAGCCCTGTACTGGATGGCCAAAATGATAAAAGCCGGCGAAGATCCGTCATTCATTTTCAGGCGCATGATCATTCTGGCCAGCGAAGATGTCGGCATGGCGGATCCCCATGCAGTGGAAACTGTAATTGCCTGTGCC
>WQZG01000124.1 GCA_009780855.1 Treponema sp.
TCAAGTAATTCTTCTTTGATCTTCCATTCATTTTCGATAAATTCAGGGATTATTTTCCCAAAAACTTTATATGAAACATTTGATTTATTAATATCCTTTATATTATCTTCATTTACTTCAACAATCATTTTCTTCTCCTTTTTCCATAAAAATATTATTTTTATTAAATTATGTCAACCAATTCGGGCAGTATTTCGTCTAACGTACCTTAGGCGTCTTTCGTAAAAAACCCGCCATCAGGTAAAAAAGCGAAACTCAATTCGTAAAAAACACTAAAATAGTTATATAGACGAAATTAAATTTCGCAATAATAACCAGCCTAACATGATTTTCAGAGTTATATTTCCTTAAGTTTTAATCTGCTGTTGTTCCGCCGTCAACAGGCAAGGCCACTCCGTTGATAAAAGAAGCTTCATCGGAAGCAAGGAACAAGGCTGTATTGGCTATGTCAGAAAGAGAAGCTAACCGGCCCAGAGGAACTTCGCCCAGACGTTCCTGCCTTTTTATTGGATCCTGCAGGATTACCTGGGTCAGCGGTGTGTCGGCGGTGCTGGGATGGATACTGTTGCAGCGGATGTTATCTTTTGCGTAACGGACGGCTACGGTTTTTGTCAGGAGAGTGACAGCTCCTTTGGTTACTGTATAAGCTTCGGGTGTGTAGCGGTGCCCGATAAGACCGCATACAGATGACATGTTAATAATTGAGCCGCCACCGGTTTTGCGCATAATCGGAATGGCATATTTACATCCGAGGAAAGGACCTTTTACATTTACCGCAAGCATTGCGTCCAGTTGTTCGGCTTTCATTGTTTCTATAGGTTCACGGATATTTATACCGGCATTATTGACCAAGATGTCCAGCCTGTCTTCCTGTTTCATTATTGTTTCCATGGCCAGCGACCAGCTTTGCTCTGATGTTACATCGAGGTTTATGTAATGAGCTTTGCCGGTTTCATTATTTATGGATAGGACAGTTCTTTCGCCGGCATCTTTTTGCAGATCACCGATATAAACTGCGGCGCCTTCTGCGGCGAAACGTCTTGCAATGGCTTCTCCCAGACCCTGCGCGGCGCCGGTAATTAAGGCGATCTTCTTCTCCAGCCGCCCGGATTGTCTGGAATCAGTTTGTTTGGATTCTGTTTGATAGGACCCCGGCTGATTGGCCCCGGATTGATTTGAACCATTAATATTTTTTTCATTGGAAACATTTTCTTTACTGGACACGATTTTTCCCCGCTTTCAAAAGATTAATTTTTCCGGACATCCTCATTCCTCATTCCTCATTCCTCATTCCTAATTCCTACTTTTTCACTTCTCACTTCTACTTTCATTTGATTTTCCGTACTTCGGTTTTGGCGAGCTTTTCATAATAACGGATTATGGCGCTGTGATCGTTTGCGGCCATGCCGTCTGTTTTTAAGGCCTGGAGCGTTTCCATTACCGAGGCGGTCAGCGGAACCGGGACGCCGAGTTCGTGAGAGGTGTCGAGCGCGTTCTGGAGATCTTTTATGTGGAGTTCTACGCGGAAGCCTGGTTTGAAATTGCCGTCCAGAATCATGGGAACTTTTGCGTTTAAGACTGCGGAGCCGGCGAGCCCGCCCTTGATCGCGTCGAATACGAGCTGCGGATCAACGCCGGCTTTTACGGCAAGGGTAAAGGCTTCGGATACGGCGGCGATATTCAAAGCCACAATTATCTGGTTGGCTAGTTTGGTTACATTGCCTGATCCAAGTCCGCCTGTATGAACAACCGACGATCCCATTTTGAGCAGAACGGGTTTTACTTTTTCAAATACTTCTTTGTCTCCGCCGACCATTATGGCAAGCGTGCCGTCAATTGCCTTTGGTTCGCCGCCGGACACGGGAGCGTCAAGGAACAAAACATTTTTGGCGGCGAGGGCCTGTCCTACTTCGCGTGAAACCGCCGGGGCAATGGAACTCATGTCCACAACAACGGCGCCGGCGCGGACGCCTTCTGCTACGCCGTCTTTGCCCAGTATCGCGTCTTTAACATGCGGAGAATTGGGAAGCATGGTGATTATCAAATCACTTTTGGCCGCGGCTTCACGGCTTGACGAAACTGTTTCCGCGCCCAGCGCTTTTACATCATCAAGATTTGCGTACTTGTCATAAACTGCAAGTTTGTAACCTGCCCTGATTAAATTTTTTGCCATGGGACGGCCCATAATTCCAAGTCCTATAAAACCGATTTTCTCCATTGCTTATTCTCCTTATAAAACTCATTGTCCTTATAAAAATTATCTCTATGAAAGACTGCGCCTGACGGCTTTGTAAATATCAGCGGCAGTTAAACCATAGCGCACCAGAAGTTCATCGTAATTATGGGCCGAAGTGCCGAAGAGATCGCCGATGGCTATTTGTTCAAAAGCCGCGCTGACTTTTCCCAGCAATACCGAAGCAATTGCCTGCCCAAGACCGCCGGTTTTTACGGATTCCTCGGCGGTAATGATCGCTTTTTTGCCGCGGGCGAATTTCAGTATATCCTGTTCATTTAACGGTTTGAGAGTGCTTACATTTAATACGTGAACATTAATGCCCTCGCCCCGGAGTTTCTCTGCCGCTTCCATTGCCATACTTACCATGACACCGGTTGCGAATATCGCCGCGTCGTCTCCGGAGGTAAGCGGATAAATTTTGCCGATTTCGAAATTGGTTTCGGCGGATGTGTAAACGGGCAGGTCATTGCGGTTTATGCGCATATATACCGGACCGCTGTACTTTATCAGGGCGGGCATCATCTTTTTAAGTTCGACTGCATCGGCGGGGTTAAGAACAACCATTCCGGGTATGGCCCTGATAATGTTGGCGTCCTCGACGGATTGGTGCGTTTTGCCGTCGCCGAAGTCGGACAGGCCGCAGCTTGAGCCGATTATTTTTACATTGGCGCCCGGAATTGCGACGGAGCAGCGGATTTGATCATAGGCCCGGCCCGCGGCAAAAACGGCGAAGGTTCCGGTAAAAGGAATTTTCCCGGTTAGCGCAAAACCGGCGGCAACAGAAGTCATGTCCTGTTCGGCAATGCCCATTTCAAAAAAACGTTCCGGGAAAGCTTCCTTGAACATGATCGACATGGTTGATTTTCCGAGATCGGCTTCAAGTACCACAATGTCTTTATTTGTACGGCCGGCCTCGACAAGGGCTTCTCCGTAAGCTTTGCGCAGATTTAATTTTTCCATCACAGCGCTCCTTCTGCGGCTTCAAGTTCACGCAAAGCCTGATCGTATTGTTTTTGATCCAGAATTCCGTTATGGAAAGCAGCGTTTCCTTCGGCAAACGAAATCCCTTTGCCCTTGATTGTATCCAGAATTATGATCGACGGCCTCCCCTTTAACTGTTCCGCTTTTTCAATGGCAGTAATAATGGCTGCAGGATCATGGCCGTCCGCGGAAAAAACTTCCCATCCAAAGGCTGCCCATTTCTTATCCAGATTGGGAATATTAAAAATATCTTTAACCGGCCCGGTGGCCTGTATTTTGTTCCAGTCCAGGAACGCGGTAAGATTATCAATACCAAAGTTGGCGGCTGCCTGCGCCGCTTCCCAAAGCTGGCCTTCGGACTGTTCGCCGTCACCCATTATCGTATAAACACGGGCCGTTGATTTTTCCAGCCTAAGCGCGAGCGCCATTCCCAGTGAAACAGAAAGTCCCTGCCCCAGTGATCCGGTTACAGCCTCAATGCCGGGTATGCTTAAATCCGGATGACCCTGCAGCAGGCCGTCCAGTGTTTTTACTTTTTTTAGTTCGTCCCTGGGGAATAATCCCAATTCGCAAAGACAGGCGTACTGGATTAAAGCGGCGTGGCCTTTGGAAAGCACGAGCCTGTCACGGCCAGCAGAATTAAAATTGTTTTTGTTAAAATTCATTTTATAAAAATAAAGGACCGCCATTGTTTCGGCCAGGGAACATGAACCGCCGAGATGGCCCGCGTTGCCCACTCCGATCATTTCAACAACATTGTGTCTTAATTTATTTGCAAGTTTTTTAATTTCCCTGATTTTATCTTCGCTGATCATCCAAGCCTCCTGTCTGTCCGATTAATAAGAAATACTAGAATACATTATATCATTAAACCGGATTTTCGTGAATCAGGGCTGCCCGGTCCTGGCCCTGCGGAAGGCCGACGGGGTAAGGCCGGTTTGTGATTTAAAGATTCTGTTAAAAGTTGCAAGACTCTGGAAGCCGGAAAGAAAGGCGACTTCAATAATCGGAATGTCCGAGCCTGTCAGATATTTTTCGGCGTTGCGCATGCGCAGGAGAGTAAGGTGATCGTGGAACCCCTGGCCTGTTTTTTCCTTGAGAAACCGCGATAAATAAAATCTGCTGAGGCCTGCTTCCGCCGCGGCGTCATCGAGACTTAATTGAGGACGGTTGTAATGATTAAGCAGGAATGAAAATATCCGTTCAAGATACTGCGTACCGTTTTTTTCCGCTCCGGCTCCCGCGGACGTTTTTAAAACCGGGGAAATTTCATGCGGTATTCCGCGCAGCAGTTTTAAAGTCAGCTCGTAAAGTCCGGATTTTACGGCAAGTTTATAACCGGGAAGTTTTTTTTCATTTTCGCTGAAAATTTCGGCAAGCAGATTTTCGATGCCGCTGTACAGGCCAGGGTCCAGGCTGCCGCTTATTACGGCTTTCCTTTTAAAGATCGGCCGGTCCTGTGCAGTAAAAATCTGATTATCCCGCAGTCCGTTCAGGGCTTCGTCTACCAGACTGCGTCCGAACTGGAAAATCCTGGCAAGGGTCTCCGGCTGCGGATCAAAAAAACCGTGGACAAGACCGGAGTCAATTACGATAATATCGCCCTGCCGGCACTCCCGGGATTTTCCGTCAAGAGAAAAATTCAGTTTGCCCTTGAGGATATAAAGAAGTTCAAGCGGTTCGTGCCAGTGCAGGGGGAACCAGAAGGGGGCCTTGTAACTGTCCCACGCCCGGAAGGGAAAAGACAAATCAAATTGTTCTTCTTCATGAAAGGGCAATGTTTCCATTCATATCTCTAACGCGGTTTTTGGTTTTCAAGCTCGCTGACTTTAAGACGGAATTCGGCGCGCCGCAGCGATGAGGCCGCGTTTTCGATTTCATATTTTAGCTTGCCGGCGGCCAGTATGCCCTCAGCTTTTTCCTTTGCCTTGAGCGCCCTGTCCCTGTCAATCTCGGCGCCCCATTCGGCGGCTTCTGACATAAGCACGGTTTTGTGTTCCTTTACTTCAAGAATTCCGTCGGCGGTAAACGCGGTTTTCCATACGCCTTCGGAATCCAGGATACGGAGGAAGCCGGTTTTAACAGGCGCCGTACACGGCGAGTGTCCGGCCAATACCGCAAACTCGCCGTCTGTAACCGTAACAATAATTTCCAGGACAGCGGCGTTAAAAAAGGGGCGGCTTGGGGTATGCACTTCAAAAGGAAAAGTAACGGCCATTTTTTTTCCTGTTAATAATTATTTATTTTTTGCGAGAACATCGTCAATGCCGCCCGCCATAAAGAACGCCTGCTCGTTAATCGAATCGCATTCTCCGTCAAGGATCATCCGGAAACCCCGGATCGTTTCCCGGATCGGCACGTAACGGCCGGGCGCTCCGGTAAAGCGTTCCGCCACAAAGAAGGGCTGGCTGAAGAACCGCTGGACTTTGCGTGCCCTGGAAACGGCGAGTTTGTCCTCCGGAGAAAGTTCGTCCATACCAAGGATGGCGATAATGTCCTGCAGTTCCTTGTTGCGCTGGAGAAGCTGCTGTACGTCCCTGGCCGTACGGTAATGCTCTTCGCCGACAACGGCCGGATCCAGTATCCTGGAACTGGACGCCAGCGGATCAACTGACGGATAAATTCCAAGCTCAACGATTTTTCTGGAAAGGGTTGTAGTCGCGTCCAGATGCGCGAATGTAGTCGCGGGAGCCGGGTCGGTAAGATCGTCGGCGGGGACATAAACCGCCTGGATGCTCGTTATGGAACCCCGTGTCGTGCTTGCGATGCGTTCCTGCAGACTGCCCATTTCATTGGCAAGGGTTGGCTGGTAACCAACGGCGCTGGGAATGCGTCCCAGGAGTGCGGACACTTCGGCGCCGGCCTGGATAAAACGGAAGATGTTATCGATAAAAAGCAATACATCCCGGCCGCCGGAATCGCGGAAATGCTCAGCCATTGTAAGGCCCGCAAGGGCAACCCTCATGCGCGCTCCGGGCGGTTCGTTCATCTGTCCAAAAACAAGGGCGGTCTTGTCAATGACGCCGGACTCGTTCATCTCCTTCCAGAGATCCGCTCCTTCCCTGGAACGTTCGCCGACACCGGAGAAAACCGAATACCCGGAATGCTCGGTAGCGATGTTCCGTATAAGCTCCATAATGACTACAGTTTTGCCGACTCCGGCGCCGCCAAACAGTCCGATTTTGCCGCCCTTGGGATAGGGGGCAATCAAATCGATTACCTTGATGCCGGTCTCAAAAATATCGGTAGCAGGTTTCTGCTCGGCGAATCCGGGCGCGGCGCGGTGAATGGAAGCGTATTCTTTGCTGGTAAACGCGCCCTTGTCATCAATGGTGTTCCCTGTAACGCTGAACATCCTGCCCAGAACTTCCGTGCCCACCGGAACCTTAATCGGCGAACCTGTGTCTTCAACCTCAAGTCCGCGGGAGAGCCCTTCTGTGGCCGACATGGCAACGCAGCGCACCCGGCCGTCCCCGATATGCTGAAGGACTTCCAGGACCGCCGGTGATTTATTATCACCTTGCGATTTTTTAAAATCACCTTGCGATTTATTAGTATTGCCCGGTGAATCATTAAATTTAATTACAAGGGCATTCAGAATGGCCGGCATATTTTTTTCATCAAAACGCACATCAACAACCGGCCCAATGATTTGGGTAATATATCCTTTTCCTGTCACTTTATTCCTCACTCCAATGCCGCGGATCCGCCGATGATTTCCGACATTTCCTGGGTAATCAGGGCCTGGCGCACCCGGTTATAATTTATCTGCAGACTTGCCAGCATATCTTCAGCATTTTTGGAAGCCTCATCCATGGCCGCCATTCTCGCGCTTTGTTCGCTCACATAAGCCTCTGTAAGGGAACCGTAAATAATACCTTTTATATAGAAGGGAACCAGTGTGTTAAATACATCGTGTCTTGAAGGAAGATACTCAAATGAGAGCTCAACCCTTTTTTGGCCGGCTGACGCAAACTCTTCCTTCATTTTTTCAAGATTGAGGGGAAGAAGCTGAATGCTCACCGGCAGCAATTTAACCGAACTGTACATATGGGTATAAACAATGTGAACTTCATCAAACATTCCGTACAGGTACTGCGATATAACATACTCGGCGATTTCGGAGGCGTTATCCATTACAGGCAATTGTGATTTGAATGAAAAATTTTCCATTATGATATAGGGGGTATGGATAAAATATCTGTACCCGATGGAGCCGACCGGGATCAGCACCGGATTCTCAAGCCCGGAACAGAGCTTGCCGGTAAGCCTGAAGATATTGGAATTATAGCCTCCGGCAAGTCCCTTGTCGCTGGAAACAACAATCACGGCCGAATGATGGGTATCACTTTTTTTGGTAGGCTGGAAATACTCGCTGCGCATCTGGCCGGCCCCGGAAAGTATATCGAACATGGACTTTTGGATGCGGTTAAAAAATGGCTCGATATCCTGAAGCACCCTGCGGCCCTTGCGCAGTTTTGCCGTGGAGATGAGGTTCATCGCTTTGGTTACCTGCAGGGTTTGCCTGATGGCCCTCATGCGCAGGCGGACATCGCGTAAGTTAGCCATGGGCTACCTGGCCTGCTTTAATTTTTCGACAGCCTGGGTCAGTTCGTGTTCGATATCCGCGTTGGATTCGCCGCTCTGATCCAGTTTATCCATAACCGCTTTGCAGTTGATGTCCAGATACTCAAGGAATTTTTTGGTAAAGGCCGGAATGTTTTTTACCTCGATATCAAGAAGGCTGCCGTTTACCGCGATGTAAAGAACGGCGAATTGCTGAGGCATCGAAAGCGGCGAATATTGGCCCTGCTTTAAAACTTCCATAAGGCGTTCGCCCTGGGCCAGCTTGTCCTGGGTTGATTTGTCCAGGTCGCTGCCGAATTGGGCAAACGCGGCCATTTCCCTGTACTGCGCGAGATCGAGCCTTAACCTGCCGGAAATTTTGCGGATGGCCTTTGACTGCGCCGAACCGCCTACCCTGCTCACAGAAAGACCTACATCAATGGCCGGCCGGAATCCGGAGTTAAACAATTCAGAATCCAGAAAAATTTGCCCGTCTGTAATTGAAATAACATTGGTGGGAATGTATGAAGAAATATCGCCGGCCTGGGTTTCGACAATGGGAAGTGCGGTAATGGAACCGCCTCCCAGGTCAGGGGTAAGTTTGGCCGCCCGTTCCAGAAGCCTGGAATGCAGGTAGAATACATCGCCGGGAAACGCCTCGCGTCCGGGAGGCCGGCGCAGCAGCAGGCTTATTGTACGGTAGGCGACTGCGTGTTTTGAGAGATCGTCGTAAATAACAAGGACATCTTTTCCCTGACGCATAAAATGTTCGGCCATGGCCACCGCGGAATAAGGTGCCAGGTATTGCAGCGCGGCGGAATCCGAAGCAGCGGCAAGTACCACAAAGGTGTAGTCCATCGCGCCGTAACTCTCAAGTTTTTTTATAATCGCGGCTACAGACGATGATTTTTGCCCGATAGCGCAATATACGCAGATAACATTTTTGCCTTTCTGGTTAATAATAGCGTCGATCGCGAGCGCGGTTTTACCGGTCTGCCTGTCGCCGATTATCAGTTCGCGCTGACCGCGGCCGATTGGAATCATGGAATCTACCGAAAGAATCCCGGTCTGCATCGGAGTATCAACGCTGCCGCGGCTTATAACCGGAGCGGCGGGCGCCTCAACCGGCAGCCATTCCTCCGCGGTGACGGGACCTTTGCCGTCAACGGGAACGCCCAGCGGATTTACGACTCTGCCAAAAAGGGAGTCACCGGAAGGAACGGAAACCACACGGCCTGTTCCCTTTACTTCATCTCCGTCCCTTACACCGGATTCACCGGAGAGCAAAACACATCCGACACTGTTTTCTTCAAGGTTAAGGGCGATTCCTGTCGCCCCCGAAGA
>WQZG01000125.1 GCA_009780855.1 Treponema sp.
AGGATAAAGTGGGGTCAGGTTATCAAAAGGTATGCGGTTTTGGGCAACTGTAGGATCATCGTAATTTACGGTTTCGACGCGCAGCATCGCGAAGAAACGCTCCCCTTCCTTGGGGCTGCGTATTTGGCCGTAGACTGTGTCGCCGGTCTTGAGCGCAAAAAGCCTGATTTGGCTTGGACTTATGTATATGTCGTCAGGACCGGGAAGGTAAGAGTTCTGCGGGCTGCGCAGGAAACCGTAGCTGTCCGGAAGAATTTCCAGCGAACCGTAGGCATAAATTACCCCGCCCCTTTCGGTATGGGCCTTGAGTATCGAAAAAATAATTTCCTGTTTCTTCATAGAGACAAGATCGTCATGGGCAATGCTGTAAACTATCGCCAGTTCACGCAGATCCATCATGTTAAGTCTGATAAGTTCGTTAATAATCAGCCTTGGTTTGCCGCTATCCTGATCCTGCCTCGGTTCCGGCCTGCCGTAAATATCCGGCATTGAAGGCAGCTTGGGAATAAACCCGGGCGTAAAAGCCGGTATCGGCGCTGCCGGAACAGGGGTATTTTCCCGGTGCTGTTCGGTAACAGGCTGGGGAATATTCGCGCCCGCGCGCGGCGGGAAATGCGTTACAGTATGCGAAGCAATGTGCTGTCCGTTTTGCTGCGGTGTTATTTGCTGAGATGACGCAATTTGAGTCGGCGACGACGCTATTTGCGGCGACGACTGCGGTTGTGAGACCTGCTGTGCTGCTGCCTGCTGCGCCGCAACTTGTCGCGATGCTTGCTTCTGCGGCGCAGCTTGTTGTGCTGCTGCTTGTTGTGCTGCTGCTTGCTGCGCCGATGCTTGCTGCGCCGATGCTTGCTGCTCTGCCGCAACAGCCGGTTGATTGTACTGCGCGGCAACAGATTCATTATTCTGTGCAGCAGCTTTCGCCTGCCTGGGCATTGATTTTGGCGTCAGTTTTGGAAGCGGCGGCCTGGCCGGTTCTTCAAATAAAGCCGGTTCATTATTTTTGAATTTTGGAGGCCTGCCCCTCGTCCTGACTACAACAGTCTTGGCTTTTCCGTTTTCCGCGGCAGTTTCTTCCCGGGAATTTTCCCCGGCTGCCGGTAATTCATCCGCAACAGAATCCGCCGCCGGTATTTTGGCTTCTTTGGGAAGCTTGCTCTCCTTTTCCGGTTTGGTTTCTGATTCCGCTGTTTTGGGCTTTCTGCCCCTTCTTACAATTGCCATTTCAATCTCCGCGTTTATTTTATTAAAAATAATATCAATAATTTTTTCATTTAAATAATTTTCTTTACAATTTATTCAAGGGAGGATATTTAACAGTTCATCAATAGCCTTTTTTGCGGCTCTGCGGCGGACTGTATTCCTGGAACCGCGGAATTTAAAAAGCTTTGCATTTACATCATCGCCTTTATGAGCCGCAGATATCCATACAGTACCGGCCGGAATCGAACCATCCATGCCCGGGCCCGCGACACCGGTTATTGAAAACGCAAAATCCGCACCGCTTTTTTCCAGGGCCCCTTTAGCCATTTCGCATGCTGTTTCCCGGCTTACAGCCCCGTACCGCTTAAGGGTGTCCTCCCCTACCCCAAGCATCCGGATTTTGGCTTCCGGCGTATAACATACAAATGATCCCCAAAGAACCTTTGACGCGCCGGGTATCCGGGCCAATAAATCCGCTGCAAGCCCGGCTGTACAGGATTCAGCTGCTGCCGTCTTCATATTTAAAACAGTCAAACGTCTGACAAGTTTTTTTACCCTGTTAGCCATTAACTCTTTGAAGTTCCGCCTTTATTTCTTCTGTCGGGCGTGAAAAAATTTCCACATCCCTGTCTACTCCGGTCATGCTGCATTGGCCTTCGAAAAGGACTCCGTCCGCGATACGCAGTCTTGCTGCACTTACATCGCCGCGGACTTCGGCGCCGGGAAGCATGTCCACTTTATCAACTGCCTGCACGGTTCCGGCGACAGTACCGTAAACTACAAGGGATTTTACCGAGATATGATCGGTTTCCACAACCGCTCCCTTGTCAACAATAAGGGCGCCTGCCGCTTCGATCGTTCCCCTGAACTTGCCCTGGATACATAAAGTTTCGCTGAATTTTAAAAAACCGTTAAACGCTGTGCTTGGTCCAAAAACAACTGTCTTTGCTTCTTTCTTTTTAACTTCCAAAATTGCCATTCTCTATTCCTGCTCCGATTTAATGGGTTTGCGGAAATTTGTTTCCAGAACAGGAAGTTTAATCTCATTCTTTTTCAATTCATCCCATTCTGTATAGGTTTTTTCTATTTTGGCGTCCAGCTCCGCAATCCGCTTCCTGATCTGCTGGGTTTTGTCCAGAATCTCCGGGACATTGTCTTTTTTGGCCGCCGCTTTGTCAAGATCATCAATATTTTTGGTTAAATCAACCAGAATTTTCTTAATGCCGCTGTTTAATTCCTCCGCCAGGTTAAGACGGTCTTCGCGGATTGCGATTTGGGCAAAAAGTTCACGGTTCCGCAGAACCACCCGTATGCGTGCAAGCACTTCCGAAAAATTAAACGGTTTGGTTATGTAATCCTCAACCCCAAGTTCAAAACCTTCAAGTTTGTCCTTTATATCGTCAAGGGCAGAAAACATTATTATCGGAATATCCCTGTACCTGTCGTCGCTTTTGATTTTCTTTGTAAATTCCCAGCCTGTCATACGCGGCATAATATTGTCCAGCAAAACCAGGTCAGGCATAAAACGTTTGACTTTTTCAAGCGCCTCCATGCCGTCCCTTGCTTTCTCCACCCCAAAACCCAGCTTGGACAGCATGAGTTCGAAAAAATCCAAATTTAGCTCTTCATCATCAACTATAAGAATTTTTTTCTGGGCATTCATAATAACCATCCTTGATTCAACGGAGAAGGCTTTTTAATCATGATGAGGATTTACGTACTTTCTTATTATAACCCTGATAACGCCGCAGATCAATAGCACAACAGCGGCTGTCAAAAAAACCCAGGCCAGCCAGTCGCCGTACATGGTATAAATTGAACTGTCAGTGACAATCGGCACATCAACAGTCAAGGCCGATTCTGAAAAAGGAGGCGCCATTGCCAGGATTCTGCCGTTTGGATCGATGCCGCAGGTCTGCCCCGACGCGGTTGATCTGACCATGGACCTGCGGTTTTCCACGGCGCGGAATATTGCCATGGACAAATGCTGGTTCTGTGCCGGCAGGCTTGCCGACCATGCGTCATTGGAAATATTTACAATAAGTTCAGCGCCGTTTTTAACAAAATCCCTGGACAGATAACCAAAAGTATCTTCAAAACAAATGGGAGTCGAAAACTTTAAAATATCCGGTTTTTTAACTCCGCCGGGCGTCTTTTTAAGCGCCAATTCGAAAACTTTGGCCTCATTGCCTTTTTCCCAAAAATGGGTGTCCGCGTTTATAAGGGCATTGTAAATCCAGGGCAATTGCTTTTCGTAGGGGAAGTTTTCCGTAAAGGGTACCAGATGCAGTTTGCGGTACATTTGCGTATTAACGCCGTTTTCAAAAAGCATGGCCGCATTGTAATCTACCCTGTTGTCGTCCCTGGGATTCTTGTCCGGTTCCCTCCTGGCATCGTCATTGCCGATTAAGAAAGGAACATTTGTTGAGGCCAGGTAATCAAGAAGTTCCTTTACCAAAACCCAGGAAGCCGGATCGTCCCTGATTGTTGTATGCCAGTAAATACGGGGTACAAATGCGGTCTCTGACCATACAACCAGATCAAGGTCCGGATGATCGCTTAATGCCTCGTCAGAAAGCCGTTTTAATACTTCGTAGTTGTGGCGGTATTGATCGATGCCGCCTCTCCATGGATCTGTATTATGCTGAATCAGGGCCAGTTTGGCAGTCGGATTATCTTTATAATTGATCTGAAAAGCAAAACCAAAAATCAGGGCCGCGGCCAATAATACGACCCAGGCGCCCAGAGCAATCTTTTCTTTCTGTAAGAAAGTAAAAACACATTCCTTCCAGTAAGCTGAACTTAGTTTTTCCCCGATCGCAGGTTTTTTTATGGGAATCGCCGCTGCAATTGCGGAAGAAGAAAAAACTACCAATGCGGAAACACCCCAGACACCGGTTACCGAGGCAATCTGAATTACCGGTATCCATGTCCATTGTGAATATCCGGTAATGCCGTAAGCGTACCCAAGGAAACCCTGGATTCGCAGATATTCAAAAGCGATCCACATAACCCACTGCAGTAAATAGCCGCGCTTGGGATAAAGCAAAATCGCGGCTTTGAGCAGGGGGAAGAGGACAGCCATATATACAAGGTAAATTGAGCCGACAATCAGCCCGGCCAGAGGGTGGAAAACAGAGAGCCAGTAGTTAAACAGGCCGTACGCCGCGTAACCGTAAAGAGCGCCCCAAAAAAAAGACGCCCTTACGCTTGTCCTGCGTATTACCCAAAACACCGGAACATAGGCTACCCACGCAAAAATGGGGAGCCCGTTTTCAAATAAAAGATTTGGAAAAGACAAGGCGAACAGAACAGAAGCTATAGCCAGCGCAGCCAGATTAATTAAAAATGAATAAATATTCTGTTTTACTGAATTTGATGACAACAGTGAACCGGAAGGATTCATGCTTCATTTTCCTGCTTTATTTTCCATACATCCTGCTTAAGTTCTCTGCCGGCCCTAAAAGATACTGTGCCGTGTGAATTTACAGAAAGGATCTCGCCCGTTTTGGGATTCCTGGCTTTTTGCCTTCCCTTCCTGATTCGGACTTCAAATGTACCAAAACCGCGGAGTTCAATAACCCTGCGGTCGATAAGCGCCGCTTTTATTTCATCAATCAGCATATCCATCATATTCCGGATTTCCTTGCGGTTAATACCGGTTTTATTGTAGATTGAATCGATAATTTCAGCTTTGGTATATTTGCTTCCTGTCATTTATACCCGGGCTGTCAGAAAATTATTGAGCCGCTTTCATTACATTGAAAAGCCGCTGCATTCTGGATTTTTTGCGGGCAGCCGCATTTTTCTTTATAATGCCCTTGCGCGCCGCAGTGTCAATCTTCTTAATCATTTCAGCAAGCGCTGTTTCCGCTTCCCCGGCTTCTTTTTTAATTGCCAGGGTCTGAAATTTTTTAACGCTTGTACGCACCGATGATTTTACGGCTTTATTTCTGAGCCGGCGTTCTTCGCTCTGCCGGTGCCTCTTTATTACCGATTTGCTTTTAATGCCCAAAAGAAATCCCCCTTAATATTAATGCGGCTGCTGCTTTTACGGCAATCACAATCATTTGAAATCCGAAGGCCGCCGTTCAAGGCGTTTGCATTTCTCGCATTCTGCCACGTTCTTGACTTTGCCGTTTTCAAACATGGTCTTTATCTTTACTTCACCCCCGCAGGAACAAAAAAACTTTTGTGTCGCGCTTGAGGTACGGGAGTTCTTGCTTACTTGACCCATGGTCTGTCTCCTGAATAATAAGTGATTCTAATAAACTACTATAAAAACCGGATTTGTGTCAATCGGCAGGTTACAGAATTGTGAATTACGGCATCTGCCGGGCCGGGTCTATATAGGGGCTTTGAAGCTGTCTGCGGCTGCGTACCTGCCATTCGCCGGCGTTTGCGGTGTTGGCCAAAAAAGTCCACAATTGCCCTGCCGGCAGCTTTCTGCCTGTCGCGTACAGTGATACCGCCAAAAAATAAGCTGTACGGAAATAATCTGTTTGTTCCATATAGTCCTGTATAGCAGGCATTCCGGCTATCTGCGTCATTAAATCATCCATGGTTGTAAAGGTAAAGTCAAATTGATGCCTTATTACTTCTTCCATGATCATTGTGTTCTGTATAAGGAAGGCGAACATCAGATGTTCGGCGGCCTGGTTGTGCCTGGACGATGTATAGTAATAAAGACCCAGGAACCTGTGGGCGCGTTCAACCTGGTAATTGTCATATCTGTAAAGTGTAAAGAACCGGCCGATTCCTTCGTTTTCAAGGATCCTCATCATGGCAGCTCTGGCGAAATTACCGGAGTCTGCGGCCCAGAGTACATCCCTGCCGGGAGCATCCAGAATATCAAGAACACAGTTTTCCATTTTTTGATAATCCTGGCGGATCCTGTATACATCAGCCATTCTGTACATTATTTCAAGATCAAATTCCGGAATCTCCAGAAGCGAACGCAGGTCATGGGCCTTTTGGAACTGATTAAGTGCGAGTCCTAGTTCGCCTTCGGCCATATAGGTTTCGCCAATCCAGTATTCGGCCTCGGGATAGGATTTTAGCCGATCTATTTCTTCCAGGACTCGTTTGACAGAATTATCCAGATTATCTTTTGGGAAACGGTAGTAAAGTTCATTAAGGGCTTCTGTGACATTGTTTATGTGCTGCTGGCTGCAATAAACCTCTACTTGATCCAGGGTATCGCCGAACCGCCTAAGTTCGGGGGCGGACAGGGCTATTATCAGGTTGTCTTCCAGGCGGGTATAAACGTCCAGTCTGTTCCGGCGCGCGTCATCAAAGGAGTTAAGGGCATCCCCGTAAGCGCCGCTGCGGAAAAACAATTTACCCTGTTCAAGACTAAGCCACCAGGGTTTTGTCTGCGCATGTATGGTTTGTACCTGTATAACCGAAAGAAAAATAAAAATAAATGAAAGGGTGAAAAAAAATTTTTTGGACACCTACAAGCGCTCCAGTTCCTCTTCAAAAACCCTGTCAGCTTCCGCTGCGTTAATTGTACGGACAAGTTTCCCGTTCCTGAATATCAGCACTTTGTCTCCGGTTCCGGTAATGCCAAGATCGGCGTGTCTTGCTTCTTCCGGGCCGTTTACCGCGCATCCCATGATCGCCACTGTCGCCTTTTTTTTAAGGGCGTAAAGGCGGTCCTGCCAGGCCTGCGCAAACCCCATGGAATCAAAACTGCTGCGGCCGCATCTGGGGCAGGAAACAATCCGTATTCCATCCGGCTGCTTAATGCTTTCTTTGCCTGCCTTCCCCGCGAGCTCAGCGGCGGCGCCCAGAATTTCGCGGCCGGCGATTACTTCTTTCTCCGGATCCTCAGACAGGGAAACCCGAATCGTATCGCCGATGCCTTCGTTAAGCAGTGCCAAAAGGGCTGCTGTATTCCGGACAACGCCCGGAATAAGCGGGCCGGCTTCCGTAACCCCGATATGAAGCGGCGCGGCTGTTTTATTTGCCAGCAGCCTGTTTGCTTTTATAGTATCGGCAATTCCTGAGGCCTTCATTGAGACCACAACATTGGTAAAACCAAATTCGTAAAATATCGCAAGTTCCCGTTCCGCAGCAGTTACCAGTGCCTGCGCGCTGTCTATTCTGCCGGAATTAACTTCCGTACGCAAATCCGACGGGAGGCTTCCGGCGTTTAACCCTATACGTATGGGAACATTTTTTTGCGCTGCCCCTTCCAGGACGGCCCTGACTTTTTCGCGGCTGCCGATATTGCCCGGATTGATCCGGATTTTGGCAATGGGAAAATCAAGGCAGCGCAGCGCGATTTTATAATCAAAATGAATATCCGCGGACAGCGGCATTGAAACCATAGCGGCAAGTTTACCCAGTAACTCCGCAGCGCCCGTATCCGGCACCGCGAAACGCAGAAGCCCGCAACCCATATCCTGCAGACGGTTAATCCGCGCCGCAAGCGCTTCGCCGGATTTACCTTCCAGATCCGATGCGTAAAGGCGGTCTTTCCACATGGTCTGTATTACAACGGGAAAGCCGCCGCCCATGATCAGATGATCGCCGATCTTAACCTTGCCGGAGATTCGGGACATGGTTATTTAAACGTAAAATTATCAGCCAAGGCTAATCATTGAGAGGACCATGACGAATATGGCTATGGTCTCGCACATGCCGACTACGATCATGTAATTGGCGAAACCCTGGCCGGTCTCCCCTGTGGCATCAGCGCCGCAGGCTCCGACCATACCCTGGACAACAGCCGAAATACATATGGCCAGACCGGATGCGATGCCCAGGACAAGATAAAAAAGACCCATTTGGGGGTTTGCGATGGCGGCAGGTTTCATAAACAACAATCCCAGTATATAACCGTAGAAGGTCTGGGTCAGGGGCGCGCCGCCAAAAGCCAGCAGCGTCATCGGCGCCGGCTTGTTTGCCAGATAGCATTTTTTCCAGGCTCCTATACATGCCGAACCGGAGAAAGAAACGCCAATTCCGGATCCGATAGCGGAAATACCCAATACAATACCGGCGCCAATTAAACCTAAATTCATTAATTATCCTCCTGTGGATAAATTCCCAAAAAAAAATCCGTATCAGTTCCTGTTTTTAAAAGGCCTGTATGCCGTACCGGACCAGGTCAGGCCGGCGTGGCCGGAAAACTCCAGGATATTCAGTCTTACTCCGTGGACCAGGACAGAAAGCGCGTTTAATACAAAATTAAGACTGTGCCCCAGAATAATTATCAGGACTCCTACAGCAAAAAATATTAAATGCCCCAGGAAATTCCCGGCCAGAAAATTAACGGTAGAAGCAATTGCCGCACCCGCCAGGCCGACAGCCCAGAGCCTGATATACGACATGATGTCGCCGAATGTATTTCCTACGCTCAGAATCGCAGAGATAAAATTTTTAAATCCTTCAAGAATGGATTTTAATACTGAACCGCTATAATTGCCGAATACAAAATTAAGCAGGAAACCGCCGCCAAAAATGTAAAAACACGGCGTGTAAAGCGGAATTTGCCGGGACTCGTTGCTGGCAATAAGGGAAAGAATTATCCCGTACATGCCGGCCAGCATTCCAAGAGATCCAACATCCGCCAGTAATTTCAATGTGCGGGTTCTTGTAATGTTGATTATATGTCCTATGGAACACTGCAAAAGGCCAAGGGTAAAACAGAAAATCATTAAATTCTGGCGTACTATTCCTTCGTAATAAGCGGATTTGGCGGCGGTAACATTGGAAATTAGGGGCAGACTTATGTCCTGCAGAATCCCGGGCAGTTTATCAGTATCAAGGCCCAGCCAGGTACAGGTAAGTACGCCCCAGATAAAATTGGAAATTCCAAGGAGCATGCCCAGTTTATAAACCGGCAGCGCGTTTTTATTTTTGCCCCATATAATTCCTGCGATCGCCATAACAAT
>WQZG01000126.1 GCA_009780855.1 Treponema sp.
GAGGAACTTCGCCGGAGGGCAGCCGCCCTGAACCCCATTGAATTGAAACGGCAATTGGATATAGCCCGTGACAGGCTCTTGAAACTTTCTGTTAATGAAGCATATATTCCTTCCATAAAGGTTTCTTGAAAAACACTGGTTTTCCACAAACCTTTCGGCTAGATTTTTAGTTTTGAGGCACACTATTTTTCGGCTAGATTTTCTTTTGAGGCAATACGACAAACAAAAATTTATGTCTGGGTAATGCGGAATATGACGCCGACTACAAAATATTGTTCCAAAACATTATTCTACTGATTTTTTCCAATTTTTTCAAAAAGGCATGGTTTTGTGCGAAAAATAGACCCTGAATTTTTAAAAAGGCATGGTTTTGTGCGAAAAATAGACCCCAAAAATTTCTCTTTTGTTATTACTATTGGTAAACCTGTAATACTGCTGATAAGGCTGGAGTCGCCAATTAATGCAAAAGGACAATAACGGTTCATCGATAAAACCAAAAGTCCGCCGGGATATACCCGGAAATTTTGAGTTTAATAATGAAATTAACGATTTTATATTGCAAAAAATAACAAACTACAAGAAATCGTTTGAGCAGTATTTGGACCTTCTCCCTGTACCCATAGAAATTTTTAATGCCGGCGGCGTATCGGTTTTTTTAAATCAGGCTGCCCTAAAATGGCTTAACATAAATGATCCTAAATTAATAGTTGGCAAGTATAATTTAATCAAAGATCCTGTTTGCAATGATCAATTGGGATTGAGGAAAGACATCGAGAAGGTATTTTATGAAGGAGTACCTTGTACTAACCGTAACATTAATCCGCCTGTTCAGGATCTGGTAGATCGCGGTGTTGTTAATAAAAAACCTTTTGAACAATCCGTTGCTGATTTTCATTATTACCCGATTAAATATGACAAAAAGGTAGCCTATGTTGTATTTATCTGTATTGTCAAAAAAACATATATAGGCAGACCGGAACTGGTCAGGGCAATGGAATATATTGACAGCCATTGGAAGGGTAAATTTGATCCTGAAACTTTCGCAAAATCGGTAAATATGAGTGTAACCCACATTTACAGCATTTTTAATAAAGATATAGGTATGACGCCCGGCGAATACCGAAACAGGGTAAAAGTTGAACACATCAAAGAGAAACTTGCGGACAAAAATCTTTCAATAAAAGAAGCGTTTGCAATCTGCGGCGAAGACAGCCGGGGCTGGCTTTCGAAAGTGTTCAAAAAGATTACAGGTCTTAGTCCTTCTGAATTCCGTGAAAAAAATTAAAATATACATCGCATGATTTATAACAGGCTACGCCTAAACTAAATTGGAACGGGATATATTTCCTGTATATGGCGGAAGATAAATTAAAAAAATCCCATTTTTGGCACCAGAATTAGTCCGGAGGATTGTATGAAAGGTTGTAAAGTAAAAATTTTTGTTATTTTTTCCCTGATTCTGCTCCCTGCGGCGATTTTCGCTCAGCAATCCCAGGATTCTTCAACCGCGACGCCCAAAAAGTTTGCCCTTGTAATTGGAAACAGCAACTACAGGGGCCTTACGCCGCTGGACAACCCCGTAAACGACGCCACTGACATGAGCGCCGTCCTTGCCGCGCTTGGTTTTGATGTCGACAGGATACTGGACGGGACCCTGCAGCAAATGCAGGACGGGGTTACAAATTTTAAAGACAACCTTGGTAAGGACCACGGCTCATACGGATTTTTCTTTTACGCGGGCCACGGCATACAGTCCAATGGGGAAAATTATCTTATCCCGGTAGACGCGAACATACCAAGCGAAAGTTATCTGCTGAGCCGGGCGCTAGCTGTCCAGGCAATGCTTGACGAGCTTAACTATGCCAATAATGCCCTCAACGTGATTGTACTTGACGCCTGCCGTGATAACCCATTTGGCTGGAGCCGGAGTGCATCCAGAGGACTCGCGATCGTAAACGGCCAGCCCGCAGACAGCATCATCGTTTACGCGACGAGCGCCGGCAAGAAGGCTGCCGACGGAGACGGCCGCAACGGACTCTTTACTTCCTACCTGCTTGAAAACCTAATGACCCCCGGCCTTGATGTAAATGAAGTATTCCGACTTACCGGCGCTGACGTATCTGATGCAAGCAACAAAGATCAGGTTCCCGCCATTTATAACCAGTTTTTTGGCACAGCGTATCTGGGAGATATCCCTGAAGGAACAACTATCGCGGTACGCCCGACTACCACTACGCGGCTGGTCAGGGGCGCTTTCTCACGGGACGATGAAGCCAATTTCTGGTCAATCGGCGCCTCCGCAGGAACAAGCTTTTCTGAACCCTGGATGATTGCTACGATACGCGGCACTGTAGCGCCGTTTAAATACCAGTTCCTTGAAGCGGGGCTTAACGCCGGTCTTGTAAGCACGAGGAACCAGGTGACTTCATATTATTCACTTACGCCATACGTACACTACGCGTTTTTCTGGCCCTTCAACAGTACAGCAAGCGGCTATGTCGGTGCAGGTATTGGGTATAAAATTTCCCAGTACCAGTACTACGGCCTTAATGTAACAATATCGTCCTTGCCTGCAGATGCTTCCATTGGTATTTTTTTATTCAATTTTCTGGACATATCATTCACAGCTTCGTACCCGCTCTGGACAGATTCCGGTTCGAGCTCAATACCTGCCAAGGCATTGCAGACAAACTTGAGTAATAAATTAGACATGAAATTTTCAGTGGGATATTCGTACAGGTTTTAGTTAAAAACGGAGGTTCGTATGTTTAAAAAAGTTATAATCAGATTTGCGGTGTTTGCTCTTCTTACTTCGGTATTTACCACCTGTCAGATGCAGGAAGATATAGCGCCTACCTATATTGTTCATTTCAATGCTAATGGCGGAACCGGAACTATGCAGGATACTACACTTAAGTACCATCATATGGATGTCTTGCCTCTTTGTTCCTTTGTCCCCCCGGATAATTGCAGTAGCTTTGTAAGCTGGAATACAAAAACCGATGGAACTGGTATTGATTATTATTTGGGAAAATCATACGAAGACCTGACAACAGATCCCGAAATTACCTTATATGCCGAATGGGGTAATATGGTTACATTTGATTCAAAAGGCGGAAGTGCTGTAAAATCCCTGTTTGTACCTTATGGAAAAGTTATTCCTCAAATGGATACCCCAACTCTTAATGGTTGTGATTTTATAGGGTGGTTTAAATCAAATGGGGAACAATGGAACATTTTTAATGATATAGTGACAGAAGATATAATCCTTTATGCAAGCTGGTATGATCCTTCGGCTTTGCTTGCCAATACCATTGAGTTTGAGACAAGTGATCCAATTAATAAAATATATGGAGATGCTCCGTTTGTAAATGCCATAAAAACTGGTTCTCTGGGGACAGGCGCCATTAATTATACCAGTAGTAATGAAACAGTTGCCATTGTAAATAATAGCGGGTTAATAACTATACTTAAAGCTGGCACAACTATTATTACTTGCACAAAGGCAACAGATGGTACCTATGCACAAGCGGACGCTCAGTATACTATTACAGTTGACCGAGCGTCTCCTGGAACGCCAAATCCGCCCAGACTTGATATTACGAATGAAACATCTGGCACTATTACACTGCGGGCGCCGCTTAACGCAGATCCATCATTTGTACTTGAATATGCACGAAGTACTTTTGATTCACCTCCTCAAATCGGATGGCAAACCAATTTAGACTTTAGCGGCCTTGAATCCCAAATTAATTACTACTTTTTCGCACGCTATAAAGAGGATCTTAATAAAAACTACGAATCAGATGCCAGCGCTAGTTTAGTTGCAACAACATCGTCCGGTTTGCTTCCCCGCACCATAGAATTTGAAACTGCGGATTTAATAAATAAAAACTATGGCGATGCGCCGTTTACAAATCCTGTCATACAGGGATCACCGGGAGCGGGAACGATTAGCTATACAAGCAGCAATACGGCAATAGCCACAATTGTTTCCAATTCGGGACAGGTTACAATACTTAAAGCCGGATCCACTGTCATTACTGCCACAAGGGCATCGGATGGGACATATATACAGGCATCTGCCCAATACACTCTGCAGGTTGGTCTCGCAACTCCCGATGCGCCCAATCCGCCCAGGTTTGGCAGCAGTAATCCAAATTCGGTTACTTTGGTTGAACCACTTGATGCCAACACAACTCAATTTATTCTTGAATATGCATATGACACAAGTTTTACTCCTCCATCCACGGGCTGGCAGGATAGTAAAACTTTTAATAATTTGAACGCTGATACAAGTTATATGTTCTTTGCACGTTACAAAACCGTTCCCGAGAAAAATAACGTTTCTCCGGCCAGCCAAAGCCTGATTGCCAACACATCCTCTCTGTTGTCCCGATCCATCAGTTTTGATACAACCGGACCTGTTAATAAAAATTACGGCGATCCGGATTTTATTAACGCTGTCAGATCAGGTTCGGCCGGAGGGGGAGGAATCAGTTATTACAGTGATTCCGGAACTGTTGCAACTGTAAATGAAACCACCGGGCAGGTAACCATCCTTAAAGCCGGTACTGCCAATATTTCCGCCACCAAAGAATCGGACGGGACTTATGCGCAGGCTACTGTTCTATATACATTGCAGATTAATCTTGCATCCCCCGCAGCGCCTAACCCGCCCAGATTAGCCAGCAGCAGTACAAATTCGGTTACGCTTGATGATCCAATTGGCGCCAACACTACACAATTTACGTTAGAATTTGCATCCAATACAAGCGACAGTGCTCCAGCATCAGGCTGGCAGGACAGTAAAGTTTTCAACGGACTTGCCGCCAACACAGGCTATTTTTTCTTTGCTCGTTACAAAGCTGTTTCTGAAAAAAATTATGTTTCAGCTGCAAGCGGCAGTTTATCTGCGTCGACATCTTTACTGCAGTCCCGCACAATTACATTTGTGAATGGCAGTCAGATAAATAAAATTTATGAAGATGCACCTTTTACCAATGCAGTTGCAAGCGGATCTCTGGGAGGAGGCGCGATCAGTTACTCCAGCGGCGATACAACAATTGCCACAGTGGATTCAGCCAGTGGACTGGTTACCATAGTTAAAGCCGGAACTGTTACCATTACAGCGAGAAAAGAAGCAGATGGAACCTATGCCCTGGTAACAGCCTCATATACATTACAGATTTCCCTTGCTTCACCTGCGGCACCCGCATCGCCCGGACTTGCCAGCAGTTCACAAACTTCAATAACACTAAGCAAACCGGCAGGTGTCAGTACTTTGTTTGCACTGGAATATGCCAGGAATTCATCATCATCTGCGCCAACAACGGGCTGGCAGGACAGTTTGGCTTTCAGCGGTTTGTCTGCCAATACAAGTTATTATTTCTTTGCAAGATATAAGGCAGATTTGAACTATAACAACGTTTCAGCCGCAAGTACGGGAGTATTGTTTACGACTTCCATTTTATCATCCAACAGCATTGCATTTACTACGACGGGTACAATAACTAAAACATACGGTGATCCCGCATTTACCAATACGCTAAGTAACTCAGGTTTAGGAGGCGGAACGGTAAGTTACACCAGCAGTGTAACAACCGTTGCCACGGTGAACTCTTCTTCTGGTTTAATAACAATTGTAAAACCAGGTACTACTGTCATAACTGTTACAAAAGCGTCTGACGGGATTTATGCATTAGCAACGGCTTCCTTCACTTTGACAATAAATACCAAAGGAGTTACAATAACAGGCCTTATCCCTACTGCCAATAAAATCTACGACAGGAGTACATCAGCCGCCGTAACAGGTACTGCTGTTGTCAGCGGCCTGGTCAGCGGTGAAACTGTTACCATTACTACGGGGAATGCTAACTATGACGATAAAAATGTTGGTACAAACAAAACCATAACATTCAGCGGTTATAGTATAAGCGGTACATATGCGGTAAATTATACTTTATTGTCGCAACCGGCCGGTATTACAAACGGCAGCATTACGCAAAAAGGCCTTACCATTACTGGTGTTACTGCAAGCGGCAAAGTCTACGATGGTAATACTACTGCGGCATTTTCCGGCGGATCTTTATCCGGTGTTATTACCGGCGACTCTGTCAGTTTCACCACCGGAACCGGAACTTTCGCCCTGAAAGACATCGGTTCCAGAGCCGTAACATTCAGCGGTTTTGCCCTAAGCGGTACCGATAAGGATAACTACTACCTGTCGAGCCAACCGGCTAATTCATCGGCAACCATTACCGTCAAATCTATAACCCTTACAGTTGGTACACCCGGTATTTTAAGCCCTGTCTCCTATGCGCAGGGATTCACGGTCTCTTCAAGCGGATTTGTTTCTGGAGATACTCCTACGTTGACAGTCGCAGTAGCAAGTCTTAGCACCTACGGCCTTACATTGTCAAACGAAACTGGAGTCAACAATGTAGCATCAAAAACTGTAACGCTCAATTATAATGGTACAACAGCAGTAACAAATACTGCGGCAGTCAATCTGGGCCTTACTATTTCAGGCAACACGAACTATAGCCTTAGCGGGACCGCCAGCGTCAGCGTTACTATTCGTGATGGAGCAACAACAACCCGCGCCATACCGGTAAATTCAAGCAACTATTCGTATTTTAATACATACGCAAATACTGCGGCAGGTCTCGGTAAAAGCTATATACAAACAACAGATATAAGCGTGTCAGGTATAATAAATAACTGGCCGGCCATAGGTACTCAAGCGGCTCCGTTTACCGGTAATTATAACGGAAGCGGTTACCGTTTTTCCGGATTGCAAATGTATTATCAAGACGTCGGAACAGCTTACTCTAGCTACCAGGGTGTATTTGGATACATTAAGGGCGCGAATTGCGTTATTGAAAATTTAGGGTTGTATAATTCTACTATACGGGGGAGTTCTTACGTCGGCGGTCTTGTAGGATACAATGATGGAGCAACGATCCGTAATTGTTGGGTAACTACCAATTCACCATCGTTTTATGGCATATCCGCATACCCGAATATACCCAATGATACTTATTATACTTCCTATGCGGGCGGCCTTGTTGGGTATAACAAAGGTCTTGTGGAAAATTGTTATAACAGAGGCCTGCAGGTATCTTCTGGAGGAACTGATGCAGCGGATTACCTGGGTGGTATAGTGGGATACAATGATACAAACGGGAAGATACAATTCTGTTATGCCACCGGTGAAATAGACGGCAGACGTTATATCGGAGGCATAGCTGGTTATTCAACGGGAACCATAACAAGTTGTGTAGCAATGAATTCGAAACTGATGGCCGATTATGCTACCTATATGGGGCGTGTAGTTGGCGGAACCAGTGGCGGCACGCTTAGTAAAAACTATGCAGATTCCAATATGCAGTTTACAGTCTACAATGGCGCTGCGTATGCTCCGCTTACTATTGCCAGTCTAACTACCAAGGAAGGCGGAACTAATTATGACACTACCCAGACATTTTGGCAGACTACTGTTGGATTTACCTTTACTGTTCTCAGCGGTCAAACTGTATTAGCTTCAGGCGCCTGGTATTGGTCTGGTAATCCGCCGACTTTATATGGGATGGAAAATTAAATGATTAACGCAGGAGGAGGAAATCGCCCTCCTGCGTTAATCAAGTTTATGAAAAAAATGAATTATAATACTATTGATGTTGATAAAGAAGTCAATCAGGTTGTAACGGCAATTGAAAAGGGTAATTACCGTCCTGCTACAAAAAAGGAATCAATGGTTGTACGTCTTGGTGCCTTAAGCGAAATAGTTTATCAAATGCAAAAAATTTTCCATAATGATAAAAAACTGGTTAAAGTTTGACCATCTATTCAAATATTTGGTTCCTGTTATTGGCAGAACGATAATGAAGCCCATTGGACAAAATTAATAAAACAACATATGCTTTATCTATGGGCGTCAATACCAAATACAAAAGTAGTGTCTTCTCTTTTCTGGTCAGTGATCCTGAGAAGTTAAGGGAGCTCTACTGCGCCCTGGAAAATTTTACCCTGTCCCGGAATATACGGTTACCATAAATCCCAATATGTGCTTGAGACTCCTTCTTTACATAGCCCGCATATATGAAAAGATAACTAACGAAAAGGCGATTTATTCAACGCGGCTCATCCGGCTGCCGAAACCTGAATTTTTTGTACTCTACAACGGGAAAGCGCCGTATCCTGATGAAGCACTTCTTAAATTGTCTGAAGCATTTGAAAGCGGTGCTTCTGTTGGTTTGCCCGAAAAAGTAGGGCTGGCGCTTGAATTGGAAGTAAAGGTAATAAACATCAATTTGGGGCGGAATGAAAAAATAGTTAAGAGATGTGAAACGCTTGCATGTATCACGGCGTAGGCCAGGAAAATGTATCGCTTATAAATAATGACGAAGGGCCAAATGCGACGGAGGTAACGAATATGCTGTTAACCGAATGGAACTGGGACGATGCGAAACAGGTATGGCGTGAAGAAGGCCGTGAAGAAGGCATGGAAAAAGGTATGGAAAAAGGTATAGAGCAAGGCCGTGAAGTTGTAGCGAGAAATGCCATCGCTAAAGGGGTCCCGCTAAAATTAATTAGCGACATTACCGGCATTGATATAAATACCCTTCAAAATATTCAAACACAGCAAGCTCAATAAATATAATAGATCTTCCGCCCGAAGTTTTCCTGAAGTTTGTTCTTATGTAATGCGTTGATCCGCAGTTTATCCGGCGGTATCGCTGCCGAAAATTCCTGCTGTATTGCTGTTTTTTGAGGCGCTGGCATTGAACTGTTTGAATTCCGAGTTTTTGGTGTCTGTCACCCATGCGTTCCCTTCAGTGAATATTCGCATTAATGCTGATATAATTGAATGGTTGCAGAGTCCCGGAAGGGGTTATTATCTCCGTATTAATGCTATACTCAGGGAAGCCATGCTGCATCCCGAATTTTTATAATGTCTTCACAAGGAGTTTACCATGCCAAATTTCCCAATATCGCGAATTACACTGTTTTCTTCCGGGGTTGGATATTTTGAACACCGGGGAACGGTTACAGGAACTTCGGAAATAACACTTCCGTTTAGTA
>WQZG01000127.1 GCA_009780855.1 Treponema sp.
GTGTGGTCTTCCCGACACGCCGCCGCCCGTAAATAATCACGCACTCAAATTTACCGCTGCGGTACATCACGTTCAATTTTTTAAGTTCTTCTTCTCTGCCGACAAACATAAACATCAGCCCCATAGATACAAACTCGTAAGTTTGCAACTTACGAGTATAATGTACATCGCCTTTTTGGATAAGTCAATATAGAGAAAAAGTCGCTGTTTGGATACTCAGTTTTAAAAAATGTGTATTCAATGAGATACTTTTCAATTCATTCAGCAGGCAATTTGGATCCGCGCCCGTACGTTACGGGACATTCCTTACCGCAAATTATTTATTTTCTGGTCCAGACAGTATCCTTGCTCAGATCCGAGCGTATCATCGATTGATTACCGGCCGCCAGATAAAAGGTACGATCGTGGGTGCCTCCAACCGGGATACTGGGAATATTCGAGTCGGTGACAACGCCGATTATTCTGAACCCGGATGGATAGGTCCCCTGGGTAGCCTGGGTATCGTTCTTTACAGGCTGGATGGAATTAATGTCGGCGGCCGCGTGCCAATTCTGGGAATCATTGGTAAACGAAATGGTTTTGCCGGATATTATGTAGGTCATTTTTTCCGGAGCGCTGTACCACGTTCCGTAAATCGCGGCCTGTGCCGAATCGGCGGTTTCCGGTTTTGCGCCAAGATAGGCAATTCCGTAAAACTGATTATATACCGCCGGACGCTGCGAATTATTGCTTGCGCGGGCAACATCGGCATTGGTTCGGCGTAACATTTCGGTAACTTCCAGGCCGGGAATTGTTATGTTTTTAAGAAGATACCCTGTGAAAAGCCCGTTTCTGCCGGTTCCGTCGGAAGCTGTGGAGCCCGCGCTTGTGGAGTAGACAATGATACTGTCGGCAGGCTGGCGGCTAACTATGGTAAGTCCCCTTGCCCCGCCGCGGCTCCAGCCAAAGGGATTGTCGCGGCAGGCGTCCAAAACCACCATATTGAATTTATTTCCGGCATCGTTCAATTCGTCCAGCACTTCCTGCACCGCAACTGCCCGGTTTCTTAAAAAATTTGCATCGGGTATGTTGGCGTCTACGGGGATAAGGTAATTTTCCCCGTTGGATTGTATTCCGTGGCCCGCGTAGAACAGAAAACCATACGAATCATTGGACACGCTGAGCCTGTTTTTAAGCCGCATTACCGCGCTTACCATTTGATCCTGGCTTCCGTCCAGCAATTTATCGACCGTGAAGCCCAGGGACTGCAGGGCATTGGCCATATCGCCGGCATCATTTACCGGATTGGCAAGCCTGGTAACGTTGGCGTAATTTCCGTTCCCGATTACCAGGGCGAATTTCTGCTGTCCGAAAACAGCAGCGGAAACAAACAACAAAAGAACGATGCCGAGTTTTTTCATACGGGATTTCTCGTTTTTTCCGGACCTGCATCATCCAGATTCTGAATATAGCTGATCAGGGCGCCGATTTCCCGGATAGCGCCTTCGGTTTCATCGGTGGGCAATATTTCGGTAAAACCGGTCCCCTTTACGCTGCGCCAGCCGAATACCCTGTCTCTTCGAATATCAACCGGCGCATTTGCCGTTTTGTTTTTTATACTGATAATCAGATTGAGCCTGAAGCAGAACAGGAATATGCAAACAAGGACGGCCAGTATGGATATGAAAATAAACAGGTTCCAGATTGCCAATCCCGATGCCGCCAGGGATAAGGTAAAGCCAAAAGTGCTGAGGTTCAGAATCAGCAGTTTCAGACCGAACCTTTTGTGCATCATAAAGAAAGGAACCAATGCTCCAAACCCGAACAGTAATCCCACAATGGTCATTATTATTGCCCATACCTTTTCGGTAAGCTGCCTGTCATGGATCGCTTTGGCTTCATTTGCCTTGGCGGTATCTACATTAGCGACAGCAGTCTGCTCATCCTGTTGGGCTTTCTCCCTCGCCGCTGTGGCCGCGGCCAGATTGTCCTGCGCTGTTTTCATGCCCTCAGGTGATTTATCGCGGTACGTTTCCGTTCGATAAACAGTATCTCCATACCAGTCTCTGCCTGCTGCTATTCTGCGCGTTTTTGCGATTCCGTTTACCGTATCCGCATTGGCTTTTGTTTCCTTGTCCTGGGCCGCTTTTACGTTTGCCGCGGCTTCGGGCAATTTTGCTTCCGCCTGTTTCCTTTGAGCGATTGCCGCCTGTTCATTTGCGCGGGCCTTCAGTACATGGGACGGATTCATCATGTGTATTATACGGTTCCCGTATAATGAAAGCGGTGACGTAAAATTTGATATGCGCGGCATTGATCCATCAATGACCAATGTCGCGAATAGAATAATAATAACGGCGAAGAACAAATACAGAGGGCTGAACCTGTAATTTGTCCGCGCCTCAATGCCCGCAATCTCTTTAATGGCAAATTCATGCTGCAGGGTGGTTTTGCCTCCGGCGGCCCGTCCTGCGGCGCGGAAAATTACGCGCTTGTTGGTAAGCTGCAGGCGTCCTTCGGCGCGTTCAAACCTGAGCAGGTTCCGCAATACCGCGATATTGTACTGCTTAACCGGGATTTCGTTTTTGATCGCCTTGATGCAGGCGGGAACAATTTTCATTCCCCGCTCATAGGTATCTGTCGCGTTTCGTTCCGGAGATCCAATACCCATCCGGTTTTTCATCGACCTGAAAAAATTCACCGCCGAAGATCCGTTTTCTGCCTGGTTTTTCTCTGTTCCGGCAGGTTTTCCCGCTTCTACTCTGTCAAGCAGCCCCATCCCATTATCCTCCTTTTTCTAATTGCTTTCTTTTTTGACTGCTGAAATGATCTGAAAAATTAGAATCAAAATATAGCCAACCATAATAAAGTAAACTCCTGATTGATATTCATAACCGTTTAAATTATAGAAAAATGGAATTATGCCGCCCAAAATACAAGCTATCAAAATAACCCAGTCTATAATTACCGGAACTTTTTTTCCGGCAGCCAGGATTACACCAACAATAACTCCGAAAATGGCAAATATGAATATGACATACAAGGCAAAAATGAGTGCGGAACTTGCCAATCCACTGCTGGCAATTTCAAATCCGTTCTTATCACAAGACATTGGCATGCAAAATCCGATGATAACCAAAATAAATAGAAATTTAGCGATTGTCCTGAAACTCATTGTAGTCCTCCTAATTAAGACCTGTAAAAACATAAACTTATTTAGAATAAGTTTTTCACAAAAATAAAGAAACCAGTGAAGTCACCCTACATTAACGGCATCATACTTGATGAATCCTGCGTATGTTGATACCTATCCGGGTGCTGTATCATGTCTATGATTAGCCATGTCAAAAGCCCTCCTAACACTGTTACTCCAATTACGGTCCATGCTGCATGGGAATTTTTATTTTTCTGTATAACTTCACTGACATTTGTGTTTTTACCCGGAGCATCGTAAATCCAGCCTTCAATATAGTTATATGTACCGGCCTTCATGTTATTCTGGATATAGGAGCCGCGAAATGCATAAGATACGCCTTCATAATGCTGCCCTTGTGTCCCGTAATAATTATAATGCATTCCAAATGGTTCTCCGTCCAAAGTAACATTTGCTCCTATGGAAATGCTGGTTACTGCATAACTGTTTTCATTTTGATTGTTGTTTCTCTGGGTTCGAAACGCCGCATCACCGATGTAAGTGACGCTGTTGGGGATAAGTATAGTGGTCAGTTGATTATCGCTGAACGCTTTTTCACCGATGGAGCTGACATTGCTGCTGATTAGTACGTTGGTCAAATTCTTGTTGGCAAACGCTTCTTTACCTATCGAAACCACCGGATCGCCCCAAATGGTGTCAGGAATTATCAGGTATGACACCCTGTCAGAACTATTGGCAAAGCCCTGCAGCTCTCCCCTCGAATACCTGTATTTGTCATTCGCGTCAACTTCAGCTTTTGTGATAGTCCGTATCTGCAGAATCCCGTATCTGGCCGCTGTTTCAGCGTCGGTCCCGTTTACGCTGGCGACGCGTATAGTCAGGCTATCGCTTATATCATTTGCGTTGACATTCTGGAAATTCAGCGGCTGCCTGACATCGGATGAAACGCTGAAGCTGGGGCGGCCGCTCCAGCTTAAACCCCAGGAGCCGCCTGTCTGCAGGGTCTGCCTGCCTATTACTCTGCCCTGGTTATTCAACAGTTCGAAAACTACAGAAAAATTCTGGCGTTGTCCCGCAAATGCGTTCAGATTGGTAACACCCTGCTGCGGCCAGCTGCCAAGCCCCCAGGTATCTTTTCTTCCGGTAGCGTTCAGGCCGTCATAAACCGCCTGTAACGCGCGTTCTATCGAAAGCGTCCAGATATCGCTGCCGTGCAGATACGTGTCTATGCTCATGGCCACAGTCTCTTTCTGGTAGTCGACTGTTCCCTGCTTGATGTCATTTGTGTAAAACAGGGTATAGGGCATAGACTGGGTCTGATTAAAATTGCTGAAATACTGTTCCGTTTCCGTAAGCCGGGCAACCCAGTCCTTGCGCCATTGTATGTCGTTGCGGACATCATTACCGATGTTTCCGCTTGAAATATTGGCGTTCAATATCGAAGAACGGTTGGCCGCCTCTGCAAGGGAGGAGTCATAGGTGGAGGCCTGAAAATAGTAGCTAAGGGCGGCAACTTCGGTTCCCTGCTTCTGGGCGGTAATGCCTTTGGCAAGGGCGGTTTGCGCGATTACGCTGTTGGCAGCAGCAGCAGCGCCAAGCTCCTGCCGCGCCTGCTGAGTGAGTGTTACACCCATTTGAGTAAGCAAATCCATGGAAGCCTTTTGAATGGCAGCGTGGTTGTCAAGATCGGCCACCGTACAGGCGGCGGAATAGGAAGCAATTGTTTTGGCATTGTTGGTGGTATCGCTTACGTTGATCTGCAGCGCATAACCCGTAGAGGTCTGCAGGATCGTTCCGGTCATCATATCTCCGACCTGGGCAACTTTTCCAAGCTGGACTATATCCGGGTTATCCTGATACGCCAGGTTTTCTGTTTCCGCGATTACTTTATCAAGCGATACCCTGTCGAGTACGGAAATGGCGGAATATTTGGAAATATTCGATACCAAAACACCCTGAACCATTGCCGGCAAATAATTTTGCTCCGCGGAAAGCCCCTGGCCCTGCGGTACCAGGATACCAAGCCGCATTCCCTTTCCGCCGTCCCCTGTATAGTACGTCGATGCCTGTTGCTGCTGCACATCCTGTGAAACCGATTGTGCGGGCCCGGCAGCGGCAGAGTTATTTTGTTGCGGCACACTTGCGCAGCCAATATTAAATACAAAAGCAGACAGAAGCGCCACAGAAACCGTGATATTAAAAAACTTCTTCATTAAAAACGAGCCCTCCGTTATGCTTCCATATTTTTTCCATGGTCAAAACACCGTCGCAGCCATCGTACCAAGGGCCTTTACCCAATCAGTATCGTTAGGCGTCAGGCTTGTTGCCGCCACTACACCAGGATTACCGGACGCGTAGGCTGCTTTTAGCGCGTTTGCATCGGTGGTATTCGCGGCGGCCTGGACTGTCTGCTGATTTGATCCGATCGTGGTCTGCTTCTGAAAATTGTCAACCTGTTTATTCATTAAATCGAGCTTCTGCCTGAATTCCTCGTCCGAAATGATGTTTACCTGTTTGGTCTCCAGGTCGATATCGTTGAATGAATTTGCTATCTGCTGTTTTACCGCCGGATCGGTAATTTGCGCGGCTACGTCGTACAGGTATTTTGCCACTACCTGATTCCAGGTATTGGCGTCAATGGCATAAACGGTATACCAGATATAGCTGCGCGTTTTTACACCGTTGTCGTCTTTTTCGATACATTGCCAGAAATCGGGCAGGGCCCTCGCGCCTGTTACCGTTACTTTTGCAGCGTTGGTTACCTGCTCAACGATTTGCATTTGACCCTGACTAAGACTCGCGGCCTGTCCTGATACCACGTATTGCTTAAGCTCGTTGGCTATTTTTTGGGAAAACATAAGCCCGGCGAGGACCCGCGCTTCTTCCCGGTCGGGCCGTTCGGCCTGGCCGACCCTGATAACCGTTCCATCCGGAAGATTGAATTCCTGCCTGACAAGATCCTCCCTGTTGTTAATCAGGTATGCCCTGAGCCAGGGGGGAGTGTCGGCCTGACCCAGGTTCCGGTTATTCCAGTCGACAATGGTGGAACGCGCCGGTGAAGCTTTTGTCTTGTTCGCGGAAGGCGCGGGACCGGCGTATGATCCAACCGGCGGCAGAGGTTTTTCTGCCGGAGCTCCTGCGCATCCCGCTGCCGTCAGCGTAAACGCTGCCGCCAGCGCCAATATCAGTACGAAGTACACAAAATATTTTTTCACGTTCAAAACCTCCTGATATTTAATTAATCAGCGCTGACTGCCGGCGCTGCAGTTCCCCGGCAAACGCGCCTTCAAGGGCATTGGCAAGGGCGGTATAGGCCCGGCTTTTTGCCACATCGGCGTTGATTGCGCCGACCCTGTCGGTTGTTACCCGGAAAGAAAACATGGCGCCGCTTGACCCGCTGAAACTTGCAGTCAGGGATGGCGTATAAAACGTACCGGTATCATTCTTCAGCAGCCCTTCTTCCACCTGTATTGCGCAGATTGTCGCCGCGTTCCCGCTGCTGTCAACAGCAAAGCCTGAGGCGCCCAGCGCTTTTACCATGGATTGGTAGATCATCATGTTATAGTCAACCGGACACTGAATGGCTATTATTGATTTTTGCTGCGCCCCCAGTTGTTTATCCAAAAGCGCCGCCAGGGCCGCGTCGGTTTCGGCAAAGAGGCCGTTTGCCTGCGCCGGATTCAGAACCTGGGAAAAATCCCGGACGGTATTAAATTCCGGGCCGCGCGCGTAGGCTACGGCGGCGCCATAACGCAGTACCGCGTTGAAGGGTTCCGTTTCTTTGTCAGCGGCTTTTACCAGGTTCATAAACGTGTCCGCCTGTCTCTTCGCGTTTGGTTCATACGCGGCCCAGGCCTGCTCCCGGTTAATATAGGCTAGCGTTTTCCAGGTTTTTGCAGCGGGGTTATACCAGGGGTCATCGGCGAATTGTACTGCCACCAGATTGGTGTAGGATTTTACCAGGACGCTTTCATCGGTAGTGGATTGGGAAGCTGAAACACCGTCCTGCTCGGTCCAGGACGCGTGCCGGGAACGCTCAACCGTTGTTTCGCGGACAAAGTACAGGGAGATTTCCGCCGTGGCGTTTTCCTCCGCGTCCCTTACCGTAGCGCCATTTCCCTGCCCGGTAATGTACTTGTCCCAGGGATACACCGACTGTGCATCGGCAGCCCAGGCGGGCGGCGGATTTTTTGGGGCGGACGCGCAGCCAAAGAAAATACCAGCCGCAAAAACCAGTGATAATCCCAAAAAACCAAAGCTATGGCGCTGAATCGGAACTCCCGCCAAAAAATCTATGGTTTTTTTCACAAAAACAGTCCTTTTTATTGAAAAGAAACATAAAATGATGTTTTACCATTAGTATATCCCATAAAGCTGTATGCTTCAAGATTTTCTGTCATTTTTGGAAAAATTTGGGGGAAAAACGCATTGCGGCTCACCCAGCCATCTCCTCAAGCCGTACATTGCCGCGCTTTTTGGACAAGTCAATATATCTGGACAAATGCTTATGGTTTCATTATACATATTAATAGATATTAGCGCAGAAAATTTGAAGAGGAAAAAGGAGAAAATTATGAATAAGAAAGTAATTATAATAACCATTATGTTATTATGCCTGTTTTTATCAACATGCGGAAATTCACAGACTGGAACCAGTGCAGGTCATAATACTTCGGCGTCCGGTAATAATCAGGCTCAGACGAATCAGCCATCGATAGCATCATTGGCTCAGCGAAAAACCAGTGCGCCGGATGATTTTGGTTATAGACGCAATAGTACCAATGATGGAGTTAATATTTCATATAACACCGGTGATGCTACAGATATTGTTATTCCAGCGGTTATTGACGGCCTGCCGGTCAAGAGCTGGTCTGTTTCCATATTTAAGGGGGACAAAAATATTACATCCATTTCTTTGCCTGATTCCATTGAGTCCATCCCCGAAGCTGCATTTTCGGATTGCACAAGTCTTGTCAGTGTAAAACTGCCGGCCAACCTCAAGGTAATTGCAGCGTCTACCTTCCAGGGCTGTACCGCGCTTAAAAGCATAAGCTTGCCAAACGGCTTAACTGCCATTAATGACGGAGCTTTCAATGGCTGTAAAGCGCTTGCTGATGTCACTTTTCCTTCTGACATTAATACCATGTCTGACAGTCTTAAAATAGGGAATAGGGTATTTTTTGGCTGCAGCGGCCTAAAAAATATAACTTTATCCAATAATGTTACCGCGATAGGGATTTCCGCTTTCCAGAATTGCGAAAATCTTTCCAAAGTGACGCTTTCCGAAAAACTCACCACTCTCGGCCAGGGAGCTTTTTTCAGATGCTATGAGTTAAAAGATTTAAATGTACCGGATGCATTAACCAATTTCCCCAGAGGAAATTATAGCGATGGAACATTTGGTGATTTGAATTATTATACCTACTACTACGGTACCACCAAAAATATTAGCTACGCTTTTAGCTGGTGCAATAAACTCCCCCTTGCCGTCCGGGACAAACTCAACGCTCAGGGCTATCCCGGAGAAGGGTATTAAGTGGGATCAATAATTTGGTGACAGGAGTCACCCTGCGGTAATAAATTAAAGGCGCATAATTGGAGTTATGCGAAAGATTAAGCCAAGAATTTATGAAAAAATAAGATAATAATATTTGACAAAATTAATAAAAAATGGTATAAATCA
>WQZG01000128.1 GCA_009780855.1 Treponema sp.
AGCGCGTCGCCACAGACCATAGATATATACGAAAACTCGTCCTGGGGAATCAATAAATGGAGGGTAGGCAATTTACCAAAAGAGCCTACCAGGGATGGCTGGATTTTTATCGGCTGGAATACGCGGGCGGACGGAAAGGGCCTGCCTGTTTTTGAAGATACCATGGTCCAGTCCGATATCACCGTGTACGCGATGTGGGGCAAGGCTGATGTAACGGTCAGAAGAGCCGGTGATCCGGTCAACACAACCTGCAATGATTTGGAAGAAGCGTTTGCTTACATTAACAACGCGGGCAGCTACTCCATTAAGATAAGCACAGATCAAAATTTTTCAAATTATAATATCCCGGCGGGTGTTAAAATTTCGCTGGATAAAGTCCGCGCGAACATTACGATTACACGGACTGCCGGGGTGGATTTTTTTACCTTGAGTAAAAATTCCAGCCTTACCCTGGGCACAGACATTACTCTGGATGGCGGCTATATGAACGGATGCGCAATAAAAATCGACAGCGGTGGGACTTTTATTATGGATAATGCCATAATTAAAAATTTTTACGGCTACTGCAGCACAGACGCCGGAACCAACGGAGGCGCTGTCTATGTCGGGTCTAACGGATATTTTATTATGAACAGCGGTACCATAATCGGGAATACAGCGGACAGCGGCGGCGGTGTATATATAGCAAGCGGCGGTAATTTTACATTAAATAACGGCGTCATAAACGCAAATACTGCAATTGCAGGCGGCGGCGGTGTATATAATTTTGGATCAGTTACCATGAAGTATGGTAATATTGATTCAAATATCTCAAGCGGTCCATTGGGAATCGGGGGCGGAGTAGTAAACAACGGTTCATTTATTATGGAAGACGGAATTATCAGCAAGAATTCCGCGGGCAGGGGCGGCGGCGTTTATATATTCGCAGGCGGCATTTTTATTTTAAAAAATGGAATAATAGGCGGTAACCCCCCGGGAGACGGCAACAGGGCAGACGCCGGCGGCGGCGTTTATAACCAGGGGACATTTACAATGAACAGCGGCTCAATTTACGGCAACATTGCCGATATTGACGGTGGAGGCGGTGTTTATGTGTCCGCAGGAAATTTTACCATGAATAATGGAATTATATACGGCAACACAGCGCTGGAAAAAAACGGCGGCGGTGTATATATTGATCCGTCAGGAGTTTTTATTAAATCGCCGCTTGAAGGTTCATTTTTCAGCGGGGTTATTTACGGTGACGGAGACAGTGTAAACCCAATTTTTAAGATAGGCTCAAATACTGCATTAAACGGGCTTGGCAACGCGGTGTTCGCGGATGGAAGTTTTCCAAAAAAATATGATACTACGATCGGCAGCGATGTTTCCCTTAATTCATTAATGGACGATACCTGGGAATAAATTAGAGTTTCTCAATAACATCCCTTGAAAGGCCGGTTACTTCCGCAATCTCGTCTGTTGGGTGCCCTCGGGCCTTCATTCTCCGGGCAATATCCATACTGCTTTTTTCCAGTCCTTCCTTCATACCTTCCGCTTTTCCCTTCGTAAGCGCCATTTTCGCTTCTTCCTGAGCTTTTTCCGCTTCTTTCTTTATTTCTTCCATGTATTTATTGGCACTGATATTATCCCAATAAGCCATTTGCTGCATCATATAATGATGTAACGCTTCCTCGTCTCTCAATATATAGTCCTGTTTTTCCTGCGCCTTCTGTATCGTGGTATCCATTTTCAATGCCTCCTCTGCCTGTTCCGGCGGACTTGTTGGGTCCAGCCAGGTCAGCCACCGGTGTAAGGGATTGTTGACTATGTCTTTTTTGCTCTGCCTTCTCCATTTTACCATATCAATGAAATGTATTTCCAGCGCCGTTGCACGGCGCACGTATCTGTTAAAAGTGTTTGGTCCCTGTCTTCTTTGAGATGGAAGCGAAGCGGTTTGCTCCGGTTCGTCCGAGGACGGCGTTAAGAAAGCCGAGCAGCTGTTCTTCGTCGCCTTTTTCACCCATTGTTTTGAGGAAGAGGAAATCGTTGAGTGGGTTAGCTCTTCCGCCAGTTTTTGTTGGTTGTTGTTTCATACCCTGTATATGGCATTGAGATGCGGTTTTGCTTGGAATTTATGGAATTATTTTTAAAATCCGATGTAATAGAATTACGTCAATTAACGTAATTTTTTTGATCAAAATTTACGTTATTTAACGTAAATTCAATTTTTACGTTAAGTTTATGGTAAAATTTAAAATTGCTGTTTTTCTATAATTCATATTATTGATAATAACAATAACCTGTTTTATAATTATTTACATGGCTGTTGACTTTGAAGCCGTAAACCAAATTGCCCTGGAATACGCCCTGGATGTTAGCCGTGAATTGCCGGTCGACAAAGCTTTTTTATTTGGCTCGTATGCCAAAGGTTATGCCAGTGAACAGAGTGATATTGATATTTGCTTTTTTTTAAAAGATTATAACGGTAAACGCCGTGTTGATTTACTTGTTCAGATATTGGGTATTTGCAGCGAAAAGTACAGGGGCGCTTTTTTTGAACCTATAATATTTGAAACTTCCGAGATTCAAAACGATAATCCATTTGTCCGTGAGATCCTTGCGACCGGAAAAGAACTTCTGTAACCAGCGGCTGTCCAGCGACGGCCGGTTTTTTTTGGTTCAAATTACGTTCATTGTACTTCCTGTAATCTCCTGCTATACTAAACCCATCTAAACCTATTTATTCCGGGAGGAATTCATGAAAGAAATATTTGTTACATTCGCAAAAGCCAACGATGAATCGGACAAAGCCTTTATGGCTATCCTGAACAAGATGAGCAATGAGGACCGCGAGAAGAACCGCCGCAGTTATTACGGCAGTTTGTCAGGTCTGGCCCGTCATGTGATGGGAGGAACTTTCCATTTTATCGGTATGTTTAAGGACGCAATTGCCTCAAACGCCGGCGCGGTAAAAGCCATTGAGTCCCTTTCAAAAATTAAAATGCCGGAGGGGAAGAAGCTTGACGAAGACGGCTGGAAAAAATTCGGGGCGGCAATCAAGGCTGCAGACAAGGCATATATCGAATTTACAGAGGCTCTTACGGACAAGGATTTGGCTTCCCAGGTAAAACTTTCGTGGTACAAGGGCAAACCGGCTTCTGTACCGCTGTCGTTTATGCTCCAGCAGCTTGTTGCGCACGGGATACACCACCGCGGCCAGATTTCACAGATTCTGGATTCACTTAAAATCGATAACGATTATTCCGGACTTAACGTTAAATTCATTTAATTTATAATTTTCAGTCTTATTTTTTCCGTATTCCTAAAGGAGGAAACAATGGAGAATTTTTTCAAACTGCGCGAGCGCAATACAAATGTCCGCACCGAGTTTGTCGCAGGATTGACGACTTTTTTTACCATGGCCTACATTATGTTCGTCAATCCCAACATCCTGTCGGCTACAGGCATGAACTGGGCGGGCGTTTTTGTCGCCACCATACTGGCAACCGCAATCGGCACCCTTATTATGGGTTTTTTTGCGAATGTGCCGTACGCTGTCGCTCCCGGTATGGGGCTTAACGCGTTTTTTACATATACTGTTTGTTTTGGTTTTGGGTTTAAATGGCAGGAAGCCCTGGCCATGGTTTTTATCTGCGGCCTTATCAATATTTTGATTACGGCAACCAAGGTCAGGAAGTCAATTATCAAGGCAATACCCAGGTCGCTGCAGCTCGCAATCGGCGGGGGCATCGGCCTGTTTATTGCTTACATCGGTATTAAAAACGCCGGTTTTATCCAGTTCGCCTCTACAACCGACATGGTTACTGCAGGCGCCGCCGCTGTGCCGGAACTGATTCACTTTAATACACCGGGCCCGATTCTGGCAATCATCGGCCTTGTTATAATCGTTACCCTTATGCTGTTAAAGGTTAAAGGCGCCCTGCTCATTGGGATTATCGCGGCTACATTAATTGGGATTCCGATGGGTGTTACCAAACTGCCGGAAAAACTTTTTGACATGTCGGCGCTCGCTGGATTCGGCGATGTTTCGTTTGCCTTCTTTGGGTCTCCCGGCCTTGGAAGCCTTTTTGGCAGGGGAGCGGCGATGATTCCGATCGTGCTTATAACGATTTTTTCCTTTAGCCTCTCCGATACGTTTGACACCATCGGTACGTTTATCGGGACAGGCCGCAAGACCGGAATCTTTGACGAAGAAGATGAAAAGGCGCTTATCGAATCCAAAGGTTTTAAATCACGCATGGACAAGGCGCTGTTCGCGGACTCTACCGCTACTTCCATCGGAGCCCTGTTTGGAACTTCCAACACAACCACTTACATCGAAAGCGCATCAGGCATAGGCGAAGGCGGCCGCTCAGGTTTGACTTCCGTTGTAGTCGCCGTCCTCTTCCTGCTCTGTCTGCCTTTGGCATCGCTTTTCGGCATTGTCCCGTCAGAGGCGACTGCTCCGGCGTTAATCGTTGTAGGCATTATGATGGCGGAGGCCTTTGCAGAAATCCAGTGGAAAAAAATTGAAGAAGCTGTTCCCGCTTTCTTTACAGTAATTATTATGACTTTTGCCTACAACATTTCGTACGGAATTGCGGCGGGCTTTATTTTTTACTGCCTCGCCAAACTTTGCCGGAAGGAAATTAAGCAGGTGCATCCGATACTAATCGGCGCGACAATTCTTTTCCTGCTCAATTTTATTTTAGTGGCGATCAACAATATATAACCGGTAATAATATGACTAATGAAGAAATTTTATCGCACGTCGATCATACGCTTTTAAAAGCTACGGCTTCCTGGAGCGAGATTCAAAAAATCGCCGAGGAAGGTATCAAATACAAAACCGCTTCCATATGCATTCCTCCCTGGTACGTAGAACCGGTCTGCGAGCAGTATAGAGGCCTGAATGTCTGCACGGTCATCGGCTTTCCCCTGGGTTATAGTACAGGCCTGGCCAAAATAACGGAGGCGAAGATTGCTTTGGGCAGCGGCGCGTCAGAACTTGACATGGTGATAAATATCGGCGCGGTCAAGAGCGGTAATTTTGAAGCAGTGCTTGAGGAAGTTAAGGCACTTAGAGAGGTTGCCCGTGATCGGATACTAAAAGTTATTGTTGAGACCTGTTACCTGACGATGGAAGAAAAAATCCGGCTTTGCAAAATAGTTACCGAATCCGGGGCCGATTACATAAAAACATCCACAGGTTTTGGAAGCGCCGGCGCGACTCTGGATGACGTTCTGTTATTCAGAATGAACATCGGACCGAACGTAAAAATCAAGGCCGCCGGCGGCATAAAGACCAGGGAAGACATGGCAGCTTACCTGGGAGCCGGATGCGACCGGCTTGGAACCAGCTCGGCTTTGGCGATTCTTGCGGGGCAGGGAGCCGGAACTTACTAAATTCAGAAGGAGATAATTATGGCCAGAAAAGCATTGATACTTTGCGGCGGATGGGACGGACATGAGCCCAAACTGATTTCGGAACGTTTTAAAAATTTTCTTGAAACCCAGGGTTTTGAGGTAGCTATTGAAACAGACCTCCAGGTAACAAAAGACGCGGCCCGATTAAAGGAACTGGATTTATTTGTGCCGGTATGGACCATGTGCAAGGAACCGCTGGGCTACGGGTTTTTTGAACCGCTCCTGGAAGCAGTCGGGGGAGGCCTCGGACTGGCCGGCAACCACGGCGGAATGTGCGACGCGTTCCGCAACAGCGTCGAATATCAATTCCTTACCGGCGCGAACTGGGTTTCGCATCCGGGCGGCGACGGAACAAAGTACCGGGTAAACATTATCAGTAAATCAAATCCAATTACAGAAGGCATTAACGATTTTGACGTATCCTCCGAACAGTACTACCTGCACGTGGACCCGGCCAACGAAGTGCTCGCTACCACCAGGTTCCCGGTTGTAAGATGGTACCACTCGGCAAACGGCGAAGTGGATGTGCCGCAGGTATGGTGCAGAAAATGGGGATACGGCCGTGTATTCTATAACGCGCTGGGCCACCACGATGATGTCTTTAACATTCCGGAGGCCTGGGAACTGATGAAGCGGGGACTGCTTTGGGCCGCGGACAGCAAACGCATCGCCATTCAGAAAGGCTACAAAGCCGAGGACTGGAAAACACCGGTCAAGATGTATTAAGGGAGGAAATTAAAATGGAAAAGCAAGGTATGAACATGCCGCGTATTGGTGTTGTAGGCTGCGGAAACATAAGCGGGATTTATTTTACAAACCTTACCGGAATGTTTTCCAAATGGGTAAAGGTAACAGCGCTGACCGATCTGATTCCGGAACGGGCGGAAACCGCAAGCGCCAAATACAATATCCCCTATATAAAAAAAACAAGTGACCTGCTTAACAGCCCTGACGTAGATATAGTACTGAATATTACAGAGCCGTATAACCATTACGGAGTCGCGATTGAAGCGGTAAGGGCCGGCAAGCATATCTACGGGGAAAAGCCGATGTGCGCCAAACGCGAAGAAGCCGCCGAGGTTAATAAAATAGCTGCCGAAAAAAACCTGCGCACGGGCAACTCCCCGGACACTTTTTTGGGCGCCGGAATCCAGACCTGCCGCAAACTGATTGACGACGGCTGGATAGGCAGGCCAGTAGCAGCGACAGCCTTTATGGTAAACCACGGACACGAACACTGGCACCCGGGCCCGGAGTTCTACTACAAGTACGCCGGCGGCCCGATGTTTGACATGGGCCCCTATTACCTCAACGCTCTGGTAAATCTGCTGGGCCCTGTTGTCCGGGTCTGCGGCTCAACCAAAAAAAGTTTTGAAACCAGAACCATTACCAGCAAACCGCTGGACGGCACAGTAATAAAAGTTGATGTGCCTACCCATATAGCCGGCGTAATGGATTTCGCCAACGGCGCTGTGGGGACAATTATTACGAGTTTTGACGTGTATTCCCACACCCTGCCCTGCATTGAAATTTACGGCAGCGAAGGAACCCTGCGTGTTCCGGATCCCAATACCTTTGGCGGCCCCGTTTTTGTAAAACGCTACCGCGAAGAAAACTGGTCGCAGATTCCGCTGCTGTCAAATTACAGCGAGAACAGCCGCGGCCTCGGCATTACAGACATGGCTCTGGCAATAAGCGCATCAAGGCCTCACAGGGCAAACGGAGAACTGGCTTACCATGTACTGGAAGTAATGCACGGTTTCCACGACGCCTCGGCTTCCGGAAGCTATTACAATGTTAAAAGCACATGCCAGAGACCGGAGCCGCTGGAAAAATTTTAATGGAAAAATTTTAACATGGCGGATTTTTACGCTTCTGCTGATTGGGTTATTTTGTGCGAAGGGGAAACGCCTGCGGTCAGAAAAGCAGCCGAAGATTTGGGCGGCTGCATAAAAACCCTTGACAATAAAAAAAACCCGCCGGCGATAATGAACGCTGCCGAAGCTGCGCTGCCGCAAGACGATCCTGTAATTATTTTAAGCAATGAAGCCGGACCTCAGCAGAACAGGGAATTTTCGTGGAGGGCCGGCGATAAAAGGATCGAAATTTACGGACAAAGCGGCGGCGGATTATGCAGGGGTGTTTACGACTTCCTGTCTTCCCTTGGCATAAGCTGGCCGGATATTAACGGCGCCGCCGTACTTCCGCAAATTAATGATGAAAAAAAATTTAGTCTAAAGTACGAAACCAACAGCCTTGATTACGGTACAGAAAAAAATTCAATTTTTTCCGGCAGGCGTCTGGCAATCCCGGAAAACAACAGTGATATTAAAAATCCCAGGAAAAGGACCGCCCTGATGAGATGGGCGATACGGAACAATTTTGACGCTGTTGTTTTGCCGATCCGCAGCCCGGAAGGTTCGGCTGAAGAAGCACAGGCGCATGGTCTGATCGCGGAAACCGGAGGCTGGATAATTACCTCGCTGGTACCCAGAAAAAATTTCTTACTGCACAGGGATTGCTTTCGCATGGAAGGCGGCAAACGCCAAAAAAAAATTCATTTTTGTCCGACAAATCCGCAGACTATCGCAATTTTGAAATCGGAAGCAAAAAAAATTTTTGGAGCGGTAAAAACTCCGATCATCAATGTCTGGCCGGACAGGGGAGAAGAACAAACCTGGTGCTCCTGCCCTGCCTGCAGGGCATTCAGCATGGCAGAGCAATGCCGTATGGCTGTTAACGCCGCGGCTGACGCCCTTGCGGAAGTAAACCCGTCCGCGGCGATGGCTTTTTATGAAGCGTACGGTGATAACACCGGCGGTGATAACAGCGCAGGCGAAACCATCGGCGGCCAAAGTACCGGCATCGGTTTAAGAAAAAACATTATTTTAATAAATCCAAAGAATATTACGGTCTTTTAGGCTTCTATTGTCCGGCCTTCCATGGCCATACAAATTTTAATATCCGGATTAGCTTCCTGATAAAAGTTTTCCAGATCCGCAAGCTGTTTGTCCGTACGGTTGGGATCATGATGGAAAAAAATCAGCTTTTTAACTCCGGCCATACGCGCTTCTTCAATTGAATATTCATAGGAACTGTGCCCCCAGCCCAGGTGCTTTTCGAACTCCGCGGAGTTAAACTGGGCGTCATGGATTAACACATCGGCGTTTTTAAAAAACCGAATAATTTTTTCATTCTCTTCCCTGGC
>WQZG01000129.1 GCA_009780855.1 Treponema sp.
AATCAACCTGTATCAAAAAAGATACTGGGGAAGAGTAAGAAAAAAACTGGCGTTGCCAGGAAAATGATAAAAAAAGTCGGCTAAAGGGTATTCGTTGGTTGACTTTTTATAGGAGTAATTATGAAATCCATTAAATTGGGCCGCTGCGGCCCCCAGGTTCCGGTAATCGCGGTCGGCTGCATGAGGATTAACAAGATCGAAGCTGCGGAAGCCGAACGTTTTGTAAAAACAGCCCTGGACCTTGGGCTGAATTTTTTCGATCACGCCGACATTTACGGCGGTAAAACCTGCGAAGAAATTTTTTCCCGCACAATCGGCATGAACGCTTCTGTAAGGGAAAAAATCATTCTGCAGTCAAAGTGCGGCATACGCCCCAAAGTTGCCTATGATTTTTCAAAAGAACATATACTTTCATCAGTTGAAGGGAGCCTTAAACGGCTAAACACAGATTACCTTGATGTGCTCCTCCTCCACCGCCCCGATGCCCTTATGGAACCGGAGGAAGTGGCCGCCGCGTTTGAAACCCTGCACAACAGCGGCAAGGTCAGGAATTTTGGTGTTTCCAACCATAATCCCGGCCAGATTAGGCTTTTGCAAAAATATGTAAAACAGCCCCTGCTTGCCAACCAGCTACAGCTCAGCATTACCAATTGCACAATGATATCGCAGGGAATACACAACAATATGCAGGTTGACGCGGCCGCAGACAGGGACGGCGGAATCCTGGATTTTTGCCGCTTCCATAACATCACCATCCAGCCATGGTCGCCTTTCCAGTACGGCACGTTCAGCGGAGTTTTCCTTGATTCAAAAGAATTTCCGCAGTTAAACACAAAGATTGACGAAATAGCGGGGAAGTACAATGTTTCCAATACGACCATCGCCCTTGCCTGGCTGCTCAGGCATCCGGCAAAAATGCAGCCCATCACCGGCACCATGAACGCCGGCCGTCTTGCCGACTGCGCCAAAGCCGCCGATATTACGCTGACCCGCGAGGAATGGTACAGTATTTATCTTGCCGCGGGAAACACCCTGCCCTGAGGTTTATCAATCAACAATGCTTGGACCCGCTGTTAATGCCGTTACAATCGTAATCTGCTCACTTGTCGGCGTTTTCCTGATCCGGGGAATACCGGAGTGTATCGAAGAAATATTAAAAAAGGCGATAGGCCTTTCCATAATTTTTATAGGCATCAAGGGCGCCCTGGATAACCAGAGGGTGCTTTTGCTTATCATGAGCATGGTTATTGGCGCTGTTATCGGGGAATTGATTAACATCGATAAATGGATGAACCGCCTGGGTGTCTGGGCCGAAACCCGTCTGGGCATGAGCGGCAGGGCCGGGAAACAGGATCATTCGTTTTCCAGGGGATTTGTCGCGGCCAGCATTCTTTATTGTTCCGGGTCCATGGCCATAGTCGGCTCCATACAGAGCGGCCTCCAGGGCAACCATGAAATTTTATTCGCCAAATCAATACTTGACGGTTCCATTTCCATTGTCTTCAGCGCGTCGATGGGTATTGGCGTTGCTTTTTCGGCGATACCGGTTTTTGTCTACCAGGCCGGTATCGCGCTGGCGGCCATGGCTGTAAAGGATTTGCTGCATCCGGACATAATAAGGGAAATGTCGGCTGTCGGAAGTCTTATAATCGCGGCAATCGGGTTTAATTTTTTGAGCATAAAAGAGATCAGGGTTGCAAACCTGATCCCGGCAATTTTTGTTCCGCTTGTTTACATGACCATCGAAGGCTTGTTTATTTGATTCTTTCTTTTAGTGTCTTTAGCACCATGTTAAAATCTATTGGTTTTGCCAAATGGCCGTTCATGCCGGACTGGAGGGCTTTTTCAATGTCTTCCTTGTACGCGTTCGCGGTCATGGCGATTATCTGTACAGTTTTTGCGTCGCTGCGATCGAGGCTTCTTATCTTTCTGGTGGCTTCGTAGCCGTCCATTACCGGCATCTGCACATCCATAAAAATCAAATCGTAAAAATCGGGATCTGAAATCCTGAAGGCTTCGACAGCGGCTTCCCCGTCTGCGGTTTCAATAATTTTAACATGGGTCTCAGCCAGCAATTCCTGCAGAATTACGCGGTTTATTTCCACATCCTCTGCAAGTAGAATGTGTTTGCCGGTAAGGTCAGGCAATGATTCCGTAAACATTTCCCCGTCTTCCGCTGCTCCTGCGTCTTCCGCTGCTACCGGGAATTCCAGCACGAATTCAAATGACGAACCTTCGCCCGGTTTACTTTTGGCGATAATTTTTCCGCCCATCATCTCCGCAAGATTCTGACAAATTGACAGGCCCAGACCTGTTCCGCCGAACCTGTTAAAAATAGTGGAATCTGCCTGGCTAAAAGTCTGGAAAAGCTTGCCAAGCTGCTCTTCCGTCATTCCGATGCCCGTGTCGGAGACCATAAAATGAATTTTCAGCGATTGTTCTTTCTCTTCCATTACCTTTATTGTAAAGAATACTGTTCCGTTCTCCGGGGTAAATTTAACCGCGTTTCCCAGCAGGTTTATTATTATCTGTTTAAGCCTTAACTTGTCCCCGATTATATTTTTGTTTTTTAAGCCGCCAAAGTTTGTTTCCAGGTTTATGTTTTTTTCCGTGCAGCGCTGTTTAATAAGTTCGGCAACTTCGTTCATTGCTTCCAGAAGCCTGTATTTTTCGTGGATCAGTTCGAATTTGCCGGATTCAATTTTTGACATATCAAGTATGTTGTTAAGTACGCCAAGCAGGTGCATGGAGGCGGTCTCTATTTCCCTTATTGCCGAGACTGTTTTTTCGTTTTCCGCGGATTTTCTTGCAACCAGGGCCATTCCTATTACGGCGTTAAGCGGGGTTCGAATCTCGTGGCTCATGTTCGCGAGAAAGGCGCTTTTTGCGGTAGAAGCTGCTTCGGCGGCTTTTGTCAGTTCGGCGAGCTTTATGTTCTGTTCGTTGATTTCGGATATCATCGAACGGTAAATGCTTACATCGGACATTACAAGAATCCAGCCGGTCGGCCTTCCCTTGACCAATATGGTCCGCAGGGTCACGGTATAGGTCACTTCGCGGCCGTCTTTTTTTTGGAGTTTTAGTTCTCCCATCCGTTCGGCCTGTCTGGCATCAACCGGCTGCAGCAGATTGTTGGGGCTGTAATCCACGGCGCTTTTTTTAAGAAATGCAAAAAAATCCTGCAGTTTGCAATGGTTTGCCGTAAAATTAAAATCCGGGAAAGTTTCCGCCGCTGCAGGGCTTGCGTCCAGCAGATAAGCCCTCTCGTTTATTACCAGGATCACGTCTTTTAACAATGAATAAATACTGTTCAGTGTTAACGCCCTGATGTCAAACAGCTGGGATCTGTATGAGGAGATCGCAAAAAGCATAAAGGTGACAAAAAAACCCAGGGGCGTAATGTCATACGGAATAAAACGTATCTCAAAGGTATACAGGGCATTGAGAATATATGGGATCAGGGTGCCGATGCCGGCGGCAATCACTATTGGTTCTTTGCGTACCTGCCTAATGATATGCCCTACAAGTATTACAAAAGAAATCAGCACCGCGATTGTATCGCCGGCTGTATGAATGTAAAAACCGATATTTCTCGACGGCGCGGGAGAAACATAATCCAGGAACATAAAATGATGCAGGGGATTGGTCAGCATTGCCAGTACGTCAAGCGCCGGGAAAACCCAGATTAACAGGGCCGCTGCTCTATTGTGTACCAGATTCATCCTGGCGAAATTAAGCGCAAACCATAATACACAGAAAGGTACTATGGCGACCATTGTTATCCTGATTGTATAAATAAACGGGAAATAACGTTCCGCCGATATAATGGCGATGCCGTTCATTATAGTCCAAAGTGTTACAAAAATTCCGAGCAGAAAAAAACTTTTGGACTGCCTGTTCCTTGTGTCGCCGAACCAAAGGTAAGCAAGCATATAAATTATGACGGCGCTGAAGATCAGGGAAATGGTTAATATTGATGCTTCCAGCCACATATTTGTTTAACTATACTTTATTCCCATCTCTTGCGTCTATTAAGAATAAAGTCTATGCTTTGTAAGACCCGTCATTTACCGGATCCCCGGACCGCTGCAGCCCGGATAAATCGTATTTTTTTGGAAGGAATCATGAAAAACAAGTTCTCTTATATTTTATTCCCTGCCCTGATCACCGCAGTCCTTACATCAGCAATTCTGCTCGGCGGATGCCAGAAAAAACCGCCCGCGAATCCCAATTCCTATACCATGGATAAAGACGCAAGTTACGCCATCGGAATGTACCTGGCCTCGCAATGGCAAATTCCTGATGTGCATTATGATTATAACTCGTTTATGCAAGGTTTTAGGGCGTACAACGAATCGCTTGAAACCAAATTTAACATGGACGAGGCAATCGCCAAAATACAGGCTGCCTTTGAAGTACTGGCCGCCAAACAGCAGCCCGCGGCCACCAGCGAAGCCGATCAGTTAAAACTGGAAGAAGGCAGGCTTTTCCTTGATGAAAACGGCAAAAAACCCGGAGTTATCACCACCGCCTCGGGGCTGGAGTACGAAGTCCTTGTACAGGGTTCCGGTCCCAAACCTGCCGTTACCGATACTGTCCAGGTCAATTACGAAGGTACACTCACCGACGGAACCGTATTTGACAGTTCCTATGCCCGCGGCGAGCCCATTGAATTTGCGCTTAACGGTGTAATTCCGGGCTGGACAGAAGGGGTTCAGCTTATGAACGTGGGAAGCACCTATATGCTCTACATTCCGTCAGATCTTGGGTACGGTTCCTATCCGGCCGGCGATATTCCGCCCAATTCAGTGCTTATTTTTAAAGTTGAACTTCTGGACATAATTAAATAAAGGTAACAACATGAAAAGAATTTTTTTCTTCCTCATTTTGCTTAGCGGATTTTTGACGTTATCCTTTTCCGAGGCTATAAGGGAAGATTCCATCGTAAATAACGATAAAGCCGACACCAGTTACGCCTTTGGGATGGCTGTTGCCTCGGATCTACAGTCCGTCTATATGGATATAGACTACAATGCCTTTATGCGCGGATTGACAGCGGCAATGGAAAATCAAAAAACCTTAATGACCATGGATGATGCCCTGGCCAAGGTTGACTCTGCGATTAACGCGTCCATGACCGCGAAGGCCGATGAAAACCAAAAAAAGGAACAGGCTTTTTTAACGGAAAATGCGGCCAGGCCCGGAGTTTATACTACTTCCAGCGGGCTGCAGTATGAAATTATTACCGAAGGCGACGGCGAACAGCCTACAGTCAGTGATTATGTAAAGGTTAATTACGTCGGCTACCTGACTGACGGGACTGTATTTGACAGTTCCTACGAGCGCGGCGAACCGGACGAATTCCCGCTGCAGGGAGTGATCCCCGGCTGGAGCGAAGGTTTGCAGCTTATGAGGGAAGGCGGAAAGAGCCGTTTGTTTATACCGTCAAAACTCGCTTACGGGAGCCAGGGCGCCGGTGATTTTATTCCTCCCAATTCTGTAATTATTTTTGAAGTGGAATTTCTTGGAATAGTACCCGCGCCCGCTGATGACGTTCAATTAGATAACAGCCCGGCCAATTAAAGTTCATCAGCCGGCGCTTTCCAGGTAGTTATTAATAATCCGGCCCAGGGGATTGCTGTTGAACATTACGATTTCTTTTTCGCGTTCATAGCTTTCTGTGGAGTCGGAGGCGTGGGCGGTGTTAACCATTACGCTTGAGCCGAACTCGCGGCGCACTGTACCGCCCGGCGCCTTAAGCGGATCGGTGGGTCCCAGAACGTCCCGTATCTTGCGTATCGCGTCTTCTCCCTCGTAAACCAGGATCATGCACATTACGCTGCCGGGTTTGTCCATGTCTTCCGGCGTGCATTGATCCGGCCTTAAACCGGACATAAATTCAATTATCTTCTGGAACTGATCCCGGCCGTATTGGGCGCCGAAACATTCGGCAAAAGTTTTTTCGGCGCAGCCCCTGACAGGGAAGTGGAATTCATTTTCCAAAAGTTCCTGCGCCTTTTGTCCAAAGATCGGCCCCAGTTTTTTAATCAGGTTTTCCTCCACTGGTTTGTAAAATTCCAGTGCCTGTCTTAATGAGAATCTGTGTACCTTTATGCCGACAATCCGCAGGCCTGTTTTGGAAAACATATCGATAATGGTGCCCGGTCTTGAAGAGGCGTATTTCCAGTTATCCGGTTTAATTATAACAAGGGTCCTCTCTATTTTTGACGGGTCCGGATAGGTTCTGTTGCTGACAATATTTTGGGCAGTTTCCAGAAAACCTGCGAATAATTTTAGGCTCTTGTCGGCAAGTTCCTGTTTTTTGGGTGTAAGTACAGCCGGTTCAAAATAAATTACTTTATTAGGATCATCAGGCGAAGATATTAGATCGGCGTAAGTATCCCTTATGGTTTCGCCGTGCAGATTTTCGACATTCCCGGCTTCCATGCTCTTGTCGCCGGAGAAAATTACCCCGCAGATGTTGGAAAGTTTGGTACATGGATCTGACCCGCGGAAGACCAGCAGCAGGGATCTGTGTTTTCTTCCGCCTGAAGGGCCAAGGTTATGTTCTATATATTTTGTTAATAAATTACTGTCCGCGTTCAGATACTTTGGGTCTTCGCTCCGCACAATTTGGGCGTAGCTTTGGACAAATTTTTCGTCCGGACATATCATCTGGGCGCCGACCAGTTCCAGATCAACCCTGGAAAGAAGCCTGGAAATTACTCCGCCGGTTCTGCTTTTTAATATTGTGTACGGCGTTGTTAACACATAAGATAATGTTTGTTCCACAATCATAATATATTTAAAAAGCCCCTATTTGTCTATAAGATTATTTATTATAATGTTTATCTACAGGAGTTGTTTGTGTTAAAGAGTATGCGGAACATTGGCATCATGGCCCATATTGACGCCGGCAAGACTACCACGACCGAGAGAATCCTCTACTATACCGGTAAGAGCCACCGTATCGGCGAAGTCGATGACGGCGAAGCGATTATGGACTGGATGGAACAGGAGCAGCAAAGGGGCATTACAATCCAGAGCGCCGCTACTACCACATATTGGGACAGGATCGCAGAAGGAAAGACCCAAAAATATCAGATAAATATTATAGATACTCCGGGCCATGTGGATTTTACGGCCGAAGTGGAACGGTCGCTGCGTGTACTGGACGGAGCCATCGCCATTTTCGACGCGGTGCGCGGCGTTGAGCCGCAGACAGAAACCGTTTGGCGTCAGGCCCAGCGCTACCATGTACCCTGCATAGGTTATATTAACAAGATGGATCGCATAGGCGCGGATTTTTTTCCTGTACTTGACGACATCCGCCAAAAATTAAACGCTAATCCGGTAGCGCTGCAGATACCCATAGGCAGGGAAGGCAGTTTTGAAGGTGTTATCGACCTTATTTCCATGAATGAGATCCGCTGGGACGCCGGCGCGGAAGGCGAAAAAATGGACATTGTCCCGGTCTCTGCCGGAATGGAAACCGAAGCCAAAAAATGGCGGGAAAAATTTATTGACGCCCTTTCCAGCGCCTCCGATATTATTACCGAAAAATTTCTTGCCGGGGAGGATATTCCCCCGGATCTGATACGGGCCGAACTGCGCAAAGCCGTAATTGACAGGACCATACTCCCGATCTTTGCCGGCGCTTCCCGCAGAAACATGGGCGTGCAGCCGCTTATCGACGCTGTAGTAGATTATCTGCCCGCTCCCGACGAAGCTCAGCCCGTTATGGCACATCATCTAAAAAAAGAAGCGGAAGTCCCTGTCCCCTGTGATCCAAACGGCACGCCTTTGGGCCTGGTTTTTAAGATTCAAAACGATCGCGAAGCCGGCAGCCTCTGTTACGTGCGCATGTATTCCGGGAGCATAAGAAACGGCGCCATGGTTTACAATACCGGCAAAAAAAAGAGGGAGCGCGCCAACCGGATATTGCGCATGCATTCAAACAAGTCAGAGCCTCTTGACTCCCTGGGCGCCGGGGACATCGGCGTTATTATCGGGATGAAGCTGGCGCAGACCGGCGATACCATAGGCAGCGAAGGCTGGCCTGTAGTTCTTGAAAAAATGCAGTTTCCAGAGCCTGTAATTTCGGTTTCGATGGAACCAAAAAATCTGTCGGAGCAGGAAAAGCTAAGGGAAATTCTTGAGATCCTGTCCAAGGAAGATCCTACGTTTATCGCAAGGGAAAACGAGGAAACCGGTCAATTGATAATATCGGGCATGGGTGAGCTTCACCTTGACGTTCTGGTTACACGTATTATCAGGGAGTACAATGTC
>WQZG01000130.1 GCA_009780855.1 Treponema sp.
AGGCTTTTCCCGTTGTGCAGATCCAGCAGTATGTCCTTGATGACAGTCTTCCTGAATTCCCGGTTATTTATTACTTCACTCATTTTATATACCTCCGCTATTCTTTAATTTCATACCCTAAATCCCGAATATTTTTTTTTATAAGTTCCAAATCAATATTCTTCATTTTTGCACCCCTGGGTATGGTCATAAACCTGCCGGCGGTCTGAAGTATCCCCGGCTTCCCAAGGTCGGTAAAGCCCAGGTTCACCATCATTTGTTTGATTTCCGGATATTTCACACAAATATCGTAAACCGACTGGTTTAAATCAAGTACTTTTACTTCCGCTTCCATAAGTACTTATCGTAGTATAATCAAGATGAAGAATCTGTTGTTTTTACAACAAATTATATGAAATTTTTAAACTTTTTCATCAAATAAGGAAATTTTCTTCAGTATTTTTTACGTTATTTGACGTAATTTTCATTATTGCCGCCTGGATTACAATTAACATCCGGATAATAATTAACCTGGACTTTCTAACACCTCATATTGACACATATCTATATATCAGGTATAAATAGATATGTATCTATGCGGGAGAATTTTTGAAAGAAACCTATACTGAACACGCAGAGCTATTCAAGGCATTATCCGACGGGAACCGCTTAATGATTCTGGAAATGCTGACAGAAGGCGAATTGTGTGCATGCAGGATTCTGGAAAAATTTAAAATTACCCAGCCAACCCTCTCGCATCACATGAAAATTTTATGCGGCTGCGGATTGGTAAATGGCCGCAAAATGGGTAAATGGACATTCTATTCCATCAACAAAACAACAGGTAAAACCGCTGTCCGGCTTTTAAAAGAATTAACTACTGTTACCAAAAAGTCCGGAATTAAAAAAATCTGCGGTGCAGATAACTGTGATGACGATTGTTTATAATTATTGAGAGGTATCGTGTATGAGTCAAGATAACTGTTGCTGTGCCGGAAACTCTGCGGGAAACTCCTGCTGCGGTGCAGAAAGCTCTGTAAAAAACTCTCCGGAAAACACATGCGGCTGCGGCTGCCAAACCGAAGAAACTATTCCAACTGTATCTGCTTCGCTAAGTTTCAAAGATATACTGGGCGCATGGAAAGTCCGCTGGGGCATAGGCCGCAATAATTATAAAGTAGATCCGGGTCTTTGCGCAGTTGGAAATCCGGATGATTCATCCCCGGTATTTGTAAGCGCCAATTACAAACTAAGCTTCGATATACTGCGCAAAAATCTGGCAGGCATGGATTGCAGGATCCTGGTACTTGATACAAAAGGCATCAACGTATGGTGCGCGGCCGGCAAGGGAACCTTCGGCACGGAGGAACTTGTAAACAGGATAAAAACATCCGGACTCGGCGGGTATGTAAGCCACCGCACAGTAATAGTCCCCCAGTTGGGAGCGACCGGCGTAAGCGCACGCGAAGTAGCCAGGCTTTCCGGCTTTACTGTTATATACGGTCCGGTCCGGGCGGCTGACATAAAAGAATTTGTTTCAGCCGGTTACAGAGCCGGCAAAGATATGCGGACAGTAAAATTCAGCATACGGGACAGAATTGTCCTGACGCCCATAGAAATAGCTGAAGCAGCAAAAATTTCATTAAGTATATTCGGCGTTATATTCCTGCTGAACCTGTTTGCTGCCCGCCCCCTGGGCATTAAAGATTTAATCGTATATATAGCCGCCATACTTACAGGAACTTTTTTGACTCCTGTTTTGCTTCCATTTATTCCCGGCAGGGCATTCGCTTTTAAAGGATGGATTTTGGGAGCTTTAATTACAGCCTGTATTGTGTATGCATTCGGATGGTTTACCCAACCCATGCTGCTTTTGGGAATAGGATATATGCTCGCACTGCCTGCCTGCTCCGCATACCTGGCATTGAACTTTACCGGATCAAGCACTTATACCTCATACTCCGGTGTAATTAAGGAAATCAAAATTGCCATGCCTGTCATAATTTTTCTGCTTGCGTCAGGCATTGTGCTGGTATTGATTAAAACTTTCATTGGTTAAAAAATAAAGGAATGATCATGAAGCATAAATACCTTAAGAATGTTTCAACATTGAACCTGCTTCCGCAAAAATGTACAGGCTGCGGCAAATGTACAGAAGTCTGCCCACACGGCGTTTTTACCATTGAAAACATGAAAGCTGTAATCATTGATAAAAACAGCTGTATGGAATGCGGCGCCTGTGCAAAAAATTGCCCAATGTCCGTTATCACAGTAAACGCAAACGTCGGGTGCGCGTCCGGTATAATTGCAGGCTGGCTGGCCGGAGGAGAACCAAACTGCAGCTGCGGTACCGATAAATGTTGTGCCTGTTGAGCTAAGGCGGCACCAAACGCCCTATTGATTAACCACTTACGTTAATTGATTTTACCTGTGCCTATACAATCCTGCAAAATTTCAGAAATCTTTTGCGAAATTACATTTACAGTATCAAAGATTACTCGGAAGGCCGGACTGACAGGTTTTTCCAATGTATAACTTTTGAGGAGTTTTCTTCTGCTTATTACGCTCCAGTACCACATATCAAAAACCGGATGGCCTATGTAGGAATCCCCGTAATCAATAAGACCGGAATATTGGTGCGTTTTTTCATCAACAAAGATATGGCAAATGTACGGGTTAACATGCAGGGCGGCAAAACTATCAGTATCAGTGTCCGCAATATTGGCCAGTTCCTTATCCATGAACGCCGAAGCTTCATCAATTTTTTTTTGGCCTATAATTTCTTTTCTCTTTAACATGGCAGACAGATACCTGCGTTTAATCCGTTCTTTTAAATCTGGAGGATCATCGCAGGGAAAAAGCCCGCTGCTGCGGAAAGGAGTTTGATCCATGGTGTGTATTTTTCGCAGCTCTTTGCCCAGTTCTGCAAGAAGAGCGTTCTTTTCGTTCAGTGTTAATTTTGTGTATTCAACCTTTATGCCGTGGATCCGTGTCATGACCAGGTACTCAAGGGTTCCTTCCTTGCCGTAACCAAGCACCCGGGGCGAATGGACATCGGTCTGCTTTTCAACCTGGTTTAAAAAAAACGCTTCCTTTTCAAGACCGGTACTCGAACGCAGCTGCTGGGGGCGCTGCACTTTAAGGACTATATCATTGTCAACGACATATACCCTTCCTTCGCCGCCGTCTTCATCAATGCTCTTTAGGGATTTTGCACCGGGTACATGTTTGCGCACAATGTCCAGAACAAAATTTTCATCATAAATCGGATCGGGCATTCCCCGCTGGTAATAAATAGTCTCTCTCATAATTTACCTCTTTATTTAATTTTTTCTTTTACGTAAAATCCCATCCTGCGTTCTCTATCTTCTGGTACATGGCATACCATCCGTTCCGCTGTTCAAGGTCATCAGAGGCGCCTGACTCAACAATTTTGCCGTTTGCCATTAAGTATACATAATCTGCGTCTATAATTCCGCTGAGTCTGTGGCTGATGGAAAGAATGGTCCGGCCTTCTCCCGCTGACCTTATTGCGGCAAAAACTTTTTGTTCTGTTTGCGAATCCAAACCTGATGTCGGTTCATCAAGCAGCAATACCTTTGGGTTTGCGGCAATTGCCCGCGCCAGGGACAAAAGCTGGATCTCACCGCTTGATAACCCGGCCGCGCCTTCGCCGATAACAGTATCGAAACCCTGCGGAAGTGCTGCGATCGTTTCACGCAGCCCAACGGCGTCAACAGCAGCTTCAATTTCATCCTGTGTAATGGTATCGTCTCCCAGGGTGATGTTTTCCCTGACTGTGCCGTCAAAGATCTGCGGCATCTGCGGAACCACGCCCAAAAGCCGCCGCCGTTTCCGGGGAGGCAGTGTATAAGGATCTGCGCCGCATATTCTGACAGTCCCTTCCATGGGGCGATAAAGGCCGGCTGTTAAATTCATTAAGGTTGTCTTGCCAGCGCCGCTTCTGCCGATAAAAACCGATTTTTCACCAGTCTTTAATTCTACATTAATATTACTTAGTACACTTACATTGTTATACGCGAAAGAGAGGCCGGTAATTTCCAATCCGCGGGTTTCATCGATCGGCTGGTCAATGTGCTTCCTTTCCTCAACAGGTACGTCGGCGAATTCACGCACACGCGCAATGCCGGCCATTGCCTGCTGTATGGTCTGAAACTCCTGCGCAAGGGCTTCAATCGGCGCAAAAAGCCGTCCTATTAAGTCGGCAATTGCGGCAAGAGATCCGGCGGTAAGGGCAAGTGAAAAAACCGTACCATTTTTGGCAGCTAACCACAGGGATACTGCAATGACAACCGCTCTTAAAGTTTGCATTACGCAGGGAAACCAGCTGTCATAAAACGCGATTGAACTGATTGCGGACAAATGATTATTAAGCGGTTCACGGAACTTTGCTTCGCCGTTTTTTTCCAGCGAGTACGCTTTTACAGTCCTTATACCCCGCAGCCACTCCTGTATAAATGTATAAATATCTGCGATGCGGGCGCGTACCTGTTTCTGAAACTTGAAAATATTTTTCCGGAAGTAATTGGACATAAGGAACACGAGCGGGACGACGGCCGCCTCAAGCCATACCAATTGGGGAGCAATTATGTACAGTGATACAAGCAGTCCGCCGATCTTGAACATGTCTGTTACAACGCCGATTATACCTGCGGAAAAAATTGTATTGATTGCGTCAACATCGGTGGTAAGCCGTGACATGACATCGCCCACAGGAGTGTTCGTAAAATATTTCATCGGGAGCTCGGACAGCCTCTGAGACATAAGCATACGGAGCCTGTTGAGTATTTTTTGTCCCAATACTGTTGTAATTATTACTTTTAAAAATTCAACAACATTGGTCCCGGCCTGCGCCGCCAGATACCATGCGGCCAAAAGCCAAACACCTTTCAGAATACCTTTGGAAAAATTTTCGTCAATAATACGGCGTATAATAAAAGCCGGAACGAGCTGGAGGGACATGGAAATAATAATCATAACGAGCAGGAGTACAGCCAGGATCCAGTTTTTTTTAAGCACATAAACTGAAGCTTTGCCGATAAAGCCGTTTTTCTTCATACGGCCCCTGTCTGTTCCATAAATTTCTGCGCCTGATAAATGGTCCTGTAAAGCCCTTCCCGGTTCAGCAGTTCATCATGTGTACCGGCCTGGCTGACACGGCCTTTTTCGATTACAAGAACCTCGTCTGTCAGGTCAAAAGTAGAAAGCCTGTGGGAAAAGAGTATTACAATTCGCCCGCCGATCCCTGCCCGTATGTTTTCCATGATCTTCTTTTCCATCATTACGTCGATAGCGGAAAACGGGTCGTCCAGAAGCAGGATTTTTGAATCACCGTACCATGCGCGGGCAAGAGAAATCCGCTGCCGCTGACCGCCGGATATCCGGACGCCCCGCTCCATCAGCCTTGTGTCCATACCGTTTTCAAAAACGCTGATATCGTAGTTCATGGAAGCCAGAGACAGTGCTTTAAAAATATCACCGCCTGCGCGGTCAAGTGTTACGTTAAAGGTGACATTGTCGGAAAAAACAAATTGTTCGGAATCCATATAGGTAATTATTGAACTGCGTGTATCACCCAGCATGTTTAAGGGAATACCGTTAATATTGACAACTCCGCTGCAGGGGTATAGCCCTGACAAAGCGGCTGCGAGGGCGGATTTACCTGAACCTACCGGTCCTGTGACACCGACAATTTCACCCTTTTCCGCGGTAAATGAAATATCAGTGAGACAATTTTCATCGGTAAACGGGTAACGGAAAGAAAGGGATTTTACTTCCAGGACCGGCTCGCTTTTTTGCGGCGCATTTATTTGCAGCCCATTATCATGCGAAGATACCAAAACCTGCCGGGAATTTTTTTCTGCCCCCAATGTACTTAATTTCTCGCATATCCTGTCCCACGAAGCTTTTGCGCCGTGCCATGTGTTCATGACCCTTCCGGCTGAATTTGTCCGTACGGCCATGGCCGTGAACATGCTCAGATAGGCAGTAAACATCCCTATTGTCCACTTGCCGCCGACTACATACTCACCGCCCAAACCGACTACAAGAATGATTCCGCAAGTTGCCAGCAGAATGTACATCGGCGCTGCGCCGCCCTGTAATGCGGAAAAAGAAATATTCCATTTTAATTGTTCATCAAGAAGCTTTTCAAATTTCCCGCTGCCGGCAGTTTCCAATCCAAAAAGACGAAGAAGGGCGATGCCGGATACATTGTGCTGTAAATGGACATTAATGCCTGACGCGGCTTTACGCGACTTTTGTGAAAGTTTATACAGGGGTGTTCTGATAATCTGCGCGAGAAAAATTACAACCGGAATGGGAATAGATGCCAGAAGGGTAATTTTGGGGCTGTATACCATGCAGGCAACAAAATATGAAATCATCAGCAGCGCTGTATCCCACATCTCGGTTATAGTGGTTTGCACAGAAGCACTGACCTGCTCCACATCGCCGATCATACGGCTCATCATATCACCGACTTTTTCCTGACCTAGCTCAGACATTGGCATATTGAATAATGAAGATAACAGCCCGGCCCGGATGTCGCAGTTCATTAAATTGGTAATTACACGCATGTAGAAACGCTTAAAATACCTGGCGAGCTGGAAAATTAATGTAAACCCAAGAAACGAGAACAGGTTAATATAAAATAATGAAAGCCCGGCTTCGCCCCTGTACACAAGATTGGCGGCGTCTATTGTTTTACCCAAAAAAATTGCGCCGAATACTATAACCGTATTGTAAACGATACCGCCGGCGGCCTGCAGCCAGAATTGTTTGGGATATTTAAATACATAGGCGGTCAGCCTTAGCTTGTCCTTTGGCGGGGCAAAAATTTTTTCCATTGCGTTTGCTGTTTTGGTTATTTTTATCTCTTGTTATTTAAAACATCAATGTAACCATTGTTACATCGTAAAAGCAAGATAGAATTTTTTCAATAAGTGAATTGAACACCGGCAGCGGCCGAGACAACTCCCCGGATAAAAAAGGTTGTTATTAAATTGCAGGAACTGTCCACAGATAAGCATAAAATTTGGCAAATTGTTCTAACTAAAAAAAGACGCAAAAATTATACGGAGTTCAGTTTTACAATTCCCCGGCTCTATTCAGAATCTGTTGATACAAAATATCAGAAATACGGAAACCGTTTTCGGCCAACAATTCCAGAAACGGTTTAACCAAGGTGATAAATCCTCTTTGTTTGGATGATAACAGGATACTTAATGTCCCGATGGTTCTGATATTATTTCTCTGGGCAATAATACGGCCTCGCTTCTCATCTATAAGCAGGAAGTCAGCTCCGGTTTCCCAGTAAAGCGCCATGGCTTCTGATTCTCCGGGATCCAGATTCATGGAAAGAGCCGTTATGACAGATTGGTTCTTTACCGGAATTACCTTGCCGTTTGCCCATTCAGTTATTTCCCTGGCTTTCGGTTTGTAAGGAACTGATAATTCGTTTAAAACTGCCTGGGGAATATACACGATTAAATAATTTATCAAGAAGGTCAAGCTTATTACATATTGCTAAAGCGATAATAGGTGATGCGTCACTAACAATCAGCATTTAGCAGCGTCACTTCTTTATCCACGTCCTCAATGCTATAATTTATAATCGGGATTCCCGCTTGAGAAACAGTTGAAATAAAATCATATATATTCATACCGCAAAAATCAGCTCCTTGAGCAAGGGTAAGTTTTCCATCCTGGAATAGCTTTAAAACAAATTCTTTACGCATAGAGAAGGCTAACTCACCGGCTTGCATATTTAAGGAAATTAATATGGAATCTGATACGGGTATGGTTACTTGAGTCATGCTTGCCACCTCGGAGAATTGAACTCCAGACACGCAGATTTTCAGTCTGCTGCTCTACCAACTGAGCTAAGGTGGCCAATTATTAGCGCCGCGTCAAGCGGCGTTAATTTTACAAATCGGCAGGCCCAGGCGCTAATAAATGCTCTTGCTGCCTTAATTGCGGGCTGGCTTTAGCCAGACCAGCGCGCCGCACCCAATTCATTACCTAAGACAACTATACTATACAAAATACAAAAAATTATGTCAACCGCTTTTACTCACAGGTGTCGCCATGCAATAGAAATGTCCCCTGTTTCCGTTCAGTAGAAATGTCCCCCTGCGTTCAATAGAAATGTCCCCCTTGTAAGATGAGTCAGGAGGAAGAAT
>WQZG01000131.1 GCA_009780855.1 Treponema sp.
ACGAGGAGTTTGATGCAATTAAACTCAAACCTCATAAATTCCACGGAGAATGGAATTATACAATATCACCCCGAAAAGATTAATATGAATAGTTGTAAATGTTATTTCTTAACAGTTCCTAAGGACACGGATGGGAAGAGAGAAAATTGAAGAAGAAAATTCGTTATATTGTAAATCAAATAAAATAATTATATAATGAGATAAAAATATCAAGGAAAATTATATGAAAATGAAATTTATGAGCATATTTTTCATTATTATTATTAATTTATTTATTGGCTGTGCTTCCATACCTAATGTAGACAATAATAATCAAACATTGGTTATCGGCGAAATTAATTATGAAGGTATAGGTTATACCGGAACACAAGCCTGGCTGAATGGTAAACGATATTCAGGAATAGAAATTAAAATCAACAATTTCTCAACTAATCAAACTTATTCAATGTCTTCAGGCATTAACGGCAGTTTCTCTTCAGTAAAAATTCCTGCCGGAGATTATATTATTTCCAGTTTATTGTTTTTAAGTTCTGATAATGCTGCAATGACTTTTAATTATCCGATATCCAGGAACAGAACTTTCAGTATAAGGTATGGTGTTGTTAATAATCTGGGATTATTAAACTGGAAAGTTGTTAATACCTCAAACAACTGGACCCTGGATTACGATAAATTTTATGAACAGGTTCGCAATGATTTTCAGCAGAATAATCCAAATTCAAACTGGAATACCAAAAGCTGGAATCCTGTATTCAGTGCTGGCTGGTTTGGAGTCAGCTTAATTGAACCCAATATGTATTTAAAGACTGCAATGGGATTGGATCTCCTGAATGGAGCTTTCGTCTCGCAAGTATTTCATAATTCACCCGGAGAAAATGCCGGAATCCGGCCTGGAGATTTTATCACATCAATTGACGGAAATGAAGTCCAAAATGCAGCTTCATTGACCCAGATCATTAAAAATAAACTGCCCGGTGATAATGTGATGTTAAACTTAATTCGTGACAGTTTACAGTTAAATTTCACTGTAAAACTTGATACCCTGACTGGCACCGCCGGTGATAACCCAAACATGTGGCCGGGGCTTACTGTTTTACCGCTAACCGATGCAATATATACAACAAGCCTGAATTTAGCCAATAATGCAAAAGGCGTTTATATTGAACAGATTTATGCCCAAACTCCAGCGGCAGCAATCGATCTGCAGCGAGGCGATCTGATTACCGGAATTAACGGCATTTCCATCAGCGATCCTGCTTCTTTTTATAAAGTACTCAGGGAAAATTCTGAATCCGATTTGTGGTTTGACTATATACGCAATCAAATAACCATGGTATCGCGGAAGATTCCGGGAACCCGGCAGATGCCGGCCATTGTTCAGACAGCATTTCCTGCTGCGGAGCAAACTCCTGCTCCTATTGCTTCTGTTCCTGCTGCACCTGCGTCAAATCCGATTATTATCCCGTCCAATAATTCTGTTACGCAAAATGTTTCCGTTGTACAAAAGTATGCCCTGGTTATAGGCAATGGGGCATACAGTAACATTAGCCGCCTGACTAATCCTGTCAACGATGCGAATGACATGACCGCAGTGCTGCAAAACCTGGGCTTTGTTGTTGATAAACTGATTAATGCAAGCCAGGAGCAAATGGACAGCGCCGTTATCCGGTTAAAGAACAGGCTTTCCGTCTCCGAAAATTCATATAGTTTTATTTTTTATGCAGGTCATGGGGTCCAATCGAACGGGGAAAATTTCCTTATTCCCGTTGACGCAAATATTCCGGATGAAAATTATTTAAAGGGCCGTGCTGTTTCGGTGCAGATAATGCTTGATGAGTTAAATGATGCAGGGAATGCGTTAAATGTTGTTGTACTTGACGCCTGTCGCGATAATCCTTTTGGGTGGGCCCGTTCCGGCAGCCGCGGACTTACCATCATTGGCCGCCAGCCTGCAAAAAGCATTATCGTTTTTGCCACCAGTGCAGGTTCCACAGCATCAGACGGTACAGGCCGCAATGGCCTGTTTACATCCCAGTTATTAAATAACCTTGTAACTCCCGGTCTTGATGTAAGCGAAATTTTCAGACGTACCGGAGCGGATGTTGTATCAGCTTCCGGAGGAAGGCAAATACCCGCAGTTTACAGCCAGTTTTTCGGGACAGCAGTTTTTGGAGAAAAATAATAAAATGAATTTATTTGAAAACAATAATTTTGTCATTAATAATCCAAATTACTCATATGAAAGTAATAATGATTTTGAGATTGGGACATTGTCGTTTTTTAATGAAGATTATTTAAATAAATTAAAAAACAAGTATAAGCTTGATAAATTAGTTTCATTATGTAATAACGATTTTGATAAAGTATTGGAAGTAACCAAATGGGTATCAAATTTATGGCATCACGATGGATTGAATCAGCCTGAAAAAAATGATCCGCTTTTCATTTTGGATGAAGTAGTTGAAAATAATAAACAATTCCGGTGTGTCGAATATGGGATTGTAATATATGGATGTTTGACCGCGTTGGGAATACCATCACGTAAACTTGCTTTAAAAACTGCTGATGTTGAGTCAAGAGAATATGGCGCGGGGCATGTTGTAACTGAAGTTTACCTGTTTGATTTAAAAAAATGGATTTTTGTTGACGGACAATTTGGAGTTATACCAACTTATAATAATATTCCATTAAATGCTGTAGAATTTGGCGCTGTATTATCTGCAGATAAAAATATTTTTTTAAATTTAAGATTTATCAGATTGCAAAATAATAATAATTTTTCTGCAAAAAAATATTTATCTTTTGTTAAAGAATATCTGTATTATCTGGATTTCGCATATCTGGCAAAACCATTGGATATTGATTCCATAAAAAGAGTAATGTTAACCCCGACAGGTTCAAAAAACCCAACTGTTTTTCAAATCAAGTACCCCCTTGATATAGATTTTTATACACATTCAGTAATTGATTTTTATCCCATGATTAATAATCAATAATAATAATTGTTAAAATTTCTTCTTTCCTCTGTAATTCTCCGTGCAACTCCGTGAGCTCTGTGAGCTCCGTGAGAACTCTTCTTAAATTCTTCATTTACGTTCGCGTTGGTTCGTGCGGTTAGTGGTAAAATTCTTCACAGGTAATTTCCTGGCGTTAAATTACCTGATTACGCTAAATAATCCAGCGCCTTTTGCGTTCTTGCCAATGACTTTTCTTTTCCAAGCAGGCGCAGGCTCCCAAAGAGGGGAGGGCTTACACGGGCGCCTGTTATCGCGACGCGGAGCGGCATCATCAGGTCGCCGAGTTTAAGTCCTTCTTTTTCGGCAAAGGCCTTTGTCAGTTCCTCAGCTTCTGCGTCATTTGACGCCGGAGCAAGGATGTTGATCAACTGGAGGCCCTTTTTTAATAGTTCAACTGTCGCGGCACAATCGAACTTTTTTGGAAAAAATTCTTCTTTGGGCGGCAGGGGCGGTTCGGCAAAAAGATAATTAAGTTTCTCCGGAATTTCTTTTAAAAAATCCGCCCGTTCTTTAACCAGGGGAATGGCCTGCGTGTAAAGTTTTTTTTGCGCTGCGTCAGGCTCGGCGCCTATACCGCCGAACAGGCCCTGGTTTATCGCGTAAGGCAGACTAAGGCTTGCCAGTTCATCATCGCTTTTCATTCTTATATACTGGCCGTTGTACCATTGCAGTTTTTTGTAGTCAAAGATCGCAGGCGCCTTGTTGAGTTTTTCCATGCTGAAATACTGCGAAAGTTCGTCCAGTGTATAAATCTCTGCGTGTGTATTGACACGCGATCCTTCTTCGTAGGAATTGCCGACCATGGCTACATAGTTGAGAAGCGCCTCGGGCAGATAACCGGAAGAGCGGAACTCGTCAATCGAAGTGGAACCGTGGCGCTTGGATAGTTTTTTTCCGTCAAGGCCCATTACCATTGGAAGGTGGCAATATTCCGGGTGTTCCCAGCCAAAGGCCCTGTACATGATTACGTGTATCGGAGTTGATGGCAGCCATTCCTGGGCCCTCATTACATGCGAAATTTCCATCAGGTGATCATCCACTACATTCGCGAGGTGGTAAGTTGGGAAGCCGTCGGATTTAAGCAAAACCGGATCGGGATTAATGTCCGCGTTTTTCCATTCAATGTTTCCAAGGCTGTGATCGAAAAATTTTGTTACCGGATCGGCTTCTCCGTCTTTTGCCAGCGGAATTTTGAGACGTATGGTGTGCGCCTCACCGGCTGCCGCACGGCTGGCCGCTTCCTGTGCCGGTATGTTTCTGCAGAACCGGTCGTAGCCGGATTCTGATGAATGTGCTGCTTCGCGTTCTTTGCGGACAGCGTCGATTCTTTCCGCGGTACAAAAACAATAATAAGCTGCGCCTTTTGCGATTAATTCATCCGCGTATTTTTTATACAGTTCACTGCGCTGTGACTGTATGTACGGAGCGAAGGGACCGCCCGTGTCCGGGCCTTCGTCCCAGCGGAAACCCAGCCAGTCAAATGTATCGTAGAGATTTTTAACATAACGATCTTTGCTGCGGGCGCGGTCGGTATCTTCCAGGCGGAGGATGAATTTACCGCCATTGTGTCTGGCAAAGAGGTAATTGAAAAGCGCGGTTCTTATCCCGCCTATGTGCTGGTTCCCTGTGGGGGACGGAGCGTAGCGTACTCGAATATTCATGGGAAAAAGTATATCCTGCCTTAAAGGAGAAATTCTATGGCCAAAGAAACCAAGACCGAAGGGCAGCTGCTATCAGATAATCTTACTTTTACTCCTGCGATTTGCTGGGAGAAGACGGATTCCAAAACTGAAAAAGAAATCGAAGAATTTTCAGTTGGTTATAAAAAATTTCTGGATTTGGGAAAAACCGAGAGGGAGTTCGCAGGGGAAGCCGCGGCATTGCTCACTAAAAAGGGCTTTGTGAGTGTTGATGAACTTGACGGAAAAAAAACCGGCCCCGGCGACAAGATTTTTAAGAACATCAGGGGCAAGTCGATAATTTGCGCGGTAATCGGCAGCAAACCGGCAACCGGCGGGGTAAATATTCTGGGCGCCCATATTGATTCGCCCAGGCTTGATCTCAAACAGAATCCCCTTTACGAAGAGACTGGCTTTGCCCTTCTTGATACGCATTATTACGGCGGAATTAAAAAATACCAGTGGACCGCCCTGCCTCTGGCAATGCACGGAGTCTTTGTAAATAAAAAGGGAGAAAAGCAGGAAATCCGTCTGGGCGAGGAAGAAGGCGATCCGGTTTTTACAATCACCGATCTGCTGCCCCACCTGTCCGCGGATCAAATGCAGAAGAAGGCCGCCGAATTTATCGAAGGCGAGGATCTTGATGTCCTTGTCGGATCAATTCCGTATAAAGACGAGAAAGTAAAAGAAAAAGTAAAACTAAACGTACTCTCATTGCTGAATAAAAAATATAATGTTACAGAAAAAGATTTTGCCAGTGCCGAAATCGAATTTGTGCCGGCCCACAAGGCAAGGGACGTCGGACTGGATCGCAGCATGATCGGCTCTTACGGACACGATGACCGCTGCTGCGGGTACCCGGCATTGATGGCCATAATCGGCGCGGCTTCCAAAAAAACTCCGCCGGCAAAAACCCTGATCTGTTATCTGTCGGACAAGGAAGAAATCGGGTCCGCCGGCAACACGGGCGCTCAGTCATTCAATATTGAAAATTTTATTAATTCACTTTGTGGGGAGAGCATGGCCGATCAAAGAAAATGTTTTGAAAACTCATGTATGCTTTCCGCGGACGTGGGAGCCGGTTTCGATCCGACCTACGCAAGTGTTTTTGAAAAAAAGAACGCCTGCTATCTTGGGAAGGGTCTTGTGCTGACCAAGTATACAGGCAGCCGCGGAAAAGTCGGCGCCAGCGACGCCAACGCGGAGTACATTTCAAAAGTTCTGCGCATTATGGACGACAACAATATTCCCTGGCAGTTCGGCGAACTGGGCAAGGTTGACAAGGGCGGCGGCGGCACCATCGCCCATCTTATGGCCAAACTGGGGATGGAAGTCCTTGACTGCGGAATCGCGGTGCTTTCAATGCATTCACCGTTTGAGATTATAAGCAAAATTGATTTGTACATGACCTACAAGGGGTATACAGCGTTCCTGGAAAACATGTAAACGTATATAAACAGGATTAATTCAAAAAATAGTCCGGAGGTATAAATGACTTCAAAAGAACGTGTCAAACGTATGTTCGAACACCGGGAAGCCGACCGCGTCCCGATTACCGATTCACCCTGGGCAGGAACACTGGCCCGGTGGAAGAGGGAAGGGATGCCTGCGGACGCTGACTGGCGGGATTTTTTCAATGTCGATAAATTCGAAACCATACGCCCGGACATAAGCCCGATGTACGAAAAAAAGATTATTGAAGAAACTCCGGATTATATAATTAACACTACCGAATGGGGAGTGACCCTTAAAAATTTCAAGACCGCGGATTCCACGCCGGAGTTTTTGGACTACAAAGTCAACACTCCGGAAAAATGGGAAGAAGCCAAAGCGCGTATGACAGTGTCGCGTGACCGCATCAACTGGGATCGCCTCAAAGCAACAATGCCGCTTTGGCAGTCGGAAGGCCGCTGGATCGAAGGCGTTTTCTGGTTTGGTTTTGATGTACTGCACTCCTGGATGGCGGGCACCGAGACTGTCCTTGTCTCCATGCTGGAAAATCCCGAATGGTTCTCTGACATGGTAAACACCTACCTCGATCGCACAATCGCCCACTACGACATGATCTGGGATGAAGGCTACCGGTTCGACACCATCTTCTGGTACGACGACATGGGTTACAAGAACCGCACTTTTTTTTCCGAAGACCTTTACGTTGAACTTCTCAAGCCGGTCCACAAACGCGCGATTGACTGGGCACACAACCACGGCATCAAGGCCCATCTCCATTCCTGCGGCAACATAATGAAGTTTGTTCCCCATCTGGCAGAGATCGGCCTTGACGCGCTCAACCCGATCGAAATCAAGGCAGGTATGGACATAAAAGGCCTCAAAGCCAAATATGGAGACAAGCTGGTCTTCCACGGCGGCACCGACGCGCTGCTGCTGGACAAACCTGAAAAAGTAATACCTTATATCGAGGAACACCTGCCCATACTCAAGGAAAACGGCGGGTATATTTTTTCGTCGGACCACTCTATACCGAATACAGTTACCCTGGATGGATACAGGGCAATTGTCGATACAGTCAAGAAATATGGGTCATACTGAAATTAAACCAAAGGAGTAATATTATGGGACAAACGGCAATTGACAGCCTGGGCTGGATACCCTGCCTGGTGCTGACGATTTTTCTGGATCCGGTGATACAGGGAGTTAACCGTATTTTACGCGGTAAATTAATTATCGGAATTTTGTGGATTATTACCGGCGGTGTTTTTGGCATTGGCTGGTTTATTGATATAATCACAATGCTGATTAGCAAGGACATTGTTCTTTTGGCTTGATATCAAATGACTTCCAAAGAACGCGTTAAGGCTGCTATTAAATTTAAGAAACCCGACAAGGTACCGGTTCAGTATTATTATAGTCCTGTCGGTTATTATGAGCATGGAGAAAAACTCAACCGGCTTTACAGAGAAATGGAAGGGGATTTTTCGCCGTTTAAAAGAATGGAAATTCCAAAACTTTCCGCGCAGGATCTGGACAGCGAAGGTAAGTACCACGCCTTTATACGCGATGAATGGGGTACGCTTAGGGAATATCGTATCTACGGTGTGTGGGGCATACCGCTGGAGTATCCGCTCGCCGATGCTTCAAAGATAAAAACCTATAAAGTCCCGGAGTTTACGCCTGCTCCGGCTCAAGCTACGGTTACGGCCCAGACTCCCGCGGCCGGTATTGATACGCCGGCCAATGCCTTCTACCATTCCGCTGGCTGCGGCAGTCTATATGAAAAAATGATTTCCCTGCGGCCGGAGGCGGATGTCCTTATGGATATTATTTCGGATGAGCCTTACATACACGAGCTTGCGGACAAAATCATTGAATGGGATTCTGTTCTTGTTAACCGTGCAATTGCCGCCGGCGCTGACGGTATTTCATTCGGCGATGACTACGGGACCGAACGTTCCCTTATTATGAGCCGCCCGTTATGGAAAAGTTTTATTTTCCCAAGGCTG